>DASXAM010000101.1:0-6355 GCA_036404275.1 Allostellaceae bacterium
AGCCCGGCCAACACCCCGGCGAGCGGCCCGGCAAAATCGGGAACGCTGTCGGCTGCGACAGGCAGGCCGAAACCGGCAAAACGGGCCGGGTCGCCATTGGCGTTCAGCACCAAGACGGCAACCTGCGGCCGCAGCCGATCGATCACCCGACCGAGCAAGGTCACTCCGCCGAGCGCGCGCAGCGCTTTGTCGCCGCCGCCCATGCGGCGCGACTGGCCGCCGGCGAGCAACAGCCCGACGACCGTCACGCGGCCTCCTCCTCAGCGCGGCTCGCCTTGCGCTGAAGGCGCGGGTGCTCGTCGGCGACTTGGCGCGGATCACCGTCGAAGACGATGCGTTCTCCGCCGGAAAGCGCGACAAACCGCTTGCCCTTGGCGCGCCCGATCAGGGTGAGCCCGGCCTGGCGCGCCAGGTCCACACCCCACGCGGTAAAGCCCGATCGCGAAACGAGGATCGGGATCCCCATTTGCACGGTCTTGATCACCATCTCCGAGGTCAGCCGCCCGGTCGTGTAAAAAATCTTGCCAGCGGGCGATACCTGATTGAGCCGCATATAGCCGGCGATCTTGTCGATCGCATTGTGCCGGCCGACATCCTCCATATAGAGGAGCGGCCGGTCCTCCTCGCACAGGACGCAGCCATGGATGGCACCGGCGGCGAGGTAAAGGCTGGGCGCAGTGTTGATCTTGCGCGACAGCGCATAGAGCCAGGAGGTGCGCAGCACTGCATCCGGATCGAGCTTCACCTCCTCGAACTTTTCCATCAAATCGCCAAAGACGGTGCCCTGGGCGCAGCCCGAAGTCAGCGTCTTCTTCTTCAATTTATCCTCAAAATCGGTTTCGCCCGCGGTGCGCACGACGACAGTTTCGAGCTCCTCGTCGTAATCGATGCCGGTGATCCGGTCCTCGGCCCGCAGCATGTTCTGGTTCACGAGATAGCCGACCGCGAGCCAGTCGGGATGATCGCCAATCGTCATCATCGTGACGATCTCCCGCGCGTTCAAAAACAGGGTCAGCGGCCGCTCCATGACGACCCGCGTCTCGACGGCGTTGCCGTCCTGGTCGACGCCGGCGACAGCCCGGGTCAACCGCGGATCGTCGGGGTCCGGGCGCACGGTAAATTCCTGCATCCTCCGATGATGGGAGCGGACCGCTTCGACCGCAACCCACCGCCCTGCGCCGCATTGCGAAACGTTCTGCCTTAGACTTGGGCCAGGACCAGTGGAGAGTCGGCGAAGGCCGGCATGATCTCTTCGGCGAAGGTCCGCAAATGGGCAACCGACGCGCCGGGGGCGGCGAACAATACGTTTTCGACGCCGCCCGCTTCGAGCCGCTTCAGCCGGGCGATGATCTCTTCGGGCGTGCCGAGGAGCGGTGCGTCGTCAAGCACAAAGGCGTCCTCTTTTTCCTTGATTTGGGCATAGCGCTCGGCGCCGGGGCCGCGGGCGAGGTCGCCGATGTTCTTCAAGACCTGGCGCCGGGTGGCGATCGCGTGTTTGCGTTCGTCCTCGTTGTGAACGATCTGCAAGCCCCGGGTGACGCCAACCGACATCGGGTCCCAGCGCCGGCCGACCCGCTCGCATTCCGCGCGGAAGGTGGCGACCCGCTCGATAATCAAATCAGTCGGGGCGATCTGGTCGAGCAAGAGATTGTAGCCTTCGCGTGCGGCGCGGCGGATCGATTCAGCACTGCCGGCGCCGAGCCAGAACGGCGGATGCGGTTGCTGGACCGGGCTCGGCTCGACGACGACATTGTCGAACCGCCAGCGCTTGCCTTGGTAGGAGAACCGGCCGGGCGAGGTCCACGCCTTGCGGATTATCGCCATCGCCTCGTCGAAGCGCTCGTCCGCTTCTTCCGGGGCGATGCAGAAGCCGGCGAACTCGTAGGCGCGATAGCCCTTGCCGACGCCGAAATCGAGGCGCCCGTTGGATAGGAGGTCAAGGGTCGCCGCCTGCTCGGCGACGAGGATCGGATTGTGCCAAGGGAGCACGACGACCGCGGTGCCGAGCCGGATGCGCTCGGTGCGCGCCGCGAGAAAGGCTAGCAGGCTCATCGATGCCGAGACCTGGCCGAACCCGGTGAAATGATGCTCGACCAGAAACACGCTCGAAAAGCCAAGCCGCTCGGCCTCGACGACATAATTGACGAAGTCGTGATAGGCGGAGCTGTCGCCGGCTGGCCCGCCTTTTGCCCGCGCTCCACCGAACAGCCCGAATTTCATGCCTCGGCCTCCGTGACACGACCGCACCTATATATGGCGCAAAGCGGGGTGGTCGAGGCGGCCGAACGTTCGGCTTATTTCGACGGGAGGCGTCAGAGATCGGAGGGTGCGATGACGGCGGAGTGGCAAGGTGCGGATTTGTGGGACAACCCGATGGCGACGGACGGGTTCGAATTTGTCGAATATACCGGCCCGGACCCGCAGGCGCTGGCGGCGCTGTTCGAGCGGATGGGATTTGCCGCCGCGGCGCGCCACCGTTCGAAGCACGTCACACTCTACAAGCAGGGCGACGTCAATTTCATCCTGAACGCCGAACCCGGGAGCTTTGCCCAGGCCTTTGCCCGGCTGCACGGGCCCTCGGTGTGCGCGATCGCATTTCGCGTCGCCGACGCTGCCAAGGCTTATGAGCGCGCAATCGCGCACGGCGCCAAACCGGTGCACGGCAAGGTCGGGCCGATGGAATTGAACATCCCGGCGATCGAAGGGATCGGCGGCAGCCTGATTTACCTCGTCGACCGCTATGGCGGGCGCACGATCTACGACGTCGATTTCGTGCCACTCGACGAGGGCATCTCGCCGCGTGCGGTCGGGCTCGCCCGCATCGACCACCTGACCCATAACGTCCATCGCGGGCGGATGGGGCTGTGGGCCGAATTTTATGAACGGCTCTTCAACTTTCGCGAAATCCGCTATTTCGATATCGAGGGGCAGCTGACCGGGTTGCGCTCGAAAGCGATGACCAGCCCGGACGGCAAGATCCGCATCCCGATCAACGAGAGCGCCGACGACAAATCGCAAATCGCCGAATATCTCGCCGCCTATCACGGCGAGGGCATCCAGCACATTGCGCTCGCCACCGATGACATCTATGCGACGGTCGAGGCGTTGCGCGCGCGTGGCGTCGCTTTCATGCCGGTCCCTGATACTTACTACGAGGCGGTTGATCGGCGGGTGCCGGGACATGGCGAGGATCTGGCGCGGCTCGCCCGCGACCGCATCCTGATCGACGGCGCTCCGGGCGCCGGTCAAGGCCTGTTGCTGCAGATCTTTACCGAGACGGTGATCGGACCGATTTTTTTCGAGATCATTCAGCGTAAAGGCAATGACGGATTTGGCGAAGGCAACTTCCGCGCGCTCTTCGAATCGATCGAGCGCGACCAGATCCGCCGCGGCGTGCTAAAACCGCCCGAGCCGGTTCGCTAAAGCGCAATCCGAGATGGCCGTCTTCGATACCTTGAAGCTCGCACGGTCGCTGCGCGAGGCCGGCATGCCAGGCGCGCAAGCCGAGGCCACGGCCGGCGCGCTCGCCGAAGCCTTAACCGGCGAGATCGCCGAAAAGCGCGACATCGAGGCGCTGCGACGCGAGATCGAAGCGCTGCGGCACGACGTCGAAGCCGCATCGGCGGCGACCGAGCGCGATATCGAGGCGTTACGGCGCGACATCGAAGCCGTAGCGGTGGCGACAAAGCACGACATCGAAGCCCTATCAGTAACGACAAAGCGCGACATCGAAGCCCTATCAGTATCGACAAAGCTCGACATCGAAACCGCATCGACAGCGCTGCGAAGCGACATCGAAGCCGCATCAGCGGCGCTGCGGCGCGACATCGAAGCCGCATCGACGGCGCTGCGGAGCGACATCGCAGCCGTATCGGCGGCGCTGCGGCGCGACATCGAAGCGGTGGCAGCGACGGCAAAGCACGACCTCGACACCGCCGTCGCCACGCTTACGGCGCGCCTGAATTTTCAGCAATGGCAGCTCGGGCTGATCGCCGCTCTGCTTGTCGGCGTGCTCCTCAAGCTGTTCTTGCGGTAGCCGCCTCGCCAGAGGCGTTGCGACCTCCCGAAACGCGTCCGGCTCCCGCCCGTCATTCGTCTTCGTCAAAGCCGAGGAGTGACAAGGCGCGAGCACGATAGCCGGCTTTTGCCGCATAATGCACCAGCGCCTCCTCGCGGCCATGCGTGACCCAAACTTCGCCGGCGGCAACCTCGCCGATGGTCGACGTCAGCTCGTCCCAATCGGCATGGTCGGAGATCACCAGCGGCAGCTCGACGCCGGCCGCCTTGGCCCGCTGCCGCACTCGCATCCACCCGGAGGCCATTGCCACCACCGGGTCGGGCAGTCGCCGCGCCCACGGATCGGCCTTGGCGGCCGGCGGCGCCAGCACAATCCGACCGCGCAGCGCTTCGCTTGCGACACCGGTTGCGGGCAGAACCGGACCGAGGTGCACACCGAGATTTTCATAAAGCTCGGTCAATCCGAGCAGCGCGCCGTGCAGATAGACAGGCTCCTCGTAGCCGGCGCGTCGCAGCAGCGCCAAAACGCGCTGGCATTTGCCGAGCGCGTAGGCCCCGATAAGGTGGCAGCGCGTAGGAAACAACATCAACGAATGCAGCAGCTTGTCGATTTCATCGCCGTCGGGTGGATGACGGAACACCGGCAGGGCAAAGGTCGCCTCGGTGATGAACACGTCGCAATTGCACGGCTCGAACGGCGCGCAGGTCGGGTCCGGCCGACGCTTGTAATCGCCCGAGACGACGACCCGGCCGCCGCCGTAGTCGAGCACGACCTGCGCACTGCCGAGCACGTGGCCCGCCGGCAGCAGCCGCACCGAGACCCCGCCGACGGCGAGCGGCTCGCCATAGTCGAGCGCTTGCAGCGAGGTGCCGGCTTCAGCGCCATAGCGCGCCCGCATGATCGCCAATGTCGCCGACGTTGCCAGCACGCTCTCGTTGCCGCGGCGGGCGTGGTCGCCATGCCCGTGAGTGACGACGGCGCGCGCCACCGGCCGTACCGGATCGATGTAGAAATCGCCCGGCTCGCAATAAAGCCCAAAGGGTGTCGTCTTGATCCAGCTTTCCGGCCGCGGCGCAACCTTCGTTGCAGCGGAAGCAGGTGCCGTGGCCGCGAAACCGGACAACATCAGACCAGTTGTTGGATCGCCGCTGCGTTGCGGATCAGGATCATTCCCTTGGCGACATCGACCAGGCCGGCGCGTTGCCAGATTTGCAGCTGCTTGTTGACGCTCTCACGCGTGCTGCCGACGATATTGCCGAGATCGCGTTGCGAAAGATGCAAATCGAGCGGCGTGCCGCGGCCGCCGGGCCCGGCCGCGTGCTCGGCGAGCTGCAGCAGCGCCTTGGCGATCCGCGCCTCCAAATGCCGAAACAGCACGTCTTCGACTTGTGCGCTCGTGCGGCGCAGCCGCTCGCACAAAATACGGATCAGCATCAGGCAGATATCGGCGTGCCGTTCCAGCACCGGCAGCACGTCGCGGCGATGGAAGACCAGGACCTGACAATCGGTCATCGCCACCGCATCCGCCGATCTTTCCTTGCCGTCGAGCAGGGCGATCTCGCCAAAGATTTCGCCCGGGTAGATGATATTCAGGACGATTTCTTTGCCTTCGGACGAGACCGAGCTCATCTTGGCGGAGCCGCGCAGCACCGCGAACATGCTCTGCCCCGGTGAGCTTTTGGCATAGATTTCCTGTCCGGCGGGGTAGGTCTCGACCCGCGCGTAATTCAGCAGATGGTCGATCTCGCTGCCGCTCAGCTTCCCGAGCAGGTAATGCTCCTCCAAAATCCGACGCTTTTCGTCATGTGTCGGGCCGGTCATCACAGTCCTCTGCACAGCTGTGGCGCGGCGACCGCGGCGTGCCGCGGCGACGGCAGAATAGGATATGGTTAGCGCATTATGCGAGAGGGTGGTCTTTCACAGATTTTGTGCAACCGAGCCGACGGTCGGGACCGGCATTGCCTCTCGCACACCCGCCTCGATAAAAACGGGCCGGGCGCGCCGGCGCGAGCCGAGAGCGGCGGCGGCCGCGGCAGGGGAGCGGCTGATGCAAACCATCGACCTTCGTTCGGACACCGTGACACGGCCCTCAGCCGGGATGCGCGCGGCGATGGCCGCCGCTCCGGTCGGCGACGATCAATATGGCGAGGACCCGTCGGTCAACCGGCTGCAGGAACGGATCGCCGATCTCCTCGCCAAGGAGGCGGCGCTCTTTGTCCCGTCCGGGACCATGGCCAACCAGATCGCCCTCAAGGTGCTGACCCGGCCGGGCGATGAAGTCGTGCTCGGCCATGAGGCGCATATGGTATGGCACGAATCCGGCGCCGGGGCCGCCAA
>DASXAM010000102.1:0-8194 GCA_036404275.1 Allostellaceae bacterium
GCCGCCTGTGTAGCCGACGCCGAGCGAGCGGTCGGCAAAATCGGCCATCGTCGTGCCGAGGGTGGTCGAGGCGACGATCGTCGCCCAATAGAGGAAGGGGTGAAACCGCTTGGTTGCGATTTGCCAGATTACGAGAGCCACGAAAATGGAAAAGAACAGCGCGGTCCCGATCAGATAACCGCCATTTTGGGCATCTTTGTCGGCGTGCAGGAGGGTCATCGTTACCGTGTCGCCGCGGGTCTCACCGAGGGTCGTGGCGGCAATCTTGCGTGAGCGTGACCTCCGGAACCTTGCTCAAGGCGTGGTCTTTAATCGAAGCGTTCATCGGCGGACCCAAGCAGAGCTGGTAGGCGCAAAAGGCCATCGTTACACTTAACCCGATGTCGTAGTGGCCAACTCGACGCCCAATCTAGTGGCCGCAGTATCATCGTCGGAACGTTAAAGCCGGATTCTCCGGGGTATCGCCAGCGGGTCGGATTCGGGCAGCACCAATATCGGCGAGCGGATGCCCGATATTTTAATGCATCACCATGGTGTTCGGTTGCGGTCAGGCGATCATCGCGGGCGCCTGCGGCACGGTTTTCCAGAATTCGACGTCGTGGCCGAAAAAGATCCGAGCGCCTGCCGCCTCACGGCGGGCGAGATCGGCGAGCGAGGCCAGCATCGCCGCGCGGTCGTGCACCCGCTGCGGCAGGCGCCGCTCGCGCAAGGTGCCGCAGAAATAGCAGGCATCGGCGGCGAGGACGATCTCCCCCGAGGCGAGCCGCAATTTGAGTGACTGGTGCCCCGGTGTGTGGCCGTAGGTCGGCAGGCAGACGACGCTGCCGTCGCCAAACACGTCGTGCTCGCCGTCGATCAGAACCGTCTTGTGCCCGAGGTCGAAATCGGCGCGGTTAAAGCCGTTTGCGGCAGCGAGGTCGGGGTCGTGCCCGGCCTCCCATTCGCGCCGCTGGACCACCAGCGAGGCGTTGGGCACTAGCGCGTTGCCGCCGACATGGTCGAAATGGAGGTGCGAGGTGACGATCATGTCGATCCGCGCCGGGTCGCGGCCGATCGCCTGGAGACGTGCGCTTATTTCCTCGCCCGGCTGGTAGTCGAACGAGAAAAGACCGGCGAGCCGCTCGCCGACGCGCGCTGCGGGATCGTGCTGGCAATCGGGATGCAGGCCGGTGTCGAACAGCACCCTCCCCTTGGGGTGCTCGATCAGATAGGCCGGGATCGGCAACTCGGCCCGGCCCTCGCCGCCCTCCATCAGACGGCCGAGTTCGCCGTTCAATCGGCCGCAAGTGAAGGCGAAGAGCTTTAAGCCCATTCAAGCGACTCGGTAGCGGTCGATCGTCGATCGGGCAAATTTGAGGCCGAGGCCCGGCGCCGTCGGCATCAAGAGCTCACCATTCTGCTGCAGCGGCACTTCCTCGAAGAGCGGCATCAGCCACGGCATGTATTCGACGGTCAGCCCGTTCGGGATGGCGCCGATCAGGTGGACATGGACTTCAGGGATCAAATGGCTGACGACCGGCAGGTTGAATGCCTCGGCCATGCCGGCGACCTTCATCCATTGCGTCACGCCGCCGACCCTGACGAGGTCGATCATCACGATATCGACCGAGCGGGCCTCGACCATATGGCGGAACGGCGCGATGCCCCACAGATATTCGCCACCGCAGACCGGCGTCGACAATGCCGCGGCGATGCGGGCTAGACCGGCGAAATCGTCGGCGGTGGTCACGTCCTCGAGCCAGAACAACCCGACCCCGGCATCCTCGACCCGGCGGCCGATATCGATCGCCTGCTCCGGCCGCCAGCGCTGGTTGATGTCGCACATCAATTTGATGTCGGAGCCGATCGCCTCGCGCACCCGGCGCATGCGCTCGACCTCCTTCGCCGGCGTCGTCTCGCCGGGGAGTGCGAGCTGGGTCTTCATCTCGCGCCAGCCCTTGCTCTTCAGCGTTGCCGCCGCCTCGACCACGCGGTCGAGCGAGAGGCCGCGCATCAACGCGCCGCTGGCATAGGTCGGGACCCGGTCGCGCGCACCGCCGAGCAATTTCCACAGCGGCAGGTTCATCGACTTGGCGCGCAAATCCCAGAGTGCCGTGTCGATCGCCGAATGCGCCAGGTTGAAGATGCCGCCCGGCCCGGCCGAGCCCGCCGCGGCGCGCAGCTTTGCCGCGACCATCTCGACCCGCACCGGGTCCTCGCCGATGGCGAGCGCGCCCAAATCCTCGACCGCACGCTTCAAGGTGCCGGTCAAGGCGCCGCCGAAATAGGTGGCGCCGACCCCGACCGCACCGTCATCGGTCTCGATTTCAAGGGTCACGATCGGTCGTGTGGCGTTCGGGTTTTCCGCCGCACCTGCGAGCGGCTCGTCCGCCGGCAAGGCGACGATGTTGGAACGGATGCCGGTAACCTTCATCGGGCGGCCTCATGCGGTTCGACGAAAGGGGCAGTGGCAACAGAGTTGCACTGCTCGTTATGCAAGAAAAGCGAGTTGGCGTGGCGAGGTAGGCGATGATCCACCGATCCGGCGGTGTCAACGGCTTTCCTGCACCGGCGCTACCCGCAGCTTCAGCGCGCAGTGCCCGGCGATACCGCGAAAATCGCGATCGGCCGTCAGCATCGTCAGATCGTGACGCAGGCAGAGCTGAGCCAGCAGCGCATCGATCGTGCCGATTTGCACGCCGTGGCGCCGGCACGTGTTTCTCAGCTCAGCCGCGTCGACATGGTCGCGCCGGTCTGGCACCAGGAGTGGCAACGCGGCGAACCGGTCGAGAATTTGCCGGCGGTTCCGTGGCCCGGAGAAGCCTTGCAGAAGCTCCTGCAAAACCAGCCGGTGGTCACCAGCTCTTCTCCGGCTTCGATGGCGCGGATAAGCTCGCTACATTCGCCGGCGGCGACGGGCATGTCGCGACGGAACGCCAGAGACCAGACGCTGGTGTCGACAAAAAGGCTCACCGGCGCGACCGCTCTGTCTTGTAATCGAACCCTTCGTCCCATTCGAGCGCGCCCACCAGCTCGAGCAGGCGCCGCTGCCGGCGCCGCGCGATGAATTCCTGGAGCGCCTTGGTGGCGACCGCTTTTTTGGTGCGTTCACCGCTGACCTCGAGGGCTCGGTCGAGCAGCTCGGGATCGATCGACAGATTTGTCGCTATGTGCAAACCTCCACACACATGATGACACATCTCGCCCACCCGCGCAACGGCATACCCGGGCGAGGGCGGCGGGCAGGCGCCGGACTGCGCGCCGATACGAACTCGCGGTCAGTTGCGGTAGCTCGGGTCGAGCCGGTCGGCGAGGCGCAGCAGCGCCGGCCATTCGCGCTGGCCGCCGAGCCGCGGGTTGTTGACCGCGTTCGAGAATTGCGCGGCCTGGCGTTCGCAGGTGTCGGGCGACGGTGTAACGATCTTGGCGCCGGCGGCAACGGCGGCCATGATCTTGAGCTGGGCTTCAGCCGAACGCTCGAAATGGTAGGTGAACGAGAACGCCTCGGCGACATTGCGCCCGGTCGCGAGCAAGCCATGGTTGCGCAACACCAGCACCGGATGGTTGCCGATCGATTGCTGCAACCGCTCGCGCTCGTCGAGATCGAGCGACACGCCCTCGTAATCGTGATAGCCGAGCCGGTTGTAGAAGCGCATCGCCCATTGCGACAGCGGCAGCAGCCCCTCTTCGAGCGCACCGACCGCGATGTCGGCCTCGGTATGGGTATGGATCACGCATTGCACATCCGGCCGGCCGAGATAGATGGCACTGTGGATCACATAGCCGGCGCGGTTGGCCTCATAGGGCGCAGGCTCGACGAGGTTGCCGTCGAGATCCATCTTCAAGAGGTTCGAGGCAGTGATCTCGTCGAACATCAGCCCCATCGGGTTGATCAGAAAATGGTTCGGCTCGCCCGGCACCCGCGCCGAATTGTGGGTCAGGATCAAATCGTCCCATTTGAAATGATGGATCAGCCGATAGCAGGCGGCGAGATCGACCCGCACCGCCCATTCCTCCGCGCTGATATGCGCCGGCCGGTTCGAGACGTTGGCTTCGAGCGTGTCCATGCGATTTGCTCCCGGAAGCGTAGGATAGGTTGAGCATAGCGAAGCCCATCGGCGGCGTGCATGCAATTATCGACGGGCTTTGCCGCGCTCGGCCCATCCGACGGCTCAACCGGTGAGTCCGATGCGGCGGGCAGGAGCGAACCGGGTCCAGAGATAGGGCACGATCCCGATGGCGATGCTGCCGGCACCGAGGAGGTTGGTGGTGAGGTTGAAGGTCGGCACGCTGTAGACGGCAATGCCAAAGCAAAAGCCGACGCCGAGCAGCGGCCAGGCGAGCAACAGCATGAATTTGCCGATGCCGGTCAGCGCCTCCGTCCGGAAATACCAGATGCAGGCGAGCCCGGCGAGCCCGTAATAGAACGCCACCTGAAAGCCGACGGCATTGATCGAGGCGTCGATGACCGTCTTGACGCCGTGCAGACACAGGGACCCGAACAGCAAGGCAAGGCCGAGCCCGGTGATCACCAATGTCGCAACCCACGGTGTGCGATAGACCGGGTGCAGCCGGCTATAGCGAGGATGCAGCGTTCGGTCTCGGCTCATCGAATAGAGCGTCCGGGTGAACTGCAGGATCGAGGTTTCGAGCGTGCCGATCGTGCTCGTCATGACCGCGATTACGGCGAGATAATCCCAAGGGTGCGGCATCAGCTTCTGCGCCACGACCGAGACGATATTGAGCCCGGCGCGCTCGATTTCCGCGTCGCTCAAGAGATCGAGCGCCAGCGCGCAAAAGCCGACCAGCAGCAGGACGACGATTACGACTGAGACGATGCTGCCGGCTCCGGCGATGCGGGCGCCGTCGCGGGTTTCCTCGTTCAAATTGGCAGTAACGTCCCAGCCGCTCACGGCGAAGAGCGCGATGGCAGCACCGCCCGCGAACAGCGCAGGCGTAAAGCCCGACCCGGTAAACCACACGGCAGCCACGGTGTGCGCCGGCTGCGGGGCGGAGCCGATCGCCGCAATCGCGAAAAACAGCACCAGCACACCGACCTCGACCAGCGTAAACCCGACCTGCACATAGCCGCTGAGCTTGATCCCTTTGGCGACGACAGCGCCGATCGCGACCAGCCACAACGCTGCCGTCACGGTAACCGCGGTCTGGCTGTCGGCAAAGCCGGGCGCGATCAGTTTCAATGTCGCCGCGGCGGCGGGGAAGGTGCCGGCGACCATGAACACGACCGAGCTGATGATCTGCGCCCAGCCGGCAAAGAACCCGAGCGCTGGCGAGAAGATCGCCCCAACCCAGGCATAGGAAGCGCCGGCATTGACCGTCAGCCGGTTCAAATGACGAAAGGCGAGGACGATCCCCATCATGATGAGGCCGCAATAAAGGAGGCTCGCGGGCGCCAATACGCCGACGGCGGCAATCAAGACCGCGGTGCCCGCCGCCACGCTGTAGGCAGGCCCACTGCCGGCGATGCCCATGATCACGGATTCGACAAACCCGAGCGCCTCGGCGCGAAGCGTCGGTGGGTCGCCGGTTGCGGCGATCGGGGTCATTGGCGTCCGGTCTCCCCGGGGTAGCAGCACGATTCCACTGCCCTCCGCACTTCTCGATCGAGTTGATCAGCCGCGTCCTTCGCGATGGGCATCGCAGCGCTCCCAGCCCATCCTACCACTGCTGACCAAGGGACAGGGGGATACGACCGCAACGAACTATTGCGCTGTTGCAACTATTCTCGCCAACTCCATATTATCGCTGTAGCGTTTTTTTAGCATGGCCATCACATTTGATCCGGCTAAGAACGCAAGGAACATCGCCGAGCGCGGGCTGTCGTTCGAGCGGGTGGCCGACCTCGATTGGGAAACGGCGGTGGTCATAGAGGATCGCCGGCGCGATTACGGCGAGCCGCGGCTGCGCGTGATGGCGCGCCTCGATGGCCGACTTCATGCGGCAGTGGTGACGCCGCGCGGCGAGGATTTGCGGGTCATCAGCTTCCGCAAGGCAAACCGACGAGAGGTGAGATGGTATGGCAAAAAAGACGACAGATGACCCGGCCTCGCGCCCCGATGACGACAATCCCGAATGGACCAAGGAGGATTTCGCCGCTGCGAGACCGGCGGCGGACGTGCTGCCCGAATTTATCGGCGAAAAGGCCGCACAGGCGCTGACGCGGCGTGGCCGCGGCACACCGCAGAAGCCGGTCAAGAAGATCAATCAGACCCTGCGCCTCGATGCAGATGTGGTCGAAGCCTACCGTCAGGAAGGCAAAGGCTGGCAGACCCGCATCAACGAATTGCTGCGCCAGCACAAACCGCATCGCCGCGCATGAGCACCGGCATCGGCGAATTGGATCTATTGGACCCGAAAAGCCGCAAAGGCGAAGCTTTTGCCGCGCAGTTCATCTATCTTTTCGCATTTGTCCGACAAGAACACGGCAGCATCGCGTACCCCTGGCCAGTCTATATCGTCAAGGACAATCATTCCGCCAGGTGTTACCAGCTCCGACCAATGCGTAACATCGAAATTCGCTTGCGTTTCCGAATGAGCGCCATCGATATGTAGGAAATCTATCGACCTGCCGATTTTGTTCTTGATAGCCAAATAAGCTGAATTAGATGGAAGCTCAAATATTTTAATCACACCGGTCAAATTTTGTGATATAATCTCACGAAGAAACGAATTTTTGACGCCAACAAGATCAACATTATCCCACCACACATCGTTCTGATATTCTGTTGGCGATGAGGTTGCTGCTTCGTTCTCCCAAGCGTCCACGGCGTAAACCGCAGTACCTTTGTTCGCCGCGATTGCGAAAGCTATCGGGAACACCGATCGACCGGCGAATACTCCTATTTCTGCGGCCGTTTTATAACCGCCATCCAGGATTCGATCGACCATCCATCGCGCCTTTTCTTCGGGACACCATCCCGGCAGGCGGGCGACCACATCCTTGAGCCGCAATTGGAGATCGTCGGTACGCGGCAACAGCCGAGGTGTCTCGAGTCGGCGCACCTGATCCTCAAGCCAAGCTATCCTCTCTTCTCTGTCTCGGATCGTGACCTCGCGACGTGCTATCTCCTCCTCGGTCTGGTGCTCACGCCGCCGCACTGCGTTTTCACGATCATGGAGCGCATTTTCGAGGTTCGCGATCGTCGTCTCAAGCGTCGCGATTCGCGCCTCTCTTCGGAGGAGCCATTCATCGCGCTCGGCAACCATACGGGATAATTTCCGAGCCCGTGCCCAGCAAAGCATATGAGCGATACCCGCACATCAAAGTCCCCTTTGTACGCCGAAAGCGTCAAAGATCCGTCCCATGTTCCGGCTTTGTCACAGCGGTCGCGAGGAGGTCTTGTTCGCGATCACACCGGGGTGAACATCGGGACCGGGGGGCCGCCTTCGGTTTCCTTGAAAACGAGCTTCACCCTTTGGCCGATCTTGATTTGGTCGAGGTCGCAATCGACGATGTTGGTCATCATCGTCGGGCCCTCAACCAAAGTCACATAGGCGATCGCGTAGGGGACCGGGGCGCGGCGCATGACGCTGTAGGTGTAGACGACGCCGTTGCCTGAGGCTTGCTGCAATGCGGTCTTGTCGCTGAAGCAGAAAGGGCAGAGGGCGCGCGGATAGTAATGCACTCGGCCGCAGGCGTTACATTTGCCGATCATCAATTTGCCTTGCGCTGCCGCGTTCCAGAACGCCTGGGTTTCGAGGTTGGGCACCGGCGCCTGGATCTTGCGTTGCTGGCTCTGCATCGCGCTCACTCCCGTTCCATGATGATCGTGGCCGAGCCGTGCCTGGTGCCGAGCGAGCCGCCGGTACCGTGCGCCAAGGCCAGGTCGCAATTCGGCACCTGTACCTTCGGATGCGCCTCGCCGCGCAATTGCCGGACCGCCTCGACCACCTTGGTCAGCCCGCCGCGGTTCGACGGGTGGTTATTGCACAAGCCCCCGCCATCGGTGTTGAACGGCAATTTCCCGGTGCCAGAGATCAGGTTGCCGTCGGACACGAACCTCCCGCCCTGGCCCTTTTCGCAAAAGCCCAAATCCTCGATCTGCATCACGACGGTGATCGTAAAGCTGTCGTAGATCGAGGCGTATTTGATGTCGGCGGGTTTGACCCCGGCCTCCGCAAACGCCTTTGGACCCGACCACACCGCCCCCGAAAAGGTCAGGTCGACATCGCCGCCCATCTGGTGCTTGGGCGC
>DASXAM010000103.1:0-6941 GCA_036404275.1 Allostellaceae bacterium
GGCGTGGCATGACTCGGTCGTCATACGGCGGCTGCACCACGACTATCCGGCATTGCGGCAAGGCGATGCCGGCGATTTCGCGACGCTGCTCGCGGCCCGGCATCCGCATCAAATGCCGGACCGTTTCCAGGCGATGCTCGATGCGGGCGGCTGAGCTCGGCGGCAAGCGCGTCGCCATCTGGGGGCTCGGCCGCGAAGGCCGGGCGGCGATCGAATTGCTGCGCCGGGAAGATCCGGCGATGCCGTTGCTGCTGCTCGACGACAAAGCAAACGCGCGGGCGCCCGGCGACGCCGGCGACAATTTCACCTGTGCCTTTGGCGCCGACCCTATCGCCGCCGCGCTCGACCGCATCGACTTGATCGTCAAATCGCCCGGCGTCAGCCTCTACCGGCCCGAAATCGCGCAGGCGCGGGCAAAAGGCGTAAAAGTTACATCGCTGCTCAATCTGTGGTTTGCCGAGCCGCACGATATCACGACGGTCTGCGTCACCGGCACCAAAGGCAAAAGCACGACAGCGGCGCTGATCGCCCATATTTTGAGGGGGCTCGGCCGCCGCGTCGCCCTGGCCGGCAATATCGGGGTCGCGGTCACCGCGATCGACGGCGCTGCCGCCGATTATGCTGTGATCGAAATGTCGAGCTACCAGACCGCGGATTTCGACGGTATTTGCGACATCGCGGTGCTGACCTCGCTCTACCCCGAGCACGCCGATTGGCACGGCACGCTCGAAAACTATTACCGCGACAAGATCCATCTGTTGACCCGCGCGCACTGCGCCATTTTTGGCGCCGATACGGCGGCGGCGGCCAAAGGGCTCGCGGTGCAATTCCCGGTCGGGGATTCGTGCACGGTCCGCGCCTGCGACGGCGATATTTTCGACGGCGGCCGGCATATCGGGCGGGTGCGCAACCCCTATCTCGCCAGGCCGCACAACCGGTCCAATCTGTGCCTCGCCGTGGCGGTGGCGAAAAGATTGGGGGCCGATGCCGCCGATGCCCTCGCCGCCGCCGAGGATTTTCGCGGCCTGCCGCACCGCCAGCAGGAGCTCGGCACCAAGGATGGGCTGCTGTTTGTCGATGACAGCATATCGACGATCCCGGAATCGACGATAGCGGCGCTCGCGGTCTATGCCGGCCGGCCGGTCACGGTGATCCTCGGCGGCTACGACCGCGGGCTTGACTATGGCAAGCTGATCACCGCCCTGTCGCGGGGAGCGCCCATCAACGCCGTCTGCCTCGGCGTCAGCGGCGAGCGGCTTTTTGCCGAGATGCGGGCCGGGGGGTTCGCCGGCAGTCTTCACCGCGCGCAATCGATGGAGGAAGCAGTGGCTATTGCAACCGCGGCGACACCGCAGGGTGGGGTCGTGCTGCTGTCGCCGGCGGCGCCGAGCTATGGATGGTACCGGGATTTTGCCGAGCGCGGGCTTGATTTCGCGGCCAAGGCAGGCTTTCCCGCGCCCGCGGAGCGCGGCCGATGAAACGCGTGCTGGCGCTCGCCACGCTCGGCTGCCTCGTCGCCGGCTGCGCCGCAAAACCATTCCTGCTCGACGGCACCGAAAGCCGCGCCGAAGTCGGCTTTAGCGGCTCCCCGAACACGGCCGAGACCCAGGCGATCGCCCGCGAGCATTGCGCGCGCTTTGAGCGCGTGCCGCAATTTCTCGACGCCCAGGAAAACGTCGCCTATTTCGATTGCGTGCCGCACTGAACCGGTGGAGCGGGGAGGGCATCGCCCGGCGGCTGTGGCACCTCGTGCTGCTGTGGCTGGCGGGGGCGGATCTGCGGGTGACCGTGCTGGCCTTGCCGCCGGTCTTGCCGCTGATCCATCGGCAATTCGCGCTCAGCGAAAAAGCGGTCGGGGCGCTCTCCGGCTTGCCGGTGCTGCTGTTCGGGCTGATGGCGATCCCCGGCTCGCTGCTGGTCGCGCGGATCGGCGCGCGCCGTACCTGCATTGCCGGGCTTGCCGTCGTGGCCGCGGCGTCGGCGGCGCGCGGCGCCGGCCCTTCGGTGGCGATGCTGTTTGCGATGACCTTTCTGATGGCGGCGGCAATCGCGGTGCTGCAGCCGAGCCTGCCGGCGCTGGTGGCGCGCTGGTTTCCAATGTCGTCGGGTCTGGCGACCGCGATCTATGCCAACGGGCTGCTGATCGGCGAAGCCGCCCCGGCGGCATTGACCATTCCTCTTGTCCTCGCCGCTTTTGACGACAGCTGGCGGGCGAGCCTCGCGCTGTGGTCGGCGCCGGTAGCGCTCACCGCCCTATTGATGACTTTGTCCACGCCGTCGGTGCGACGATCGCCGACGGCGCCGGCCATGCGCTGGTGGCCCGATTGGCGGCGCGCTCTGACCTGGCAGCTCGGCCTGATGCAGGGCGGCACCGGCGGGCTCTACTTTGCCTCGAACGCGCTGATCCCCGATTATCTTCACGCAATGGGCCGTCCCGAGCTGGTGGGGCCGTGCCTCAGCGCCTTGAACCTCGGCCAGCTGCCGGCCTCGGCGGTGATGCTGGTTTGGGCCCGCCGGCTCACCGCCGGGAAGGCGGCGCTCGTCGCAATGCCGGCGCTGGCGATCCCGGCTATCGCCCTTTTGGCCGACGCGCGGCCTTGGGCGGCGGTCCTCGGCGCCGGAACCATCGGCTTTTCCTGCGCGCTCACCTTGATCCTGACCCTGGCGCTGCCGCCGCTGCTGGCGCCCGCGGACGACGTCCACCGGCTCTCTGCCGGAATGTTCGCGATCGGCTACACGCTTTCCGCGGTGACCCCGCTCGTCGGCGGCGCGATCTGGGACGCGACCGGGGTTCCCGCCGCCGCCTTTCTCGCCACCGCGGCGGCGGCGGCCGTCGTTCTTGTCACGGCGCTGACCTTCCGCCGGTAACGCCGACCCCGCCGCGGCGTTCGCCGATGGGGCAGCCTGCGGAGAAGGGATGACCGAGGCGATCGGCTGGTTCGCGGCAACGGTCTTGCTCGCCACGATCGGCCGGCAAGTCTACACGCAATGGCGCGACGGCAGCACGCGCGGGCTGTCGCGCTGGCTCTTTGTCGGCCAGATCACCGCATCCCTCGCTTTTGTCGCCTATAGCTGGCTGCTGCGAAGCTGGGTGTTTGTCGTGACCAACGCCTTGATGTTGGCCACCGCCGCGCTCGGCCAATGGATCTATCTCAAAAACAAGGCGCGGCTGCGGCGGTAAAGGAGCAGCCCGGTTATGCGGGCCACCGCCAACACCACCTTGCGCCGGCCCGCCGCGCTTCAATTTTGGCCAGTTTTGACCGACGGCCGAGACGCGCTCCCGAAAAGACTATCGCCGGGGTGTGGGCAGACCCGTGGCTCGCCGAAGACTTGAGCAAAGCTGCTGCGCAAGGCGCTGTCGACATCGGCCATCGCCGCCGGCACGCCGAGGGCGGCGAGCGAGGTGACGCCATGGCCGGAGCTTGCCGGGTCGATGCCGCACGGGATGATGCCGCGGTAATGCGAGAGGTCGGGGTCGATGTTGAGCGCGATCCCGTGATACGTCACCCAGCGCCGCACCCTGACGCCGATCGCCGCGATCTTGGCCTCGCCGTCCGGTGCGGCCACCCAGATTCCGACCCGGCCCTCGCGCCGCTCTCCCGCGATGCCGAGTTGCGCCAATGCCCGGGTCAGCCATTCCTCGAGGTGGTGGACATAGCAATGGATGTCCTCGCCGCGCCGGGCGAGGTCGAGCATTACATAGGCGACGCGCTGCCCCGGCCCGTGATAGGTCCAGCGCCCGCCGCGCCCGGTGCGGTGCACCGGCAGCCGGAGGGGGTCGAGCAATTCCTCGTCGCGGGCGCTGGTTCCGGCGGTGTAGAGCGCCGGGTGCTCGAGGAGCCAGACGAGCTCGGGCGCGGTGCCGGCGCGGATCGCCGCGACCCGGTCCTCCATCGCCGCCACCGCATCGGCATAGGAGATTGGAGGTGTGCTCACACGCCACTCGACCGGCTCTGTCATCACGGGGTCCATGGCAGCTTGATATGGTGGCCCGGATTTGCTAATCGACCCGCCCTATTTCGTGCGGTCGTGGCGGAATTGGTAGACGCGCAGCGTTGAGGTCGCTGTGGGGGAAACTCCGTGGAAGTTCGAGTCTTCTCGACCGCACCATTTTCGTCGTCCCGGCGCCGGCCGGGACCCATGCCGAAACGATGTACTACGTGTATCTGTTGGCAAGCCGGCCATACGGGACGCTTTACGCCGGAGTCACTTCCGACGTCATAAAGCGCGTCTGGCAGCACAAGAATAAAGACTGCCGGGTTTACGGCGCGCTATGGCGTCGATCGCCTTGTCTGGTTTGAAATTCATGCGACGGCGGAAGCCGCAATTCGGCGTGAAAAGCAAATCAAAGAGGTGGAAACGCGACTGGAAAATCAATCTGATCGAGCGCGACAACCCGCATTGGACGGACCTGTATCCGAGCCTGCTCGCCCGATAGGGGTTGCCGGAGTGGACACCGGCCTTCGCCGGTGTGACGATGTCGGTCCAGATAGGTAGGATCGTGCATGGATGTATGGGCGCCGATGCGCCGCGAGGAACCAAGGCGCCGGAGACCGCGACAAACTATGAGTCAAGCCCTCCAGTGGTGAGCACCGGACTCCCGGTTCTTAGCGCAGGCCCGCTAAGCCCACATTGATGACCTAGTGATGCAAAACGCGCGGCTCACTTCGCTCGATTTCGATCTCGGCGCCGAGATCGACATGCTGCGCGCCAGCGTGCGCGATTTCGCCGAGGAGCGCATCGCCCCGCTCGCCGCCGACATCGACAAGACCGACCGCTTCCCGATCGAATTGTGGCCGCAGATGGGAGCCCTCGGCCTCCACGGGATTACTGTCGAGGAGGAATATGGCGGGGCCGGCATGGGCTATCTCGCCCATTGCGTGGCGATGGAGGAGGTGAGCCGCGCCTCGGCCGCGGTCGGGCTCAGCTACGGCGCGCACTCCAACCTGTGCGTCAACCAGATCCGGCGCAACGGCAGCGAGGCGCAAAAACGGAAATATTTGCCAAAGCTGATTTCGGGCGAGCATGTCGGCGCGCTGGCGATGAGCGAGCCCGAAGCGGGATCGGATGTGGTCTCGATGCGCCTGCGGGCCGACCGCAAGCGCGACCGCTATATCTTGAACGGCACCAAATTCTGGATCACCAACGGCCATGTCGCCGACACGCTCGTCGTCTACGCGAAGACGCGGCCCGACGCCGGCGCGCGCGGCGTCACCGCCTTTCTGATCGAGAAGGGGTTCCAGGGTTTCCGCCCGGCGCAAAAGCTCGACAAGCTCGGCATGCGCGGCTCGCCGACCTCGGAGCTCGTCTTCGAGGATTGCGAGGTGCCGGACGAGAATGTCCTCGGCGCCGAGAACGAAGGCGTGCATGTGCTGATGAGCGGGCTCGATTACGAGCGCGCGGTGCTCGCCGCCGGGCCTCTCGGCATCATGCAGGCCTGTCTCGATCTCGTCGTCCCCTACATCCACGACCGCAAGCAGTTCGGCCAGCCGATCGGCGAGTTTCAGCTGATCCAGGGCAAAGTCGCCGACATGTACACCGGCATGAACGCCTGCAAATCCTATGTCTATGCCGTGGCGCGCGCCTGCGACCAGGGCCGGACGACACGCAAGGACGCCGCCGGCGCCATCCTCTACGCCGCCGAAAGCGCCACCCGCATGGCGCTCGACGCGGTGCAGATTTTGGGCGGCAACGGCTATATCAACGACCTCCCGGCCGGCCGCCTCCTGCGCGACGCCAAGCTTTACGAAATCGGCGCCGGCACCTCGGAAATCCGCCGCATGCTGATCGGTCGCGAAATCTTCAACGAGAGCGCCTAATACTCCGTTTGCGGCTGTCATTCAAATATTTATCCGTCATTCCCGCGAAAGCGCAGGGCTGTCCAGAGAAAATTTCGGCCCCAACCATGGGGTGTGCCCTTGTGCATAAAACAGCTCGAAATCCTCTTGCGCGGGCTCGACCCGCATATCCGCGTCTTGCGCCTGGGTGGCGGGACGCACCGATAAGACGTGGGTGGCCGGATCAAGTCCGGCCAAGGGGACCAAGGGGTGCACGCTCCTGCGCGGAACTCCGCCGCAGCTGCAATCGAGCGCGGAACCGGACAGCCGTGGGTCAAGCCCGGCCAAGATGACCTTTCTGGTTCGACATCGGAGCAAAACCCCGCGAAGACGTGATCGGGGTTTTCCACGGACAGTCCTGCGTTTTCGTGGGGGACGACGAGTAAAATGATCGAGCCCTGACGAGGTCATAACCTAGGCCGTTGCCGAGGGCTGGTCGTCCTCGGCCGTCCGAAACACCGAGCGGAAATCGAGATCGTAGCCGAAGGCGCGGGGGCCGATATGGTCGAGGCCCTTGGCGGTCAGGAAGACCGGCGGCGCCGGCATGGCGATGACCGAGACACGACGGCCATAGCCGATCGTCTCGGTGCCGAAGGCTTCGCCCGAGACCGTGTCGAGGACGCAGATCAAATCGGGCGACATGACCAGCGGCACGCGGTCGCGCCAGGCCACGACCCATTCGTTCTGAAAGGCGATTTCGAGCCGCGCGCCGCGGTCGTCGTCGAGCCCGTCGATCACCACGCGGCCGCGCAGATACCCTTCGGTCGTGCGCCGGGCGACATCGACGACCTTGCCGCGAAACAGGAGCTTGCCGCCGCCCTCGCCGAGGATCGCCGCCACCGGATCCTCGTGCCGGCGCTGCGCCTCGCGCACCCGGAGGCCGATGCCGATCGCCTTGGTCACGGTATGCGGGATGCCCCATTCCTTCACTTCCGCACCGGTGCGCGGCGCTTTGCAGGTGGAGGCGATCGAGCCCATCTCGACGCAGATCTTGCGGCTCGCCCGCTCCATCCATCGCCAGCTCGGCACTTTCGTCACCACCGCCTCGATGCCGCGCGGGTCGTACAGCACGCACGGATAGGGGCGCAATTCGCCGACCGCGAC
>DASXAM010000104.1:0-7439 GCA_036404275.1 Allostellaceae bacterium
GTGCTCTCCCCGATCCTGGCGAGCCTCGTTGCCGGCCCGCCCGACGACATTTTCGGGCAGAACCTCGCCTATCTGCACGCGGCCCAGGCAATCGACCGGATTTCGCCGAACACGCTGTTCGCCGAAATTGCGCTCGGTCTCTTGCAACCCTCGACTCGCGCGCTCGGCCCGGTGCTGTACAGCCAGGTCCAGGGCGCGCTTCTCGGCACTCCGTTGCCCGTCGCCCAGAGCTTTTTGTTGATCTGGCCGCAGCTGACCGCTCTTGTCGCCGAGACGATCCTCGTCTTCGCCCTCGCCTACACCGCCTTCCAACGCCAGGAAATCCGGGCCTAGAGCATGATCCGGTTAGCTCTAATCGCCTCCGCTCCTTTTCGTCGTTCCCGCGAAAGCGGGAATCCAGGATCCAGCGCTCCGTCGCGCGCCTCCTGTTCATGCCAGGGGCAGGCTCTGGCCCCCCGCTTTCGCGGGGGTGACGAAGAAAATGCGGGGGTGACGAGAACAAATGATCACACTTGAAAGGACCACGCTCTAGCCGAACTCAGCCCGACGCCAGAAACCAGTCGAGGATTTCTTCACCGGTCCAGAACAGCACATCCGGATGCGCGCGAATCGCGGCGAGGGCGTTGCGGAAATATTTGAGGCGGTGCGGCGCGCCCATGATGTAGGGGTGGACGACGAGCGCCATGATCCGCGCCGAGTGCGCGGCATCGGCGTAGATCTGCTCGAACTGGTCGATGGCGCGGTCGTAGTATTCGCCAGCCTTGTGATGCTGGATCAGCATCATCGCGACATCGTTGCATTCCTGCGTGTAGGGCAGGTTGACGATCGGCCGGGTGCGGGTCTTGAGCCATACCGGCTCGTCGTCGAGCACCCAGTCGCAGACATAGTCATAGCCTTCCTCGGCGAGGAGATCCGGAGTTTCCCAGGTCTCGGTCAAGCCGGGACCGAGCCAGCCGCGCGGATTTTTGCCGGTGATCTCGCGGATCGCAGCGGCGGTCTTGCGGATGTCGTCGCGCTCGTCGGCGACCTTTTGCATGTTCTTTTGGGTAAAGCCGTGACCGATAAATTCCCAGCCCCGGTCGAGCGCCGCCTGGGCTATCGGCCGGTAGCGGGCGATGGCCGAGCCGTTGATCGCCAGCACCGCGCGCACCCGCTGCTCGTCGAGCGCTTCGAGCAGGCGCCAGAACCCGACCCGGTTGCCGTATTCGTGCCAGGCCCAGTTCGGCACGTCGGGCATCGGGGCACCGCCGGCCGGCGGTGTCAGGACGGTGCGCGGCATCGCCTCTTGCGGGTCCCATTCCTCGACATTGACGATGACCCAGACCGCCATCCTCGCCCGCTCGGGCAGGCGCAGCGTCCGGCGTCCGGCGATCGGCGAATAATCGAGCCGCTCCGTCGGCAATGTGATCTTTCTGTCGCTCATCTCGCAGTCATCCGCGCCTGCCGGTACCAGTCGAGGATCTCCGCGCCGTTCCAATGCAGGACGCCGGCGTGGCGGTTCACATAATTGTAAACAGCTTCGAGGTATTTGATCCGGTGCGGCTGGCCGCTGATATAGGGATGGATCGCGATCGCCATGATTTTGGCGCGCTTCGCCCCCTCTTCGTAGAGCTGGTCGAAGGTGTCGGTGCAGCGCGTCGTGAAATAGGCGGATTCGTGATGCTGGACGAGCATCATCGGGATGTCGTTGAGCTCGACCGACTAGGGGAGGGTGATAAGCGGCCCGTGCTTGGTGCGGATGTCGGTCGGCTCGTCGTCATAGACCCAGTCGCCGATATATTCGATGCCCGCCTGCGCCAGGAGGTCCGGCGTCTCGAATGTCTCGGTCAGCCCGGGGCCGAGCCAGCCCTTGGGATTGGCGCCGGTGAAGCGCCGTATGGCATCGAGCGATTTGGCGATCATCGCCCGCTGGTCCTCGGCCTTGTGGATCGGCATCTGCTCCCAGGCGTGGCCCATGAATTCCCAGCCGGCCTCGTGCGCGGCCCGCGCCACGCGCTCGTATTCCTCACACACACGTGCGTTGATCGACAGCGTCGGACGAATCGCGAGCCGGCGGAACAGCTCGAAAAAACGCCATACGCCGACCCGCATGCCGTATTCGTGCCAAGCCCAGTTGGGCAGGTCCGGGAGCAGCACCTGGCCGGTCGGCGCCGGTAAGACTTGGCGCGCCATCGGCCGCGAAATCGACCAGAATTCGAGGTTGACAATGGTCCAGACGACAATTCGGGCCCGGTTGGGCAGCGTGAGCGGCGGGCGGTCGACGATCGCTGAAAAAGTGCTGCGCTTGCGCGGAATCATGTCCTCTGCCTCTGCGGTCACTGGGACGATCCTTTCCCGGCAATCCTGGCGCGGTGGCGTCCTCCCGGCAAGCCGATGTGAGGGCCGGCATCGGGACTGAGTGACCCGCCGCTCGTTCATGCTGCAAGGCAGCACTGCAAAGTCAACATTCCCCAAGCGCCACCACCGCGGACATGGTTCGCCGGCTTCGCAGCCGGAAGGTCCGGTGTCGAGAGAGCTCAAACCAATGAGACTGCAATATTTTCGCGGCAATCTGTTCGTTGCCAATCTGCCGCCCGAGTTCACCGACGATCAGCTCGCCGAAGCCTTTGATCCCTACGGCATCGTCTTGAGCGCGTCGGTGGCGCGCGATCCCTCGACCGGCAAGCGGCTGCGCTATGGCTTTGTCGATATCGCGACCGAGCGTGCGGCGAAGCTCGCGGTCGCCAAGATGAACGGCGTCGAGATCGACGGGCACAATCTCGATGTGCGGATCAGCGAGCGCCCGGGTGGCGGCAAGAAGCCGCAGCGTGCGCAGCCGTCGCCGCGTCGCCCGCCGCTGCGGACGGCGCCCCGCCAGGGCACCGACAATCACGATACCGACGCCGCGGTCTTCAGCCCCCGTCCGCAGCCGCGCCGCACGCCGACCTTCCAGGTCGAGCGCCGCTCTCTGCCGCGCCGGCCGTAGCCGGCCAGGCGACGATACCGCCGCGAAATTCTTATTTGGCGAATATGTCGAGCGGCAAAAACGCGCTGACGACCATGTTCGGCACATCGACCAATTCGCTCAATTTGAGATCGACCGCGACCGAACAGATCGCATAGGCCTGCTGCCGGCTCCAGCCGCGCTCGACCAGGAGGTCGATCATCGCAAGGAGCGCGTTGCGGGCGCTCAACGTCGTCTCCTCGCTTTCGTTGGTGCCGTCCTCGCGGATCGACATGCCGGTCGTGGCGAGAAAGCGCTTGGGCGCGGCAAGCTCGGGCGGGAAGTAATAGTCGTCGCGCAGAAAGCGGGGGAAGCGGATGCCGCGGCGCTGCGCCTCGCCCTTTTGCAGCGAAAACCGCACCAGGATCGACCCTGCCATCTCGATCGCGGTGCCGCAGGCTTCGCCGTCGCCTTGCGCGAAATGCGCGTCGCCAACCGAAAAGAGAGCGCCCTCGACAAAGACCGGGAGCAGCAGGCGAGCGCCCTTCGAGAGCTGCTTGATGTCAAGATTGCCGCCGTTCTCACGCGGCGGGATCGTGCGCAACGCCTCGCTCGCAATCGGCTCGGCGGCCGGCACGGCACCACGCGGCTCGGGTGGGAGCGCCATGCCGCCGCGGCCGGCAAGCTCGGCCTCGCGGCGCTGCACTCTTTCGCGCAATTCCTTCGACGGCGCGACGCCGATCACCCCGACAAACGAGCCGTCGGGAATGCGCACACCCGGCAGGTCGGCGGATTCGGCGAATCCGTCCTTGATCGTCCATTTGGCAATGTACGGATCGGGGAACGCGTCGCGCAAAAAGCCGAAGCCCGGCACCTGCACGGTGTAAGCAAAGGCGGCGGGCTTCATGTCGCAAATTTCGACTTCGAGAAGGTCGCCCGGCGCGGCGCCTGCGACATAGACGGGTCCGGTCAGCGGATGCACCAGGTTGAGGTCGCACCGGCGCAAATCCTCGGCCGTCGTCGCGGGGGTGATCTGGCCGTCGAAAGCGTCGCGGGTCTCGATCTCGACCTCTTCGCCGGGGGCCGCTTCGACGACCGGCGTAATCGCCTCGTGCCAGCGGTTGTGGCCCTTTTGCGCCTCCTCGGCGTGGCGCTTCGAATAATCGACCGTGATGCTCTTCATCTCCGCCCCCACGCCTGCTCCCGGAAAGGCTATGCGGACGATCGGGTAGTGACAAGCCGCGCCGGACAGGATAATCTCGCGCCATGGTTCGCATCGCGCATCCAGCAGCTTGGTGGTGGCCCGTCTGAGGGGCGGCCACGCTTGACTTTTTTGAATGGCCGCCTCGGGACTTCCGGGCGGCCTTCGCATTTTCTGGCGAACCGGTCCGGACCTCCCAAGGCGACGCCGGGGCAAGGAGGTTCGCATGGAGCAGACGCATTATGTGACCGAGGGCGGCGTCCGCGTCGTCCGTGAAATTCGCGAGCGCGACTACCGCCCGGCGGACGACGCGCTCGCCCGCGCTCTCGACCGGCGCCGCGGCGTGCTGTTTTCGTCGAGCTTCGAATTTCCCGGCCGCTACACGCGCTGGGACATGGGCTTTGTCGATCCGCCGCTCGTCTTCACCGCGCGTGGCCGCGGGTTTTCGGTCGAGGCGCTGAACGATCGCGGCCGCGTGCTGCTGCCGGCAATCGCCGAGACGATCGGCGGGCTCGCCGCGGCGCGCATCGACATCGGCGCCGACGGGCATATCACCGGTGACGTGGCCGCGACCGGCGAGCGTTTTCCGGAGGAGCAGCGCAGCCGCCAGCCCTCGGTCTTTTCGGTGCTGCGGGCGCTGATCCGCCTCTTCGGCAGCGCCGAGGACCAGCATCTCGGGCTTTACGGCGCCTTTGGCTACGATCTCGTCTTTCAGTTCGAGCCGATGCAGCTGCGCTTGCCGCGCCCGGCCGATCAGCGCGACCTGGTGCTCTACCTGCCCGATGAAATCCTGATCGTCGACCATATGCGGCAGGTTGCGGCCGCGCATTGCTACGAGTTCGAGACCGGCGGCCGCTCGACCGCGGGCCTGCCGCGCGCGACCGAGGCCGCGCCCTACCGGCTCGACCGAGCGCCAGCGGTGCCGCCGCCGGAAAGCGACCACGGTCCCGGCGAATACGCGGCATTGGTCGAGCGCGCCAGGGCGGCGTTCCACCGCGGCGATTTGTTCGAGGTCGTGTGCGGGCAGCTTTTGTCCGACGCCTGCGCCGACCCGCCGAGCACGGTCTTTCAGCGATTGCGCCGAGCGAACCCGGCCCCCTATGGCGCGCTGATCAATCTCGGAGAGGGCGAATTTCTGGTCGCTGCTTCGCCCGAAATGTATGTCCGCGTCGAGGGGAGACGGATCGAGACCTGTCCGATCAGCGGCACGATCGCGCGCGGCCGCGACCCGGTCGAGGATTCGGAGCGTATCCGCCAGTTATTGAACTCGGCCAAGGACGAGAGCGAATTGACGATGTGCACCGATGTCGACCGCAACGACAAGTCGCGGGTGTCGGTGCCGGGGAGCGTGCGAGTGATCGGCCGCCGCCAGATCGAAATGTATTCGCGGCTGATCCATACGGTCGATCATGTGGAGGGTGAGCTGGCGCCGCAATTCGACGCGCTCGACGGCTTTCTGAGCCACGCCTGGGCGGTCACCGTGACCGGCGCACCGAAATTATGGGCGATCCGTTTTATCGAGGAAGAGGAGCGCTCCTCGCGGCGCTGGTATGGCGGCGCCATCGGCCGGGTCACCTTCGACGGCAACATGAACACCGGATTGACCCTGCGCACGATCCGCATGCAGGACGGGATCGCCGAAGTGCGCGCCGGCGCCACCTTGCTCTACGACAGCGACCCCGAAGCCGAGGAGGTCGAGACCCGGCTCAAGGCCTCCGCCCTTTTCGCCGCGATCCGCGGGCGGGCGGGAAACGTGGCCGCTGCCCCGGCCAAAGCCGAGCTGGTCGGACGCGGCCGGCAGGTGCTGCTCGTCGATCACGAGGACTCGTTTGTCCACACCTTGGCGAACTACATTCGCACCACCGGGGCCGAGGTCGCGACGATGCGTCCCGATTTGGCGCGCGCCGAATTGCAGCGGGGCGTGGCGCCCGATCTCGTCGTGCTGTCGCCGGGACCGGGACGGCCCGAGGATTTCGCGATGGCCGAGACGATCGCGCTTTTGGTGCGGCGTCGGATCCCGGTCTTTGGCGTCTGTCTCGGCTTGCAGGGGATCGTCGAATATTTCGGCGGGTCGCTCGATTTGCTCGGCACCCCCTCTCACGGCAAGGCGTCGAACGTGCGCGTCCTCGGCGGCCGGCTGCTGCGCGGGCTGCCGCCGGAGTTCACGGTCGGCCGTTATCATTCGCTCTGCGCCCGCCGTGCGACGATGCCGTCCGCGCTCGAGGTGACGGCCGAGACCGTGGACGGTGTGGTGATGGCGCTCGAGCATATCGACTTGCCGATCTGCGCGGTGCAATTCCACCCCGAATCGGTGATGACCCTGCGCGAGGAGATCGGCATGCCGATCATCGCAGCGGCGCTGGCCGAGACCGCGCGTCAGACCGCGTAGGACAGGCGCACCAGGACCCGGCCGCGATGCTGGCGCACCAGCTTGCGGTCGGCGGCGAGGCTGTGCAGAAAGTCGCGCAGCCCGACAAAAGCGGCTTCTTCCTCATTGTCGAGATAGCCCGCTGCGGCGGGCGGGCGCTCGCTCGCCGGCAGCGTCGGCGCGTGCGCGCCCTCATAGGCGATGTCGATGCGCAGCTCGACGCCGTTGAAAGAGGCGCGCAAGCTCCCGTCCGGCGGCGGCTCAGGCTCGCGGAGGATAAAGTCGAACACCGATTGCGCCTGAGAGATCGCGACGGCGGCGATATCGTCGGCGACCTTCCACTCACGCGCCTTGTCCTGTAGCAGTCCGGTCGCCGCGGCGACCGCATCCTCCGCCGCGCGCCATTGCGTCTCCGCCCGCTGGCGCGCGCCGAACCGGAACACCAAGGTCAGCACGATCGCGGCGGTCAGCCCGAGGGCGAGCGGGCTCGAGGCGAGGCTGCGCGCAATCGGCGAGAGATCTCGAAAATAATTCGGAAAGACGTTCTCGCTGAGCGCCAACAATGTCGAGACGCCGATCACATAGACCCCGCGCGTTCCGGCCGGCCGCGACAGCATGATCTGCATGCCGCCGGTGATCATGAAGGACGCAGTAAAGACCAGGAGCGAGCCGGCAATCTCCTGCGGCACCAGCAAAAACAGCCCGGAGAGCTTTGGCGACAGGCCGAACAGCGCCAAGATCGCCGCCGCGGCAAAGGCGATCGCCCGGCTCGTCGCCCCGGTCGCGCTGGAGATGCCGACGAGGCTCGGCGCGATGTTCATGCCGGGGGCGCCGAGCACGGCGGCGATGACGGTGCCCAGCCCGTCGGCCAGCACCCCCTTTCTGATATTGGCGATGTCGGGCCGGCGCCAGGCGGCGTTGTTGATGCGCTGGCAGGTCGTCACGAC
>DASXAM010000105.1:0-6951 GCA_036404275.1 Allostellaceae bacterium
GCCCGTTCGGCTGTTTGCCGAGCGGTTCAGCCTTTCACAAAAATTTTACATAGGTCAGACCCCGAGTAGACCGGATCAGGTCCGGACAAGCCAGGTCCTGAGCCCGAAGGGCGAGATACTTGCTTATGCAGCCGAAGATAGCGGCTCGGCGAAATTCCCAGATGCTCTCTGCAGCGCCGGCGCAGCACCGGCTGCGACACGCCGAGCGTTGCGCAGATATCGGCGACACGGAGCGGCGACCCGATCCGCAGCTTGTCCTCGAACCGGGCGAGCAGGTCGCGATCCCGGCTGACGGCCGGCGGTTCGCGCTCCGCCACGCCGGCCGACATGCATTCGACGACAGCGTGGATCAACAGCTGCTCGAGCCCGTGCGCGGCTTCGGCGTCGGCCAGAGAGGCCGACCGGGTCTCGGCCATGCGGATCGCGGCGCGGTGCAAGCGCTGCAATTGCTGCACCGCCGGCGGTGGCGGGCGCCATCCCGCGGCGGGCGGAATGATGGGCTCAGCGCCGCTCAATGCCCGGCCGTACCCGACAAGATCGTCGCACCGCAGCAGCACCGCGGCCCAATGACTGGGGCCGGCGGTTCGCGCGTGAAGACGCTGGCGCGGACCGAAGGTGACGATTTCGCCGGCGGCGCTCGTCCTGCCGCCCCAAATCGGCGAATGCCGGCGGCCGAGCGGAAAAGCGACGAGGACCATATCGGCCGGCAGCACGACAAAGGCGATGCGGGGCAGCTTTTCTTCGGCCGCTACAAGCCGCAAGCGGTGCAGCGTGACCTGGGTGAGCCGGGCCCTAAACCGGCCTTGCCCGGTTAGCAGCAGAGTACTGACGCCGACCGGGCGCAGCGCCGCGGCGAAATCGGCCGAGTCGCCAAAGACCGACGTGATACTGCCCGACATTTTCCCCGCCGTCGCGGACCGAAATTATCGGCACCTTGCGGAAGCGGGTGCGGCCGCGACTATGCGATTTCGGCAGAAGTGCGGCCCGGGACAAGAAAAAGAACACCCGCCGACCAGCGCCCTCGTCCTGCGGGAACGCTTGCACCCGACCGGCGTTTCCAACGGCGCCAATCCCGGATGGAAAGGCTCTTCTCATGCGCGTTTCGCGATGGATCACGGGGCTGACGGCCGCTGGGCTCGCGGCCGCTTTGATCCCGGTTCCGGCAATAGCCGATTCGCTGCCGCCGAGCGCCAGCTACCGCTCGCTCCCCACGATCCCGTTCGAGACCGTCAAGGCCAATGACGAGGCGGAGAAGGCCGATGTCATGCGGCGGCAGGAGGCGGTCCTCAACGAGCGCTACGACCTTTCCGACCGGCCGATCCCGGGGGTGATGATGTCGGGCGGGCGCAAACCGGTGCAGGGCGGGGTTCGCGTCAAGCTGCCGCCGGGCGTGACCTGGGACAGCCTGGCGCAGATGAGCCCCGACGAGATCCGGGCGCGCGGCCTGCTGCCAAAAGGCTTCTTGCCGCTGCCGCATGTCAAGCAGGCGACCGGCGGCCAGGTCTTTCCGCAACAGGAGATCGACGAGATCCGCCGCCAGGAGGGCCGCAACCTGCAGCGCTTCGATGTCGATTTCGACCTGCCCGACCGCTTTATCCCGGAATTCCCGCCGCCGATCTTTCTGGCCACCCATCCGGAGCTCGGCGACGTCTCGCAGGGCAAGCTTTTAACGATCAAGAATTATTACGCACTGATGGTCGGCATCCTGACCCCGGTGCAGATCGAGGGGTTGCGGCTGCTGCTGACGCCGTTCCCGCAGGAGGAGTTCAACCAGACCGAGGACAGGAAGAGCGCCGACCAGAGCATGGGTGTGGCCTGCCTCGATTGCCACGCGAACTTTCACACCAACGCCGCTTTTCACCAGACGCCCGACGTGCGGCCCCAGGCGGCGCGCTTTCGCCTCGACACGGTCAGCCTGCGCGGGATGTTCAACCAGCAGATTCACGGTTCGAAGCGCTCATTGCGCTCGGTCGAGGATTTTACCCAGTTCGAGCAGCGCACCGCCTATTTCAACGGCGACCATGTCAGCGCCCAGCGCAAGGGCGTCAATCTGCCCGACCGCTTCGACCAGGTGCCGATGATGGCCCAGATGCAGAACGTGATCGACTTTCCGCCGGCGCCAAAGCTCGACCCGACCGGGCGTCTCGATCCGACAAAAGCGAACGCCGAGGAGCTCGCCGGCGAGAAGGTGTTTCTCGGCAAGGGCCGCTGCGCGGAATGCCACATTCCGCAGACCTCGTTTCTCGACAACAACATGCACGATCTGAAGCTCGAGCGCTTTTATCAGATCGGCTATACGCAGAACGGGCTCGTCATGCTGCCCGACGGGCCGATCAAGACGTTTACGTTGCGCGGCATCAAGGATTCGCCGCCTTATATGCATGACGGGCGGTTGTTGACGCTCGCCGACACCGTCGAATTCTTCAACCTGGCGCTGGGCCTGAAGCTGACGCAGGACGAGAAGAATTCGCTCGTCGCCTATATGCTGGCGCTGTGACGCGAGGAGGCTCCGATGCTTCGACATGTCCTCGCCGCCTCGTTGTCGCTGGCGATTAGCGGTGGCGCTTTCGCTGCCGAGACGGGTGTCGGCAACCCGGCCGGGATGGCGCCGAGCGCGCCGCAATCGGCGCCGGGCGTTCCGGCGCGACCGGTCCTGAACCAAGCCGACCGCTTGTTTATCCGCGAGCTGACGATCGGCGGCGCCGCCGAGGTGCAGAACGGCCAGCTCGCTGCGCAACGCGGTGGGGCCGATCTCGTCAAGGAGTTTGGCCGCGACATGGTCGCCGACCACAGCAAAGCCAATGACCAATTGGCGAAGATCGCCCGCGCCGACAATGTCGCGCCGCCGAACCAGCTCGATACCGAGCACCGGGCGGCGCGCGTGATGCTCGAAGGCGCGAGCGGCTCCGGTTTCGATCTCGCCTATCTGCGCGGCCAGGTGACCGATCACCAGAAGACGGCGCAGCTGCTCGAATGGGAAATCGGCTCGGGCGAGAATGCGCAGCTAAAGGCGCTTGCGGCGAACCTCCTGCCCGTCGTGTTTCGGCACCTCGAGCGAGCGCGCGGCCTGGCGGAGCAATTGGCGGTGCAGGCAGCCGCGCCGCCGTCCCGCCAACCAGTCCCGCCCAGCCGATCTCGCTGACGGCGGCTCTCAGGCGACCTTTGCCGGCGGCTGGGCCAATTCGAGACCGCGCTGGGCGACAGCGGCCCTGACCTCGGGTTGCATAGGCTCGGCCTCGCTGGCGATCTGCACGGTCGGGAAGGCGAATTTGATGCCATTGGCGGTGAACTGTTGTTTGATCATCGCCAGCGCCTTGCGCCGGATCACAAAATTCTCGCCCGGCAAGGTCATCATCTTCATCCGGATCTGGACCGCGAAATCGCCGAGCGCGTCGACCCCCTGCATCTTCAACGGCTCGATGATCAGCGGTGCAAATTCCGGATCCTGGGCAAGCTCGAGCCCGATCTGCTTGATGATTTTGCGGGCTTTGTCGACATCGCTGTCATAGGTGATACCGACCGTCATCTTGTCGATGACCCAATCGCGGCTCTGATTCTGGACGGCACCCAATAGCGCGAACGGCACGGTGTAGAGCGCGCCCCTCTGATGGCGCAGCCGGACCGAGCGGAAGCTGAAGGATTCGACAGTACCCTTGTAGTTGCCGCTCTGAATGTATTCGCCGACCCGGAACGCATCGTCGAGCAGATAGAAGACGCCGGCGATCACGTCGCGCACCAGCGACTGGGCGCCAAAGCCGATCGCAACGCCGATAACGCCGGCGCCGGCGATCAGCGGCCCGATCTCGACCCCCATCGCCGACAGCGCCATCATCGCCGCCACGACGATGACGACGACAAAGAGCACGTTGCGGAAGATCGGCAGCAAGGTGCGCAGCCGCGCCCGCCGGCGCGCCTCGTCGGTATTGGGAACACCAGGGTCCGCCGCACCCGCGAGCTTGCGGTCGATCGCCGCCTTGGTCGCCTGCCACAACACATCGGCGATGAGAAAGATGATGACGGCGCTCAGCGCCCCGTGCACCAGGCGGCCCGCCATCGTGTCTTCTCCAGTGATCGTATCGAGCGGAATGCCCCAGCCCCAGGCGAGGACGGCTACCGCCGCGATGATCAGCACCGCCCGCATGCCGCGCTCGATGCAGACCGCGGTGACGCTGGGGATCGCATCCTGGACTTGCGGCGTTCCGGGCGGGCGCAGCAGGTGGTCGACGGTGCGCCGGGTGACGACGCTCGCCAGCGGCAGCACAATTATGATCAGGAGCAGCCAGAAGCTCGGCATGAGCTTCGCCACCCACAAAAGCCACAAAACGACAAATCCGACCGAGAGCAGCACGTTTTGCGTGCCGCGGCGGGGATGCCGGGGCGCGGCTTCGCCCTCGACGGTAGGGACGGGGGCAGGCCGGCGCCACGCGGCTTCGAGGGCAATCGCCAGCAGACCGAGACCCAGCACATAAGCGACGAGCTCGCGCGCCGCGAGCGAGAGGCCGAGCGTGCGCAAGAGACCGACCGTCACAAAGCCGAAGGCGAACCAGCCGACAAACCAGCGCAGCCGGCGTGACCAAAAGCGCGCAGCGGCGCCATCCATCGGGATAATCCGAAATCGGTCAATTTCCGGCGACAGCAAGAGCCGGCTGACCACGACGCCGATACGGATGACGACAAACACGACGAGATAGCCGAACACGATCTCGCGCAAGAGCGGCGGCCAGTCGAACGCGAGAAAGGCGCCCAAACTGCCGACCGCAAAGGCCGCCACCAGACCGACAGCGAACAAAAACCGCTCGCAGATCAGCCGTAGCCGCTCGCCGACACTCGCCACCGGCAATGCGTCGAGACGGCGGCGGACGCGCTGCGTCGCCATGCGGTACAGCGCCTCGACGCCAAAGCCGAGGCCGACAAACAGCGCCAGAAGCCGCGAGATCGGAAACCGGCCGCGGCCCGCCACTTCGTCGCCGATCTGGTCGCCGGCCTGCGTGAACTGGCGCGGCAAGTCGGGGACCGCGGCGACGAGGCCGGCAATATGGGCGCGCGTCTCGCCGAGCTGTAAATCGAGGTAATGCGACACCGAGGTGGGAGATTTTGGTTTCGGCGGCTTGGCAGGGACCGGCGCCACGCCCTCCTTTTGCAGCCATTTCTGCACCGCCGGATCGCCGAGCAAGGTCAACAGAGCGCGGATTTGCGCCGGCGGCTCCTGCGGTGCGGCAACCGCTGCGGCGCTCGAACCGGGTTTTGCGGCAAAGGCGCCCGATGCCTGCCCGATCGCCAGGACGATCGCGGCCAGCGCGATCGCGGCCGCCCGGCGCAGAACGGCTTGGCCAAATCCGATCCGGTGCATTTCACAAATCCCGACAGCGCCTCGTTTGTTAAAGGCCAGGATACCGCGTTTCGCGCGACGTTGCGACAATCGCTTCGCGCGCCGCGGGCGGGGCATCCGGCCGGCACTTGCCGCGGCCTACCGCGCGGCGTATGAGAATATGGCGCCGGATCAAGAGATGGGCTGGGTTCGGCCCGGCGGGAGGGCGTCATGGCAGCTCACGCTGTCGCCGGAAATCGGCATGCCGGAAAGTTGTCGCGGCTCGGTCATTTCTTTCTGCACGAACTGCGCGGGGTGATCCCGCCGACCTTGTTTTTCTTTGTCGGCTTCAACCTGGTCTTGTTTACAAAGCGACTCTTTCTGGCCGATTACCTGATCGAATATACCGGATTTCTGGTGGCGACGACCGCGGCATTGATCGTCGGCAAGACCGTGCTGGTCGCCGACACGATCCCATGGATGAAGCGCTTCGACGGCGCACCGCTCGCCTATCCCATCCTGTTCAAGACCGGGGTCTATACGTTCTTCGTCTTTGTCGCGCGGCTGCTCGAAGCCTTTATCCACTATTGGATCGAGGGCGGCGCGGTCGGCCATGGCGGCTTTCTCGATCACACGCTCGGCACGTTCACCTGGCCGCATTTTATCGCGACGCAATTATGGATATTCGTGCTGTTTTTGGTCTACGTCACGGCGAGCGAGTTGAACCAGCTGTTCGGCGACGGCGAGTTGTTCAAAATCTTCTTTACCCGCCGCCTGCCCGAGCTGAAGACGACCCGCCGCGCCCGCATCCGCCTCCTGGTCCGGCTGGCGCGCCTGACCGACGCCCATTCGGTCGCCGAATTGGCGGACCCGCACACGCCGCCGCATCGCGAGTTGGTCGCCATCCTGAGCACCTTGGCCGGTGACGGCGTCTCCGAAGCAAAGCGCGCGGCCTAGCCGACCGGCTCGTCGGCCAAATCAGTTCGGCTGATCACCGGCGAGCTGACGTTCGCCGCGAGGCTCTTAGGCGATCAGGTTGCCCCGAAAGGAGCCATCCGAGAGAGGCTTTGCCATCTTACAATTCCTTACCGGCTTGATCCGGCCGGAGTGTTCTCCGACTCCGGCATCTCTGCGCCGTTCTCGCAACCACCGGGACCGCGAATCACCCTCTAAACCCCTGACAGCAGGCCGTTCACCGCCTCTTCCCTGCCTTGTCGATGCGACAGCGACCAAAGAGCAGCGGCGTGCTGCCTCGGTGCTAACTGCAGTTGGGCAAGTACGTATCGGATATTCGCCCGCCGCAACCGACCAAGGCTCACTGACTGTCTGGACCGGAACCGCCCCGTACGCACCAGGTCAAACCTGCATCTGCTTGGTCGGCTGTGGCGACGGCATGAGGCCCGGCAGCTCCGAAAGCGACAACCCAAGCAAATGTACCTGCGCTGGTCGTCGCCGACCAATAAAAAGTAGGGGAGGCGGCAACACCCTGAAACGGGTGGCCCAGTGGCAGTGTATTGCCGTTCGCCGGATCGATCAAGCTCGCCAGCTCCTGAATGCTTGGGGTTCGCCACCCCCGACGGTTGCCCGTACCTGCCTCCGCGCATAAAGTCAGCGCGAATGCCCAGTGGGTGAATGCACTGCCG
>DASXAM010000106.1:0-7011 GCA_036404275.1 Allostellaceae bacterium
GACCAGGATCAAATCCTGCCAATCGGCCACCCTGAGGCCCGTCGCGCGGGCGCGGTCGAAGACCGGACTGCCCGGCAGCCATTGCAAATGCCGGTAATTGTATTGGCAGCCGATCGAGCCCGGCTTGGTCACATTGGAGCCAAACTCGCCGACCTGGTTGTAAAAGCCCCAGAGTGCCGCGCCGACGGCCATCGCCGCGAGCTCGCCGCTGGCGTCCTGGTCGGACCACGGCATGCCGGCGAGCCCGCAATATTCCTCGGTCAGCCGCGGATCGAACATGCGCCGAAAGTTGACGTTGCCGGTCGAGCCGCCGGTGCCGATGATGACCGCCTTGCGGGCGCGGATGTTTAATGCGGCATCCTTGTGCTCCGCCGCGATGCCGAGCACCGGCCCGCCATTCGGGCTTTGCCGCCAGATCCGGGTCATCCGGTGCTCGAGCAGGATCTCGACGCCACATTTTTTCGCCGCTGCTTCGAGCGCGCGCATCAGGCCATTGCCGGAGGAGCGGGTCTTTTGCGTGCTCGGTTCGGCCGGCTCGCCGCTGTAAATCATCGGCCAGGGCCCGACCGCGCAGTGCATTTCACGCGGCACCGAATTGCCGACCGAGTTGCCGCCGATCGCGTCGGGCGCCTTATCCACAAAGACGACGCCGTGCGCGACGAGCCATTCGAAGGTGGCGGCACTGTTGTCGGCAAAGGCGCGGACGATTTCGCGGTCGTTGTAGCGGTAATCGGGAAAACCGTTCGGCCCGACCACCGACCAGTCGGTCAGGTCGCGGAACAGCAGGTCCGGCGTGTCCTCGATGCCGTAATGCCGCTGCACGCTGGTGCCGCCGCCAAGCGGGACATTGCCGCCGCTGATGATCGCGTGGCCGCCGATATCCTTTTCGGCCTCGACCAGGATCACCGAGGCGCCGGCCTCGCGCGCGACAATCGCGGCGGGAAGCCCGGTCGCCCCGGCGCCGATCACGACGACATCGGCCGTGCGATCCCATTCGGCTGGACGATGACATGTCGCTACAGCCCCGGCGGCAACGCCCGGTCTGCTCGGGTTCATCGAGGCGTCCCCCAGTCCTTTTGGCGGGCTGCGGTCGCGCTGGAACGCAGCCTACTGCGCTTTTACGCGGCGTAGCCGAAATCAGCGGGACGGCCGCATCCGATGGCTTTCCTCGATCTCGGCGGCGGCGATCGCCCGTGCGAGCGCAGCGCTCAATTCCTTTGCCGCGTCGAGCGTCAGCTCGACGGCGACGCGCGTGCCGGGCGGCAGCGCCGCATTGACAAAATCGATCGTGATCGCCTCTTCCAGCAAGGCGTGGTGCGGATGGTCGTAGGACACGACCGAGTGGGTCAGCTCGAACCACCCGTCACCGCCCTTGCCGGCGCCGCTCGCACCGACGATCTCGACGATCGAGGTGCACATGGCCGCAACTATTTGGCCAGGTGCTTCTCTAGGAACGCGAACACCTTTTTCCAGCCATCGACCGCCTGCTCGATGCGGTAGGCCGGCCGATCGTAATAGAAAAAGCCGTGGCCGGCGCCGTCATAGCGGTGGAATTCGTATTGCTTGCCATGCTTTTTGAGCTCGGCTTCGTGCTGGTTCACCTGCTCCGGGGTGGGCGCGCGGTCCTCGTTGCCGAAGAGGCCGAGCAACGGGCAGGACAAATCCTTCGTAAACTCGATCGGCGCCTTTGGCTGCTTCGGGTTCAACTCTTCCTGGCTCATCACCACCCGGCCGCCCCACAGCTCGCAGGCGGCGTTGATGCTCTTGGTGTTGCAGGCATAGAGGAAGGTTTGCCGGCCGCCGGAGCAGGTGCCGAACACGCCGACCTTGCCGTTGAGCCAGGGCTGCATGCGCAGCCATTGCACCGAACCTTCGGTGTCGCCGATGACCTGGGCGTCGGGCACGCCGCCCTCAGCGCGCACCTTGGCGGCGACATCGTCGGCTTTGCCTTCGCCGGCGCGATGATAGAGGTTGGGGCTGATCGCGGCATAGCCGTGATGCGCGAATTTGCGGGTTGCCTCGCGGTACCACTCGTCCCAGCCGGGCGCGTGATGCAGCAGCACCATTCCCGGGAACGGGCCGTGCCCGAGCGGCCGCGCGACATAAGCCGAAATCGGCTCGTTCTTGTCGCCGCGGATCGAGATCGTTTCCGCAATCATGCCTTCGTAAGCCATCGTCGCTCCCTTTTCGTTTACGGCGGGCCGCCGAGCGGCGGGCCGAGGTGGTTCGGCGGTAATGGTTAGCGCAGGCGCCGCGCCGGGTCTACCCTCCGATATATCCCTCGGCCGATGCTGTATTCCAATGGCGTTGAGCAGCTTGGCCCAGGCAATGCGAAGGACCGCGACATGGATTGCTGCGCTCATATGCCGACGCGCCGAAATTGGCTGCGGGGCACGATGCTGACATCGGTCGCAACGATGCTTGCCGGCGGTGCGGCGCCGCCAGGCTCGACCGCCGCCGCCGAAACCGCCGACAGCGCCGCCGCCGCGCTCGGCGTGCTGCGCAAATCGATCTCGGTCGATGTCCACACCCATGGCGGCACGACCGGGATCACCTCGAAGGCGCCGCCGAGCGACGATCTCGCCAACGGCATGAGGCAAGGATCGCTCGCGGTCGCGTGCCTCGCCGATGTTCCGGATGGCCCGGTGCTCGGCCGCAATGCGTCGGGCGCGCTCGCCGCACTGCGCACGCCGCAGCCGGGCGAGCTCTACCGGCACCATCTGGAACGCCTCGCCTGGATCGACGAGATGGTCGCCGCGCACGGGCTGCGCCGGGCGCTCACCGCCGCCGATCTCGAAGCGGCGCATGCCGCCGGCCAGCCGGCGATCGTCATGGACATCGAGGGGCTCGACTTCCTGGAGACGAAGCTCGAGCGGCTCGAAGAGGCGCACCGGCGCGGTGTGCGGCATGTGCAGCTGGTCCATTACACGCCGAACGACATCGGCGATTTTCAGACGGGCGCCGTAACCCATCACGGCCTGACCCCGTTCGGCGCCGAGGCGATCCGCGCCTGCCACCGGCTGGGATTGGTCTGCGACGTTGCACATGCGAGCGAGGACACGGCCGAGCAGACGGTCAGGGTCGCGACCAAGCCGCTGCTGCTGTCGCATACGGCACTCCTCAATTCACCGGCGATGGGGCCGACCCGGCTGCACGGGCGGCAGATCAGCCGCGACCACGCGCGCGCCGTCGCCGAGACCGGCGGCTCGATCGGCATCTGGCACTTCTTCCCGAGCCTCGACAAATACGTCGAAGGGGTGAAGGAGATGGTCGATGTCGTCGGCGTGGACCATGTCAGCATCGGCACCGATCAGCAGGTTGCGCATGGCAGCCTGCAAGACTATTCGCAATGGGTGCAGCTGGTGGCGGCGATGCTGCGCGGCGGGTTCACTGCCGACGAGGCCGGCAAGATCGCCGGCGGCAACTATTTGCGGATTTTCCAGGCGACGGTCGGCTGACCCGAGCGCGCAGCGCTGTCGGCGCATCAGCCGGGTTCGAAGCTTGCACCCAATGCCGGCGGCGGCGAGGATGCGGCGCTCGATTTGAGGAGAGAGCGTCATGGCCGACGAAATCGCCTTTCAGCCCGCCACGCGGCTCTTGGCGCTCTACCGGGAAAAGCAGCTGTCGCCGGTCGAGGTGACGGCGGCGACGCTGCGCCGGCTCGAAACCTATGAGGGCGCCGTCAACGCCTTTGTCCTTTATGATCCCGACAACGCCATGGCGATGGCCCGCGCCTCGGAAGCGCGTTGGCGGAAGGGCGAGCCGAAGGGGCTTCTCGACGGCGTCCCGATCGCGGTCAAGGACACCCTTCTGACTCGCGGCTGGCCGCGTCTTTTGGGCTCGCGGACAATCGACCCCAACCAGGCTTGGGACGAGGACGCGCCGGTTCCGGCGCGGCTGCGGGCGGCGGGTGCCGTGTTGTTCGGCAAAACGACGACCCCCGAATTCGGTTGGAAGGGGGTCACCGACTCGCCGCTTACCGGCGTCACCCGCAACCCGTGGGACTTGCAGCGCACCCCGGGCGGGTCGAGCGGCGGCAGTGCTGCGGCAGTGCTCGCCGGCATTTGCCCGCTCGCGGTCGGCACCGACGCCGGCGGCTCAATCCGCATCCCGGCTTCGTTTTGCGGCATTTTTGGGCTGAAGCCCACCTTTGGCCGGGTTGCTGCCTACCCGCCTTCCGCGTTTGGCGACGTCGCCCATGTCGGACCGATGGCGCGCCATGTCGAGGACGCGGCGCTGATGCTCGACGCGATCAAGGGCCCCGACTCGCGCGACTGGCACAGCCTGCCCGACGACGGCATCGCCTATCGCGAGCAGGTGCGCGAGGGATCGTTGACAGGAAAGCGTGTCGCCTTGTCGCCGACCCTCGGCTTTGCCGAGCCGCAGCCGGCGGTGCGCGACGCAATCGAGCGTGCGGCCCGCGCCTTTGTCGAGCTTGGTGCGATCGTCGAGCCGGCGGACCCGTTCGAGGAGTCGCCGATGCCGATTTTTCAGAGCCTGGCGCTGGCCGGGTTCTGGGCTCTGCTACGTGCGCAAACGCCGGAGCAGGTTGCAGTCATGGATCCGGGCCTCGTCGAAATGTGCCGGCGCGGCGAACGGGTGACGCAAGCGCAATATGTCGAAGCGCTGGGCCAGCGCGGAGCACTCGGCCAGCGGCTGCGCCAGTTCTTCGACCGCTACGACCTCCTGCTGTCGCCGACGATGCCGATTCCGGCGGCCTATGCCGATCCGCGCACCGACAACCGGCCAAATCCGAACAACGCCTGGGAATGGGTCACCTATACCTATGTGTTCAACCTGACCAAAAACCCGTCCGCGTCGATCCCGTGCGGCTTTGCCGACGGCTTGCCGATTGGGCTGATGGTGACGGGCCCGCTCTGGGACGATCTCGGTGTTCTTCAAGCCTGCCGCGCTTACGAGGCGACCGCCGGTCACGTCTGGCCCACTTCGGCGCTCGAAGCCGCGCTCGCCAAAGCCGCTGCACCCGCCATCGACGACCGCGTCACCGCCAAACGCTGGACAAAACCCATCGCGCAATAGCCGTTGCATCGCCGCCGGCGCGGCGCATATTCGCATTCGTGCAGTGTCAGCAGGAGGATGCCGTGGCCAACAAGGAGCAGAAACGGTCGGGCCGGGAAGCGAAAAAACCCAAGCAGAACAAGAAAAAAGCCGGTAAATCCGCGAAGCCGCAGCCGGCCAAGCCGTGACATCGGTGGCGGGGTGAGGCTGTCGAGCTTTTTGCGCAAGGCATATCGCAGCAGCGCTCTCGCTCACCCGCCCCAAGTCCTCAATAGCCCTTCAGGAATGCGAGGACCTGCGCGGTCCATTCAGCGGGTTTTTCAAAAGGCGGCCAATGGCCGCAATTATTGAGGAGGACGAGGCGCGAATCGGTAATGTGGTTCAGAACCGCGATCGAGACCTCGAACGGCACCATCCGGTCGTAGCGGCCATGGATCAGCAGGACCGGCGCCTTTATGCCGGGAAGGTCGGGGGTGTAGTCGTGTGGCAGGCTGACCGATTTGCGGCGTGCTTCCATAAATTCGGGTGACCAGGTGTGCGCGCGGTGGATGTAGTCCACGAGCTCGTCGGTCACCATGCTCTCGTCGTCGATGTGCACGCGCAGATAGTAGGCGATGTTGTCGCGGCTCGGGTCGTCGAGCGCGCGGCGCGTGGCGCGGCTGCCTTCCGAGGGGCGGTTGGCCAACAGGTAGCGGTCGCCGCCGGTGCCGATATGCGAACCGCCCATCACAAACTTTTTGACCCGCTCGGGATAGGCAATAGCTGCAACCATTGCCGATTGACCGCCTTGCGAATTGCCGACCCAATGCGCGTCCCGAATGCCGAGCGCGTCCAATAGCGCGACCGCGGTCCGCGCCTGCACCGCGTGTATTCCCTCACGGTAGACGATCGGGCCGGTCTTCGAAAAATTCGGCAAGTCCATCAAGATGCAGCGGTAATGCCGCGACAGCTCGCCGACCGCCTTGTGGAACGTGACCCATGCGGTCGTGCCGGGGCCGTAAGAGTGCAGGAACAAGACCGGCTCGCCTGCGCCCAGATCGTGATAGTGCACATTCATGCCGCCGGCCTGGATGGTCTTGGCGGTGGCGGCCTCGGTCTGGCCGTTCGACGCGATAAAGGGCATGGCTCCCTCCCTGTAGGCGTCGGTCAAGATACCATGGGATCCTTCGATGGGTCGGCGCGTTGACCCGCTCTTCATGTTCCTGTAAGTAGCAAGAGCGCGGATACCTCGCCCAAATCTTGGCTCGACAGGGCGGCCATAATGCGGCGCCGAACATTTCTCGGCACATTGTTGACGGCGGCGATATTTCCGCCGGCCGCGGTGCTGGCGCAGCAAAAGCCGATGCCGGTTATCGGCTTCTTGGCAGGGACGTCGCCGGTCGGCTACGCCTCGTTCCGCGAGGGTCTCGGTGAGGCTGGCTTTGTCGAAGGCAGAAACGTCGCCATCGAATACCGCTGGGCGGAAGGCGCGTTCGACCGGCTGCCGGCAATGGCCGAGGATCTGGTGCGCCGCCATGTCGATATCATCGTCGCCAGCGGCGGGACGCTCGCCGCGGCGGCCGCGAAAAAGGCGACGGACACGGTCCCGATCGTGTTTATTGTCGGCAATGACCCGGTTGCCGGCGGTCTGGTAGCGAGCCTGGCGCATCCGGGCGGCAATCTCACCGGCCTCAGCTTTCTCGTCACCGACCTGAACACCAAGCGCTTCGGGCTGCTTTGCGAGCTGGTGCCGCAGGCCCGCCGAGTCGGCTTGATCGTCAACCCGCGCAACCCGGTGGTGGCCGAGCGTACCCTGCATGAGATCGGGGCCGTGGCTTCCCGCAAGGGCATCGCGCTGATCTTGTTGCAGGCAGGAAGCGTCGGCGAGATCGAGGCGACGTTCGCTGCTCTGGCCGAGCGGCACGCCGAGGCGCTGCTGATCGGCAATGACCCGTTTTTCAACAGCCAGCGCGAACGTTTCGTGCGGTTGGCGGCGCGCTATCGCCTGTCGGC
>DASXAM010000107.1:0-4131 GCA_036404275.1 Allostellaceae bacterium
CGGCGTCCCTTCGGTAAAGGCAAAACTGTAGCCGACGACCATCCACAGCACCGTGACGAGACAGGTCACGGCAAAGCTCTGCATCACCGTCGCCAGCACGTTCTTTTTCCGCACCATGCCGCCGTAGAAGAGTGCTACGCCGGGGACCGTCATCATCAGCACGAGCGCGGTCGAAGTCAGCATCCAGGCGGTGTCGCCGCTGTCGAGCTTTGGCGGTGCGGCGGCCGGGGTTTGCGCCAGCACGCTTTGCGCCATCAGCAAAGCCGGCACGGCCGCGAAATAGCCGACACGCCGGCCAAAATAAAACGATCTCATCACGTTACCTTTTGTTCGAAAAATTTGCCGGTCCGGATGTGGGACAGGGCCGGCTGCTGCAACCGGCCCTGCTGTTTCAGGGAAGCGCGCGCCGCCTAATCGGCGACGGCCGGCACCTCCTCGCCATCGCCGAAATTGTAGGCGGTCTCGCCATGCACCGCATCGTCGCCGACGCGCAACGTCGCGTCGTCCATGCGCAGCGCGACAAAGATCGAGATCACCTTGAGGATCACGACGGTGGCGACGACGTTGAGCGCGATGATGAACAGCGCTGCGTAAAGCTGTATCAGCAACTGATGCCCCGAATCCCCGTAGAGCAATCCGGTGACGCTGACCCCCGGCGCTTGCTTGTCGGTGCCGATATAGACGAGCATGTCGGGGCAGGCGAGGATGCCCACGAGGAGGCCGCCGGTCAGGCCGGCAATCCCGTGCGTCGAAAATACGCTCAGCGTGTCGTCAACCCGGCGCATCAAGGCGGTCGTCTGGAGCTTGTTCATCGCCAGCCACGGAATGATGCCGGCAACGATGCCGGTGATGATCGCCCCCCAGCCATTGACATAACCGGCGCCCGGCGTGATGGCGACGAGGCCGGCGATCATGCCGTTGATCGCGCCGACGACCGACGGCTTGCCGTAGGCGAACGAGTCCAGGATCGTCCAGACGAGCAGAGCAATGCAGGTGCACAAATTCGTATTGAGGATCGCGGCCGCGGCGTCGGCATTTGCGAAATAGGGGTCGCCGCCGTTAAAGCCGTTCCAGCCGAGCCACAGAATACCGGCGCCGGCCAAGGCCATCAGCAGGCTGTTGGGCGGGAAATGGTCGCGGTCCTGCTGGATGCGTGGGCCGATCACCGCCGCCGCGACAAAACCCGAGGTGCCGGCCGCGAGGTGGATCACATAGCCGCCGGAAAAATCGGCCGCCCCCAGCCCGGCCAGCCAGCCGCCGCCCCAGATGCTGAACGCCCCGACCGTATAGACAAAGGTCATCCACACCGGGACAAAGATGATCCACGCTTTGAAGCTCATCCGCCCAATCAGCGAGCCCGCGAGAATGATTACGGTGATCGCGGCAAAGACGAACTGAAAGAACATCATCGTCGCCATCGGGAAGCCCAGCGCCGGCATGCCCGAAGCGGCGGCCGGGACGACCGCCTGGCCGAGCATGAAACCGGCCGACAAGGCCGGCTTCGGCACCCCCCAGAACGGGAACAACTGCTCGCCAAAGGACATGTTGTAGGCCCACAATACCCAGACGACCATGACCGCGGCGAAGGCGTACATCGCCATGAACGCCGAGTTGACCGCCCATTTGCGTTTGACGATCCCGCCGTAGAGGATCACCAGTCCCGGCACGCTTTGCAGGCCGACAAAGGTGGCGGCCGCCATCTGCCAGGCATTGGAGCCGGTATCGAGCCATTTTGGCGATGGAACCAACATTGCTTGTCCCTTGCGGTTGTTCGCGCCTGGAATGCGGACAGCCGCACTCCTCGGGATCGTGTCGAGGCAAGATTCATGCCTAAGCTGAAGAAGGTATGTGCAATCGCGGCGGCGGCCCTCCCGATCACTGCCGGCAGCGGCCCGGCGCCGGCCGCGGACCTGCTGCATCTGCGCTGCACCAACCCGGCGAGCGGGACAAGCTGGCCGGTCATGGTCGATCTCGACCGCAGTCGCGTCGATTCGTTTCCCGCGATCGTCACCGCCCGATGGATCAGCTGGCACGACCCGAAAACCGGGTTTTTTGACCTGGAGCGGGCAACCGGCCAGCTCGAATTGCGCAACGCATCGAGCACCGGCGGCTATTTTTTGCATTACACCTGCCGGCCGGAATAAGCCTGGGTGGAACGACATATTGCCTAAATTTTAGGCAATCGACAAAGGAACCGGCAGAAGACGAGGGTTATGACGACATTCGCGGCCGGCATCGAAGCGCGCGTCGGCTTTGCCTCGAAAACCGGGCCGCGCCACGAGAACGAGGATTTTGCCGGCGCCCTCTACGGCGCCGAATTGCCGCAGCCGCGCCGCGAGGTGGTGGCGGCGATCGCCGACGGGATCGGCGGCGCCAAGGGCGGAAGGATTGCCGCCGAAACCGCGGTGCGCGGCTTTCTCGACGGGTTTTGCGACCTGCCCGAGACGATGGAGGTGCAGCGGGCGGGCAGCCGGATCGTCGGCGCGCTCAACGGCTGGATCAACACGCAAGGCCGCCAGGACCCGGCCCTCGCCGGCATGGGCTGCACCTTCACCGCCTTGGTGCTGCGCGGCCGGATCGCGCATGTGCTGCATGTCGGCGATACCCGCGCCTACCGCTTGAGCCGCGACCGCCTGACCTGCCTGACCGTCGATCATGTGCGGCAGTCCGGGAGCGGCCGCTCGCATATTTTGAACCGCGCGCTCGGCGTCGAGCCCGAGGTGCGCCTCGATTACGCCGCGCAACCGGTGGCGCTGCACGACCGCTTTCTTTTGTGCAGCGACGGGGTGCACGGGTTTCTTTCCGACCAGGCGATCGCCGATATCCTGCGCGACCGCTCGGCTCCGGAAGACACCGCCGGCGCCTTGGTCGCGGCAGCGCTACAATCGGGCGGCACCGACAATTGCACGGCCCTCGTTCTCGATGTGGTGGGGCTGCCGGCGGCGGGCTCGGGCGACATCAGCGCCGCCATCCTCCAGCTGCCGATCCTCCCGGTCCCGGTCACCGGCGAAACCATCGACGGGTTTGTCCTGAAAGCCGTGATCTCGGACGGTCGCTACACCCGGCTCTTTGCGGCGGAGGACGAGGTCGAGGGCGGCAATGTCGCGCTCAAATTTCCAAAGCCGCAGATCGCGAGCCAGGAGGCGTACCGCGCCGCCTTTGTCCGCGAGGCCTGGGTCGGCGCACGGGTGCACAATCCCGGCATCGGGCGGGTCATCGAATTGCCGCCGGGGCGACAGACCCGGCTCTACACGGTCATGCCGCTTTATCAGGGCGAGCTGTTGGAGCAGCGGCTGTCGCGCAGCCCGGCGCTGGGGCTCGAGGAAGGCAGGACGATAGGCGTCGGCCTTGCCCGCGCGATCGCAGCCCTCCATCGCGCCGGCATCGTCCACCGCGACATCAAGCCGGACAATGTGATCCTCGAAGGCGGCGGCTCGCTAAAGCTGATCGATCTCGGTGTCGTTCGGGTGCCGGGTCTCGAAGAATTTCCGCCGGAAAACATCCCCGGCACCGCCGCCTATATGGCGCCCGAAATGTCGGCCGGCGAGCCCGGCAACGAGACGACCGACATCTACGCGCTGGGCGTCACCCTGTTCCGCGCCTTTACCGGTCAATATCCCTACGCCAACCAGGACGCGACGAGCCCGCCGCGCCGCGCCCGGCCGATGGATTTTTCGACCTTGCGCCCGGATTTGCCGGCCTGGCTGCAGGCGGCGCTGGCGCGCGCAATTGCGCCCGACCCGGCGCAGCGCTATGGCGACATGATCGAATTCGCGCTCGCGCTCGAAGCCGGCCCCGCTCGCGCGCCCGACACCGCACCCCGGCCGCTCACCCTCTACGAGCGCGCCCCGCTCAGGGTCTGGCAAGGGATCGCGGCGCTTTTGGCCCTCGGCCTTCTCGCCTCGCTGCTGTTGCGCTGAGCTGCGGCGGTTTTATGCCGCCTTTACACAGTAAAAGGCCGATCAGTCTCGAACCTTAATGTGCCACTGCGCAATTGATCGCCATTGGATCGAGAGGTTCTGGTCATGCTCGATTTCCTGATGATCGCGTACGGCGTAGGTTTCTTCGTCCTCTCGATCTTCTATGGGCTCGCCTGCGAGAAGATGTGAGGCCGCTATGCTGCTTGACGAT
>DASXAM010000108.1:0-8309 GCA_036404275.1 Allostellaceae bacterium
TGGGCGAGCTTGTCGTTGTCGAGTGTCTTGGCGGCGGCCACCGCCTCGGCCAACACCTGCATTTCGGCGTAAGCAAAAGGCGGCAGAAAATAACCGAGCGGGTCGACCCCGGCGGCGCTGGCCTTGGCCTGGTACTTCTTCAGAAAATCGATGACGCCGGGGAATTCCATCGTCTTGACCGGTTCCCACAATTCGACGTTGATGATGCCGTTTAGCGCCGGGCCGAGCTGCATTCGGATCGCCGCCGCCTGCGCCCCGGCAAGCGCACCGCCAAACATGTTGGTTTTGAGCCCGATTTCCTGGACCGCGCGCAGGATGCCCACGGTATCCGACGGATAGGCGGCGGCATAAACGAGATCGGGCTGCGCCGCGCCGATCGCGCGCACGATCGGGGCGAAATCAACGGTGGTCGGCGGATAAGCGCGGTCGTAAACGATCTTGAGACCCGCCGCCTTGGCCCCGTCGCGCGCGCTGTCGGTCGCTTTGTGCTGGAATTCGGCGTCGGTGCCGACGAGCGCGATCGTCTTCGGTTTCGGCGTCTGCGCCATCGCCAGCACAAAAAAATCGCGCGCCAAGGTCTTTTTCGGCTCCGGGCCGAACGGCAGCATCGAAAAATATTTGGGGTAATGAAACTTGTCGTTCGCCGCCATGGCAAACAACCCGAAGAATAGGCGGTTGTGCGAGATCGCCACCGGCATTGCCGGCACCGTCAGATTGGTGCCGTAGCTCGACACCAAGAGATCGACTTTGTCGATGTCGATCAGCTTTGTGTAAATCCCCGGCACGTTCGCCGGGTTCGACTGGTCGTCATAGTAGACGAGTTTGACCGGCCGGCCCAAGAGCCCGCCTTTGGCGTTGACGTCGTCCTGCCAGATCTGCATCGCCAAGAGCCCGGTCTTGCCAACCACCGCGAACGGGCCGGTCAACTCCATGCTGAGCCCGATCGTGATCGGCTCGGCCGCGCGCGCTGCCGACACCAGCGCCAGCAACACCGCAAAAAGGCACAGTGAAAAGACCCTCCGTCGTGCCGGCACGTCCCCCTCCCCTTGCAATCTTTCTGCGCCACTCTGCCGCCGCCTGATTGCAACGACAACCGACTTCTATCGGCTGCACGCGTTGACCGCGCAGCAAAACCGCTTGAATATTTGCCTGCGCCGGCTTGAAGAGCAGCCTGAGTACGGATGGAGGCGACACATGCGCCGGCTGATTTCCTCCGGATCGACATTCGAGACCGAAGCCGGGTACAGCCGGGCGGTCGCCGATGGCGAATGGGTGTTTGTCGCCGGCACGACCGGCTTCGATTACGCGCGGATGACGATCGCCGAGGATCCGGCCGACCAGGCGCGACAGGCCTTGCGCAACATCGAAAGCGCATTGCGCGAGGCCGGCGCCGGCCTCGTCGATGTCGTTCGGGTGCGCTACTACCTGCCCGATCTTGAGGATTGGCCGAAAATCGTGCCGGTGCTGGGCGAAGTGTTCGGCGCCATTCGCCCGGCGGCGACCGCGCTTGTCTGCGGTCTCGTCGATCCGCGCATGAAAATCGAGATCGAGGTCACCGCGCTGCGGCGCGATGCCGCCGCCCGCGGATGAGCCGGCGCCGGTTCCGGCATCGGACGATCCTCGGCCTTTCGCCCCGGTCTCATTGTCCTGTCGCGCTCGGCCCGGCACCCGCGCCTTTGTCAAGGATTTCCGCCGACCTGCTCAAGGCAGCGCAAGCCCCTCGCCCGCACCGGCAACGCCGTCGAAAAGCTGGTAATGCCGCCGGTCCTGCGGACAGGCGTCGAGAAACTCCTCGACCGTCAGCAACTTGGAGGCGGGCTCCATCGGCTGAGCTTAGCGTCGGCGGCGCGCGGTTTCCAGACCGGTCAGACCGTGTCCGCCTCGGCCAGCACTTCGCGAAACAGCGCGCGGTCGATATTGCCGCCGGTCTGGATCACCGCGACCCGCTTGCCGCGGAGCCGGTCGCGCTCCTGCAATGCCGCGGCGAGGGCGGCAGCGCCGGCGCCTTCGGCGACATTGTGGGTGTCGGCGAAGAGGACGCGCATCGCGTGGCGGATCTCAGCCTCGGAGACGGTGACGATGCGTGCCGCGTCCCGCCGAATGATGTCGAGCGCCGCCGGGTCGGGCACCCGCACCGCCAGACCGTCGGCGATCGTGTCGGCCGAGTTGGTGCTGACCGGCGCGCCCGCGGCAAAAGAGAGCGCATAGGTCGGCGCGTTCGCGGCGACGACCCCGACGATCTCGGCGGTGACGCCCAATGCCGCGCGCGCCGCGATCATGCCGGAAATGCCGCTGCCGAGCCCGATCGGGACATAGACGATGTCGAGGTCCGGCACCGCGCGAAACAGCTCGATTCCGTAGCTCGCCACGCCGCGCACCAAAAGCGGATGATAGGAGCGCACCAGATGCAGGCGCTCGCGCTCGGCCAGCGCCACCGCGTGTTCGTAAGCCGCCTGAAAATCGTGGCCGGCCTCGACGATGCGGCCGCCGAACGCCGCCATCGCCCGGTTCTTCTCGACGCTGTTGCCGTATGGCGCGACGATCGTCGCGGCAAGGCCGAGGCGCGCTGCGGCAAAGGCGATGCTCTGCCCATGATTGCCGCGGGTCGCAGTGACGACGCCTCGGATCCCAGGCTCCGACCGCCGGACCTCGTCGAGATAAACGAGACCGCCGCGCAATTTGAAAGCGCCGATCGGCGTGTGGTTCTCGTGCTTGACCCAAAGCTCGGCGCCGACCCGGTGCGACAGCAGCGGCCAGCAATATTGCGGCGTCGGCGGCACGATCCGATGCACCGCCGCTGCCGCCGCTTCGAGCGTCGCGAGATCATCCATGGCAATTCATCCGCACCCGTTTCCTGTCCTGGATCAACCCGTCCTCGCCTCGCGAATCGCCTGCCATACCTTGAACGGGGTTGCGGGCATTGTCAGGTCGCGCACGCCCAACGGCGCGAGCGCGTCGAGGATGGCGCTGACGACGACGGCGAGCGCCGGGGTGCAGCCGCCTTCGCCGCCGGCCTTGATGCCGAATGGGTTGGTCGGCGACAGCACCTCGACGATCCGAGTCGTGAACGGCGGCAGATTGTCCGCGCGCGGCATGCCGTAATCCATAAACGAGCCGGTGAGCGGCTGGCCCGACACCGGATCGACGGCGCATTCCTCCCACATCGCCTCGCCCACACCCTGGGCGATGCCGCCATGGCTCTGGCCATGCACGATCAGGGGGTTGATGCAGCGCCCGACGTCGTCGACCACCGAATAGCGGGTGATCTCGACTGCCCCGGTTTCGGGGTCCACTTCGGCCTCGCAAACCGCGCAGCCATTCGGGAAGACCGGGTCGTGCATTTCGTGCTCGGCGGTGACCGCGATCTCGCCGGCGATGCCGAGCCGGGCGGCTTCGCGCGCTAGTTCGAGAAAATCGAAGCTCCGGTTGCGGTGCCGCGCCGAAAACCGGCCGTCGCCGAACGCGACCTCGCCGGCGCTCGTTTCGAGCAGCCGCGCCGTGACACGTCGCCCCTTTTCGATCAGCTCGGGGGCAGCTTGGGCAAAGAGGGTCGCGGTGTGGCGCATCGAGCGGCCGGAATGCGAGCCGCCGCCGACGCTGACGACATCGGTGTCGCCCGTGACGATGTCGATCGCCGCGACCGGGACGGCGAGCAAGGCCGAGGCGACCTGGGCAAAGCTCGTCTCATGGCCTTGTCCGCTAGGGCCGGTGCCGATCACGATCTCGACCCGGCCCTCGGGCTTGACGGTAATCTCGGTGCGCTCGCGCGGCGCCCCGATCGAGGATTCGACATAATTGGCGAGGCCGAGACCGAGCAGCCGACCGCGCGCCTCGGCCTCTTTCCGGCGCGCGGCAAAGCCGTCCCAATCGGCGATCCGGATCGCCAGGTCCATGTTCGTCTCGTAGGTGCCGCTGTCGTAGCGCGCGCCGACCGCGTTCGGATACGGCATCGCATGCGGCGGGATCAGGTTGTTGCGGCGCAGCGCCACGCGGTCGATCCCGAGCTCGCCGGCGGCGCGGTCGACCAGCCGCTCGATCGCGTAGGTCACCTCGGGCCGGCCCGAGCTGCGATAGGCGTTGGTCGGCATCGTGTTGGTAAAGACCGCGCGCGAACGCAGGCTGGCGGTCGGAATAGTGTAATTGCCGGTGACCAGCGCTGAACCCTTGCCGAGCGGCGAGAGCGACGCGCAGCGGGCGCCGACATTGCTGACATTGTCGGCACGCAAAGCCAGAAACCGGCCCTCCTTGTCGAGCGCCAGCTCGACCCGGGTCAGAAGGTCGCGGCCCTGGTAGTCGCTCAGAAACACCTCCGAGCGCGTCGAGGTGTATTTGACCGGGCGGCCCAGCTTTTTCGACGCCCAGGCGACGAGCGCCGACTCGACATAAAGCCGGTTGCGCGTGCCGAAATTGCCGCCGACATCGAGCGAGACGACGCGCACCCGCTCGGGCGTCACGCCGAGGACGGCGGCAAGCTCGGTCTTTTGCCGCACCGGACCGCCGCTCCCGGCCCACAACGTGTAGCGGCCGGTTTCGGCGTCGTAATGGCCGAGGGCTGCGCGCGGCTCCATCGGCACTCCGGTCACCCGGCCGACATGAAACTCCATCGCGACGACATGGGCGGCGGCGGCAAAGGCGCGGTCGGTTCCGGCGCGGTCGCCGAACTCGGTATCGACGAGGACGTTGTCCGGCACCTCGTCCCAGATCACGGGCGCCGCCGGCGCGAGTGCGGCCTTTGGCGAAACGACAAAGGGCTGCACCTCGTACTCGACCGCCACCTTTTCGACCGCATCGAGCGCCCGCGCCGTGCTCTCGGCCACGACCATCGCCACCGCCTCGCCGACATGGCGCACCCGGTCGACCGGCAAGGGGAGCTGCGGCCCGATAAAGATCTTCCCACCGCCCGGACCGGTCAGCTTCATGTCGTAGCGGGTCTGCGGCACCGGGTTGTGCGGGATCGCCCCGAGCCCGTCCGCGCGGCAATCGGTCCCGGTAAAGACGCCGAGGACGCCGGGCGATGCCTCAGCCGCCCCCGTGTCGATGCGCAGGATCCGCGCCTGCGGATGCGGCGAGCGCAGAAATGCGGCATAGGCCTGCCCGGGGAGCGTGAAATCGTCACTGAACCGGCCCTTTCCGGTCAGCAGCCGCTGATCCTCCTTGCGCCGCAGCGGCTGCCCGATGGCGCCGAGGCTCTGAAGGCCGGGAAGATCTGTGGCGTCGTTCATGGCGGGCCTCCGGGACGTGCCCCATGCAAACGGGCGCAATAAGACGCGCCGGCACCCCGTCCTACATTTGCGGCGGAGGCGAGATCAAGCGCGCACAGCGGGCTGGCTAGCCGGGTAGCCGGCTCTGCCGTCCTCGTCGGCCGGGGGCGTGCGCACACCGACGCGTCAGGCCGCCCTCTGCGGTTCGTATGGCTCGATGCCGGCAAGCTGGTCGGCCAAGCGCCGCTTGGCGGCGAGAATGTCGTGGGCATTCTGCAAACGGAGAAAATAGCCTTCCGACAACCCGAAAAACCGGCACAGGCGCAGGTCGGTTTCGGCCGTGACGCTGCGCGTGCCGTTGACGATGGCATGGATCCGGTTGCCCGGAACCCCGAGCGCGCGCGCCAATTGGTTTTGGCTCATGCCGATCTCCCGGAGGAATTCCTCCTTTAGAATTTCGCCCGGGTGCGGGTTGCGAAGCTCGTCCACGGCCGTTCTCTCAGTGGTAGTCAACGATTTCGACATCGTCGGCGCCTCCATCGCGCCACGTAAAGCAAATGCGCCATTGCGCGTTGATCCGGATGCTCACTTGCCCGGCCCGATCACCGGTCAGCCGCTCGAGCCGGTTGCCGGGCGGAAGCCGCAGATCGTCCAAAGTGCGCGACGCATCGATCTGGCGCAGCTTTCGCAGCGCCCGATCCTGGATGTCGCGGGGAAACTTTCGGCTCGCTCGGCCTTGCCAGATTTCGCTAGTGTCGCAGCACCTGAACGTCCGGATCATCCTGCATCGGCCAAATAGCATGATAGGTGATACGTAGCAACACGTGCCCTACTGCTCGCCACCGACACGTGCTCGGCATGGCGCGGCCGCGTCACCAAATCCGACTGCGAAAGTCACCTAAATGTGAGGTGCGCATGCCGCACGGAGGCGCCAACTGTAGCGCCGCACCGCATAACCGAAGGAGCAGGGAAGGAGCTCATGCGCTGGACATCGATTTTCACACTGGTTCTGGTTACGGCATTGACCGCGCCGGCCTTTGCCCAGGCGCCCGCGGGCAAGCCGGTGCGTGTCCGCGGCACGGTCGAAAAGCTGGACGGCCAAATGCTGACGGTCAAGGAGCGCAACGGCGACACCGCGGCGATAACCTTGGCGCCGAATTTCGCGGTCGTGGCACTCGTGAAGAAGAGCGTCGGCGACATAAAGCCCGGCGATTTTGTCGCCTCGACCGGAATCCGCGGCAAGGACGGCAAGCTCCACGCGATCGAAGCGCGCATTCTTCCGAAGGCGCTGCCCGATGGCGGCCGGCAATACGCCTGGGACTCGATACCCGACAGCGTGATGACCAACGCCACGGTCGGCACCGTGAGCGAGGCGCCCGACGGTGCCGTGCTGCACGTCAAATTCAAGGGCGGCGAATCCGAATACAGCATCGGCCCCGACGTGCCGGTATTGGCCAGCGTTCCGGGCGACAAGAGCCTCCTAAAGCCGGGTGCTGCGGTCTTCGTCATTGCGCTGAAGCACCCCGACGGCAGCATCACTTCGAGCCGGCTCTACGCCGAAAAGGACGGCGTCAAGCCGCCGATGTAGAAATTTTTGTTTCTCGACCGGCGATCGCGGCCGCAGCCGATGTTTCGGAAATCCCGTTTGATCCTCCTGACAAGCCGTGTGCGAAAGAAGCCAACCCCCGATCCTGTCGCCACCCCGGCGCAAAGCCGGGGTCCATGGTTCCGCGAGCAAGATGGGAGAGCTGCTTGGACGGCTTTGCCTCCTCTTAAAAATTCCGAACGGTGGAGAAGTGGGTCCCGGCTTGCGCCAGGGTTGCGCCGGGACCGCGAGGCCTAGGGATTGCCGCTCGCTGAATTTCCTTTCGAGGTCTCGCGAGCGGGAGAGGTTTAGAATGGCATGTCGCGCCAGAAAGCAGATGATGTATCCATGGCATGATTACAGCGGCCGGATTTCGGCCTTAAAGCTGACCGTCTTTATCGCTTTATTCGTGCCGGCGGGCTGGGTCGTCTTTGCCTATTGCTTCGGCCTTCTCGGTGCACGGCCGTTGAACGAGGCGATCCACCAGATCGGGCTGTGGACGATCCGGCTCATTTTCCTCGCTTTGGCGGTGACGCCGCTGCGCCAGATCCTGCAGTGGCCGCGCCTCATTCTGGTACGGCGGATGATCGGGGTCGCCGCCTTTGCCTATGTGCTCGCGCATTTCTCGCTCTATGTCGCGAGCGAAGCCTTCGATCTGCGCAAAGTGGCGAGCGAGATCGTGCTGCGGGTTTATCTGACGATCGGCTTTGCCGCGTTGCTCGGCCTTGCCGCACTCGCCGCGACCTCGACCGACGCCATGGTCCGCCGTCTCGGCGGCCTGCGCTGGCAGCGCCTGCACCGCCTCGTCTATGCGCTCGGCGTGCTCGCCGTCATCCATTTCTCGTTTCAGTCGAAGCTCGACGAGTGGCAGCCGACGGTCATGGCCGGGCTCCTCGCGTGGCTGTTCGGCTACCGCCTCTTGCTGCGGCGTTTCGGCCGCAAGGGGCATCTGGCGCTCGCCTGGGTCTCCGCGTTGAGCCTCGCCGCCGCGATCGGCACCGCACTCGGCGAAGCGCTCTATTTCCGGCTCGCCTTCCACGCGCCTTTCATCCGCGTCCTCGGCGCCGATTTGTCATTGCAAACCGGCCTCCGCCCGGCCGTGGTCGTGCTGGCGATCGGGCTTGCCGTCACCCTCGCCGGTGGGCTGCGCGAGGCGACCGGGCGCCCGGCACGGCGGGAGCTGCGCCCGGCCTGATCTAAGCCGTGCCGTTCAGCGCGAAATCGAAGATGTCGAAATTGCGCAGCCTGCCCTGTGCGGCGCGGCTTCGGTATTCGGGCGACAGAGGCCGCGACAAGATGAACGGCACGTGCTGCTCGCGTTGCCCGCCATGCGAGCGCAGGGCGTGGCCGGCGAGGCCTGATAGGTCATGGTCAGCGCGCGCCGCGCCGATCGCGGTCGCGGCATCGCCGAGCACGACAAAATCGGCCTCGCGGTCGAACGGCAATTCGAGCCGTTCGGCGGCCTCGGCGCGGTCGAGCACCGCCGCGACACCCGGCAGATCCGCGCTCGCCGCCATCATCGC
>DASXAM010000109.1:0-5099 GCA_036404275.1 Allostellaceae bacterium
GGGATCACGATTGCGACGGCGCATGTCGAGTACGAGACCGGGAACCGGCACTATGCGCATGTCGATTGCCCGGGTCATGCCGACTACATCAAGAATATGATCACCGGGGCGGCACAGATGGATGGTGCGATCCTGGTGGTGAGTGCGGCGGACGGGCCGATGCCGCAGACCCGCGAGCACATATTGTTGGCGCGCCAAGTCGGGGTGCCGGCCTTGGTGGTGTACATGAACAAGGTCGATATGGTGGACGACCCGGAATTGCTGGACCTGGTCGAATTGGAGATGCGCGAATTGTTGTCCTCCTACCAGTTTCCGGGGGACGACATCCCGATTGTGCGCGGCTCGGCCTTGGCGGCGTTGGAGGGGCGCGACCCGGAGCAGGGTCAGCAATCGGTCATGGCGCTGATGGCGGCGGTGGATTCGTACATCCCGCAGCCGGAGCGGGCGAAGGACCGGCCGTTTTTGATGCCGATCGAGGATGTGTTCACGATCTCGGGGCGCGGCACGGTGGTGACGGGCCGGGTCGAGCGCGGCGTGGTCAAGGTCGGCGACGAGGTCGAGATCGTGGGCTTGCGGCCGACCGCGAAGACGGTGGTGACCGGGGTCGAGATGTTTCGCAAATTGCTCGACCAGGGCGAGGCGGGGGACAATATCGGGGCGCTGTTGCGCGGCACCAAGCGCGAGGAGGTGGAGCGCGGGCAGGTGCTGGCGGCGCCGGGCTCGATCACGCCGCACACCAGGTTTCAGTGCGAGGCCTATATCCTGACCAAGGAGGAGGGCGGTCGGCACACGCCGTTTTTTGGCAATTACCGGCCGCAATTCTATTTCCGCACGACCGATGTGACCGGGACGGTGCACCTGCCGGAGGGGACCGAGATGGTGATGCCGGGCGACAACATCTCGATGGAGATCGAGTTGATCGCGCCGATCGCGATGGACGAAGGCCTGCGCTTTGCGATCCGCGAGGGTGGGCGCACCGTCGGCGCCGGCGTCGTCGCCAAAATCATCAAATAACGATGGCTGTCGACGACGCAGCTTCGGCCGATTCTGCGTCGGATGGTCCCTGCTCCACGACGGTTGGAGGCGTTTCCGAGCGCCGAACGGGTTAGGCCCAAATCGGGACGCCATCGATGGTTCGACGGATCGAGCGGATACATCTACGAATGGGATTATCAGCATGGGCGGGTCGAAAGGTATGACAGGAGGGGCCGTCATCTCGGGGAGTTCGACTCTCAAACCGGAAGGATGACCAAGCCTGCAAATCCCCGAGCAGACGATCGAAATATGAACCAGATCGCGCATAGCCTGGTCGGCTACGACCGCCTCTCCGAACGGGTCGCGGAGGAGTTCGCGGTGCCGGATGCAGTTCTGCCCAAGGCCAAGGAGCTCGCCCGTGTGCCGGCCGATGATCCCGACGCCGTCATGTGCTATCCGCTCGATGTCGTTGGAGCGCTCGGCCTCGCCGATCTCATCGAGGCGAGGATCGATCCGGAACGGTGCGACTATTTCCTCGAGGGCTTTGAGGACAGCGGCGACTGCGATCGGTTCGTGCACGATGCCGAGTTGCGCGGCGATGAGCCGGCTGGTCCGCGCCGCGCGGGATCGCGGCGCGATGCTTGATGAATTGATGAATAGGAGTGTAGCTCAATTGGTAGAGCACCGGTCTCCAAAACCGGGGGTTGGGGGTTCGAGCCCCTCCACTCCTGCCAGCCTGCGATCCGGCGGTGCCGGCTGGAACCGGCACCGGCCCGAAGCCATATGAGCGGCGGTGTGTGAATGTCCGAGCGCAGATCGGCGACGGTGAAGACGAGCCCGACCGAGTTTTTTCAGCAGGTGCGGCAGGAGGTCTCGCGCGTCACCTGGCCGAGCCGCAAGGAGACGCTGGTCACCACGGCGATGGTGTTCGTTATGGTGTTCATCGCTGCGGGGTTCTTTTTTCTGATCGATCAGGTGTTTTCCGCCGCGGTGCGGGTGGTTTTCGGGCTCGGGCATTGAGTGCGGGACAAGGGTGATGGCGAACCGCTGGTATGTCGTCCATGTCTATTCCGGCTTTGAAAAAAAAGTCGCAGCCTCGATCCGCGAGCAGGCCGAGCAGAAGGGGCTCGCCGATCGCTTCGAGGAGATTCTGGTGCCGACCGAGGAGGTGGTCGAGGTCAAGCGCGGCGCCAAGGTCAGCTCCGAGCGCAAATTCTTTCCCGGCTACGTACTGATCAAGATGGACCTCGACGACGACACCTGGCACCTCGTTAAGAACACCGCCAAGGTCACCGGCTTTCTCGGCGGCCGCGGCCGGCCCTCGCCGATCAGCGAGCACGAGGCGGCGCGCATCCTGCACCAGGTTCAGGAGGGGATCGAGCGGCCGAAGCCGTCGATCACTTTCGAGATCGGCGAGCAGGTCCGGGTCTGCGATGGCCCGTTCACCTCGTTCAACGGCCTCGTCGAGGATGTCGACGAGGAGAAGTCGCGGGTCAAGGTCGCGGTTTCGATCTTTGGCCGCGCGACCCCGGTCGAATTGGAATATTCACAGGTCGAGAAAGTGTGAACGGCAACCTCACCCTCTAACGACTGATTTGGCGCGAGACCGAGATGGCAAAGAAGATCGTCGGCATCATCAAATTGCAGGTACCGGCCGGCAAGGCGAACCCGTCGCCGCCGATCGGGCCGGCGCTTGGCCAGCGCGGTCTCAACATCATGGAATTCTGCAAGGCGTTCAATGCGGCGACGCAAAATATGGAGCCCGGCATCCCGATCCCGGTGGTGATCACCGCGTACGGCGACCGCTCCTTCGCCTTTGTGACGAAGACGCCGCCCAACTCGTATTTCCTGATGAAGGCGGCGGGGATCGAGAAGGGCTCACAGACGACCGGCAAGGGCAGCACGGTCGGCCGCGTGACGATGGCGCAGATCCGCGAGATCGCAGAGCAGAAGATGCCCGACCTCAATGCTCAGGACATCGAGGGCGCATGCCGCATGCTGGTCGGCTCGGCCCGTTCGATGGGCCTCGATGTGGTGGAGTGACGCGATGGCAAAGATCGGCAAGCGGCTCAAAAAAGCCTATGACGGCATCGATCCGGCGCTGCCGCACCGGCTCGACGAGGCGGTGAAGCTCCTCAAAGAGCGCGCCTCGGCCAAATTCGACGAGACCATTGAAGTGGCGATGAATTTGAACCTCGACCCGCGCAAGCAGGACCAGAATTTGCGCGGCACGGTCATGCTGCCGCACGGCACCGGCAAGACCGTACGGGTTGCGGTATTCGCCCGCGGCGACAAGGCCAAGGAGGCCGAGGCGGCGGGTGCGGACGTCGTCGGCGCCGAGGATCTGGCCGAGAAGGTGCAGGCGGGCGAATTGAATTTCGACCGGGCAATCGCCACCCCCGATCTGATGGCGCTGGTCGGGCGTCTCGGCAAGATATTGGGGCCGCGCGGCATGATGCCGAACCCACGGCTCGGCACGGTCACCCAGAATGTCGGCGAGGCAGTGCGCGCGGCCAAAGGCGGACAGGTCGAGTTCCGCGCGGAAAAGGCCGGTCTCGTCCATGCCGGGGTCGGCAAAGCGAGCTTTACCGACGCGGCACTTGCGGATAATGTGCGCGCCTTTGTCGGCGCGATCACCCGCGGCAAGCCGAGCGGTGTCAGAGGCACCTACGTCAAAAAGGTCAGCCTGAGCTCGACGATGGGGCCGGGCGTGAAGCTCGACCTGTCGGATCTGGCGGAGACGGCGCAGCCTTAGGGCCGATGTGAGAGGGAATCGGAGCAGAGCGTGGAGCGAGCCCAAAAGCGCCAGCTGGTCGAGACCCTGCAGCAGGACCTCGCCGGCACCGCCTGTGTGGTGGTGACGCACCAGACCGGGTTGAACGTGGCCGAGGCGACCCAGCTGCGGCGCCAAGTGCGCGGTGCTGGCGCGCGCTATCGCGTGACCAAGAACCGGCTGGCGAAGCGCGCCCTTGTCGGCACTGAATTCGCGAACCTGACGCCGCTCTTCACCGGCCCGACCGCAATCGCCTTTTCCGCCGACCCTGTGGCGGCGGCCAAGGTCGTGGTCGAGTTTTCGAGCCGCAACCCCAAGCTGACGATCGTCGGCGGCGCCCTTGCCGGGCAGCTTATGGACGAGGCCGGGGTCAGAGAGTTGGCCAGCCTCTCCTCGCTCGACGAGATGCGCGCCAAGCTGATCGGCGTCTTGCTCGCTCCGGCGACCGGGCTGGCGCGATTGCTGCAGGAGCCGGCGGCTCGGCTCGCCCGCGCGCTCGCCGCCTATGCCGAGGCGGAGGGTGAGCCCGCCGCGGCCGAAAACTGACAGTCGAAAACCAACGTTTGTCTCGGAGTCAGGAGCACGCAATGCCGGATGTTGATTTGGGAAGGATCGTCGAGGATTTGTCGGCTTTGAGCGTCATCGACGTGTCGAAGCTGACCAAGATGCTCGAAGAGAAATGGGGCGTGTCGGCCGCGGCACCGGTGGCGGTGGCGGCGGCCGCCGCGGCGCCGGCTGCCGAAGCGGCGGCGGAGCAGACCGAGTTCGATGTCATTCTGGCCGCAATCGGCGAGAAAAAGATCAACGTCATCAAGGAGGTGCGCGCGATCACCAGCCTCGGGCTGAAGGAAGCCAAGGATCTGGTCGAGGCGGCGCCCAAGCTGGTCAAGGAAGGCGTCAACAAGGAAGAGGCGGCAAAAATCAAGAAGCAGCTTGAAGATGCGGGTGCGACGGTCGAAATAAGGTAGGCCTGCCACGACCTTCTTTGACACGTTGCGGCTGCCCGGGCCCGTTGCCCTGGGCGCCGCCACAAAACTGGAATTGCTGAGCCGGGGCGCGACCGTTGTCGCGCGCCCGGCTCGACGCGTCGCGGCAAGGCCGGTCGGGCGACCGGACGCCCGAGAGGCGGCGCAGCGCGGCGATGCCCGCGGCGATGCCGACGAATCTTGGTGCGGCCGGTTCGATTGCCGCCGCCCATAGCGAGGGACATAAATGGCGATTTCCTTCAACGGCCAGAAGCGGATCCGCAAAGCCTTCGGGCGCATCCCCGAAGTCGCTCCGATGCCCAACCTGATCGAGGTGCAGCGGAGTTCTTACGACCACTTCTTGCAGATGGGGGTCGAGGCCGAGC
>DASXAM010000110.1:0-11953 GCA_036404275.1 Allostellaceae bacterium
GATGGCCCCGGTGCTCGAAGCTTTGAAAACCGTGCGCGACCCGGAAATCCCGATGGATTTGGTCGAGCTCGGGCTGATCTACGAGCTGATCGTCAAAAAAGGCGGGGTCGTCTATGTCGAGATGACCCTGACCACACCTGCCTGCCCGGTCGCGGCCAGCATGCCGGGCGAGGTCGAGACCGCGATCCGCGGTGTCCCCGGCGTCGAGGATGTCCGGGTCAAGCTCGTCTGGACCCCGCCTTGGGGGCCGGAGCGGATGACCGAGGAGGCACGCCTCGAGCTCGGCATGCTGTGACGGCGCCGCGCTACCGCGCCATCCTGTTCGATCTGCTGACCGGGCTTCTCGATTCCTGGAGCCTCTGGGAACGGGTCGCCGGCGACGCCGAGCAGGGGCGGCGCTGGCGCCTCGCCTATCTCGCCAAAACCTACGCCCAGAATTCGTACCGGCCCTACGAAACGCTGGTGCGCGACGCGGCGGACGAAACCGGCCTGCCGGCGACCCTGGCCGACCGGCTCGCCGCAAGCTATGGCGAGATCGAACCCTGGCCCGAAGTCAAAGAGGTGCTGGCGGCGCTCCGGGAAAGCTGTCGCCTGGCCGTCGTGACCAATTGTTCGGAGGCGCTGGGGCGGATCGCGGCCGCGCGGGTCGGGATCGCCTTCGATGCGGTCGTCACCGCCGAGCGCGCCGGCCATTACAAGCCGCATGCTCGGCCCTACCGCCTCGCCCTCGACGAGCTCGGCGTCGCCGCCGCCGAAGCGCTTTTCGTCGCCGGCTCGGCCTACGACCTCTTTGGTGCGAATGCCGTCGGGCTGCCGATCTTCTGGCACGACCGGATCGGCATGGCCGCGCCCGACGACGCCCCCGCGCCGCTGGCCCATTACGACAATTTACGGCCGCTCGTGTCGATGGTTCTCGGCTGAGGGCTGTCGGGGCGGGCAGTCTGCCGCAACGCCAGCGCGGCAAGGGCGAGCAAGAGTGCCGTGGCGCTGTACAGCACCGCCGACGGCAGCAGCGGCAGCAGCAGCCCGGCGACCAACGGGCCGAACCCTGCGCCCAGGTCACGCCAGGTTGCCAGCCGCGCCAAAGCCATGACCCGCTGCGGGCCGGGGTTTGCCGCGGCGGCGATCGGCGCCGGCAAAGGCTGGATCAGCCCGCGCAGCACGACGATCGCAAAGGCGCCCGACCACAGCGCGCCAAAGCCGATCGCCGCGAGCCCCGCAGCCGAGGCGCAGGACAGCGCTACCAACAGGGGTGTGGCGCCAAAGCGTTCGGCGAGCACGCCGCCGGGCGGACCGAGAAGGATTTCGGCCAAATAGCGCAGCGCCAGAGCCAGCCCCGCGGCGATCGCGGCATGGTCGGGTAGTGCCTCGCGCGCAAGCAGACCGAGACCCAAGACAAAAAGCCCGTCGAGCGCCATGCCCTGGACAAAGGACCAGACATCGAGCCGCGACGGTACGGCAAAGCGCCGCGAGCCGCGAACCGGCTGGCCCTTGCCGGCCGGCAGCCGCAGCGCGAACGGCACCGCCACGAGCGCCACTGCGGCAAGCACGATGAATACCGGGCGCGGTCCGACCACCCCGGACAACACCGCCCCGGCGAGAAGACCCAGCATCGGCCCCACTGCGACGATCGCGCGCGAGCGCCCGCTGCGCCGGGCCATGCCTTGGCTTTCCGCCGTGGGCAGCGCCTGCACCGCGATGTTCATCGCGGCGAACGACAGGCCCCACATCAGGCGCGCCGGCAACAGCCACCACACATCCGCCGGCAGCAATGCATAGCCGAGCGCTGCGCCGGCGGCGCCGATCGCCGCGGCGACGCAGGAAACGCGCGGCCCGCGGCGCTGGTAGGTGCGCGCCACCCAGCCATAGCCGGCGATCCGAACGAGCCGATTGGCTGCGAGCAGGAGCCCCGCTTCGGGGAGGCTCACCCCGAACGCGTCGGGATAAAGCGGCAAAAGCAAATAAAGGAGGGTATCGCCGGGCTGCGCCAGGGCCAGCGTCAAGGATGCGTTGCGGGTCGCGCGGTCGGCCGCGGCGAGGCCGGGCCCAGCGCCCGGTGGGACGGTAGTTTCCGTTCGGATGCGATCCGGCGGCGCCGTACCGGCGAGCGGCATGGGTTTCTCCTCGCCCGCATCATCGGCCGGCAATGCGATCCGGCAAAGATGCTGTCGGGTGCGGCCGCAGCGAAATATCGCCGCCCCGCCCGGCCCGTGATAGCGTATCCTCGGCGCCTCGGGGAGGAAGATATGGGTTGGCTCGACGGGCAGGTGGCGCTGGTCACGGGCGGCGGCTCGGGGATCGGCCGCGCGGTTGTCGAACGCTTTATCGAAGAGGGCGCGCGGGTCGCGGTCATGGACCGCCTTGCCGAACGTGGCGAGGGATTGCGCGGGCAGTTTGGCGACAAGGTGACCGCGGTCGCCGGCGACGTCAGCCGGCTCGACGACAACAAGCGCGCGGTCGCCGCCGCCGTCGCTGCCTTTGGCCGGCTCGACATCTTTGTCGGCAACGCCGGCGTGCTCGACGGCTTTATTCCGCTCACGCAAATGGCCGAGGACAGGCTCGCCGCCGCCTGCGACGAACTCTTTGCAGTCAATGTCAAGGGCTGCATCCTGGGAGCGAAGGCCGCGCTGTCGGAGCTCGACAAGAGCGCCGGCTCGATGATCTTCACCGCCTCAGGCGCGGGCTTCACCTCGGCCGGCGGCGGCGTCATCTATACCGCCTCGAAACATGCGGTCGTCGGCATCATCCGCCAATTGGCGGTGGAATTGGGCCCGCGAATCCGGGTCAACGGTGTCGCCCCCGGCGGCACGATGACCGATTTGCGCAGCGTCGCGGCGTTGTCGTCCGACGACCGCTCGCATTTCGCAGCCCCAGGGATGGCCGAGCGGATTGCCGCCGGGAACCCGCTGCAATTGGCGCTCGAACCGTCGGATCTCGCCGGCGCTTATGTGTTTTTGGCGTCGCGCGCCAATGCCCGCGGCATCACCGGTGCGGTCGTCGCAGTCGATGCCGGCTCGACCTTGCGCATGCCGCGGCGAAGCTAAAGAAGGTTGGAGGTAGCCGAGGTTCGCCCCTCACCTCCCACGCCTATGGCGCGGGTCTCTCCCTCTCCCCGATGCGGGGAGAGGGCTGGGGTGAGGGGCCTCTCGGTACATAGGGTCAAAGCGCCGAGGAGGCAGGGATGGCGATCGATCTGAACGGGCTGGTCGATAATGCGAATGGGCTTTTGAGCCGCCGGATCTTTATCGAGCCCGAGATTTACGAGGAGGAGCTGAAGCAGATCTTCGCCCGCTGCTGGCTTTTCCTGTGCCACGAGAGCCAGATCCCCGAACCCGGCGATTTCTACACGACCTATATGGGCGAGGACCCGGTATTGGTCGTGCGCGACAGCCGCGGCAAGGTAAACGCTTTTCTGAACGTCTGCCGCCATCGCGGGAACCGGCTGTGCCGTGCCGAGCAGGGGAACGCCGCGAGCTTTACCTGCGCCTATCACGGCTGGACCTACGGCAATGACGGGACATTGACCGGCGTCCCGCAGCTCAAGGATTTTTACTACGACGAACTCGACCGCGCCGAATGGGGCCTCCAGCCGGTGGCGCAGCTCGACAGCCATCGCGGGCTGATCTTTGCCACTTTCGATCGGAACGCGCCGCCATTGCACGAATATCTGGGCGAGATGGCCTGGTATCTCGACGTCTTTTTCGACCGCCGCGACGGCGGCATCGAGGTCTTGGCCAGCCATAAATGGCTCGTGCCGTGCAACTGGAAATTCCCGGCCGAGAATTTTGGCGGCGACGCCTACCACGTGCAATGGACGCATCTCTCGGCAATCACCACCGCCTTCAGCAGCGGCGTCACCGCCAACCCGAGATCGAAGGGCAGCATGGTGTCGCCCGGCAATGGGCATATGCTGATCTGCGTCGGGCCCGACGATGTCGGCGACCCGCCGGTGCCGGTCATCCAGGCTTACGAGCGCCAGATTCGGCCGGAAGTGGAAAAGCGCCTGGGGCCGCGGCTGCGGCTCACCAGCCCGATTGTCGGCACGGTCTTTCCGCATTTCTCGATGCTGCGCAGCACGTCGCGGACGTTTCGCGTATGGCAGCCGCGCGGCCCCGACAAGACCGAAATCTGGTCGTGGGTGTTTTGCGACAAGGCGGCCCCGGCCGAAGTCAAGGAAGCCGTGCGGCTCGCCGCGATCCGCGGCTTCAGCCCGAGCGGCACCTTCGAGCAGGACGACATGGACAATTGGCAGGAATGCACCCAGACCTGCCGCGGCGTCGTCGCCCGGCAGATGGCGCTGAACTATCAGATGGGGATCGGACACGACCGCTTTGATGCGGGGCTCGGCGCCTGGGCGAGCGAGCGGCGCATCAGCGAGCACAACCACCGTCGGTTCTACCGCCGCTGGGCCGAAATGATGGCCGGCAAGGGGTGGGACGAATTGCGCCCGGCGCACGCCCAGGCGGCCGATGACTGACGACACGTTCCGCGAAATCGAGCAGTTTCTCTATCGCGAGGCGCGGCTGCTGGACGAGCGGCGCTTTCACGAATGGCTCGACCTCTTGACCGACGATGTGCGCTATTGGATGGCGACGCGCGCCAACCGCTATCCGCGATCGAGCAAGGCGATTGCGATCCTCGATCCGGCGCGGCTGCCAAACGACGACAGCGCCGAGGAGGAGGCGCTGGCAATCCTCGACGAGGACAAGGCAACGCTTTCGGGCCGCGTGGCACGGCTCGAAACCGGCATGGCCTGGGCCGAGGACCCGCCATCGCGCACCCGCCATTTTATCGCCAATATCGAGCTGTCGCCCGTCAGCTCGGCGGCGGAGATCGAGGTCCACTGCAACGTCATCGTCTACAAGAGCCGATCGGAAACCGAGCAGGATTTTTACGTCGGCGCCCGTCGCGACTTGCTGCGCCGGGTCGGCGACACCTGGAAGATCGCCCGCCGCAAAGTGATTCTCGACCAGAACGTGCTGCTCGCCAAAAACGTCAGCATCTTTTTTTAGCCTACGACCCTTTGCGTCCCGGCCGCGCGGGCCGGGACGCGTCTTTCTTGACGGGAATTGCTATTTTGCCGGGATCGAGACCGACATTGCCGGCCCGGTATAGGTCGCGACATCCTGCTGCAGGAGAAAGCGCTGCTTTACCAGCGCGTTGGCCGCCGCCGTCACTGCCGCGACGTAATTGTCGTTGGTCCCGGCGGCGTTGCCGTAGCGCGCTTGCAGCGACGGACGCGGATCGCCATTACGATCGGCCTCGGTGTTGGCGAACGGGATCCGCTGGCCGCTGGCGTCACAGCCATCGACCAGCACCGCCCCGCCGGTCTCGCCGGCAGGTGTGGCGCGCAATCCCCAGCCGGTATAGGTCGCCAGCGGGACCGCGACATCGGGCACCCTGATGCCGGCGATATCGTTGCCGTCGCTGTCGGTCTTCGGGACGAAGACCGGATAGGGCGTGCCGCGCGATTTGGGCGGCAGGATCGTCAAAATGCCCTCATCGAATTTGTGGCCGAAATCCCACAAATTGCCGTTGTGCATGATGCCGTTATAGGTAACCCCCGGAATGTTCGGGAAACCCTCCACCTTCTGCGGCAGGGCCGGGACCAAGGTGCCGTCGGCGCGCCGCGGCACGCGGTTGGCGGGCGGCTCGATCCCGTTGCTGACCCAATCGTCGAGATCGACGAGCAGCGCGCGCAAGACCGGGTCGGGCTTGATCGGGTTTTGCGGCTGGCGGCAGATGCCGGCGGCCGAGCCCGCTCCGTGCGGCTGGCTCGAGAACAGATAATAGCGAACGTTCCTGAGCAGGCCGAGATTGAGATCGTGGCCCAAGGTATCGGTCGTCAGCAACGACCCGGCCTTGGCCCAATATTCGTTTGCCGAGTTCGCCTCGATCAGCTTGGGGCAGGTGCCTGTCTTCTGACAGACCCTGAGGCGCCCGTCGAATTTGCCGGTGATCGGGTCGAACAGGGTCTGATTGGCGAAGGGGAACTGGATCTCCGGATACCAGCGCGCGATATGCTGCCGGTGGGTCCGCGTCGGCTGCGAGAAGCGGTAATTGCCAAAGATGCCGCTGCCGCCAGCCTTCCAGTTGAGCACGCCGTCGATCGCCATCTCGGGCAGTCCGCGGAGGTCGCGGTGGCGGCCGAAACCGTGATGCCATTTCGAGCTCGTCGCGCGATCCACCTGGTTGAAGCCGAAGAGCAGGAAATCGTGCAGCGTCCGACAGGGCTGTGACGAGCAGAAGGTGTAGATCTCCTGTACATCGCTCGCGAGCGGGTTCGGGTTGCCCGAATCGTCCTTTTTGGCGTCGCGGAAAAACGCCGCGATGTCGCGGATGGCGGCAAGGCCGAGACCGGCCACTTTCGGGTTCACCGCTTGATAGCTGAACTCGTAAAGCCCGCTCGGGCCGAACACCGACGGATCGCCGAAATTGGTGCCGGACGGGTTTAACCGGATCGCGGTGAGCGTGCTGTCGGTGTAATCCCAGGCTGAGGAGGGGAGCGCGATCGGCTTGTCACCGAAATTTGCGCGCACCGTCAAAAGCGCCTGTGATTTGTCGGGGCTCGCCGCCGCATAGGTCAGCGGCTCGCTCGACGGCATCGAGCCGGCGTCGATGTCGAATTCTTCGAGCGCGACGCCGGTGATCGGCTTTTTGCCCTTTGTGACGACCGGAACGGTGACCCCGAAGAGCCCGGTCGGATCGCCTTGCGCGACGGTGATGTCCCAACCGGTTTCGAGGATCGAGTATCCCTCGTTCATCAGAAAGCCGTTGCCCGGATTACCCGGTGTCGAGGTCGTGTTCGCGCCGCCCGAGTTCAGGATCGACACCGCATCGGTGCGGCCCCGGTTGGTGACGTCGTAAAGCAGACGATGGTTGCCCTTCGACAAATCCGTCGGGATCAGCAATTGGAAATCGGTCGAATATTCGACCATCCCGTGCTTGTTGCGTGGTGCAAGGCCGATATCGACGATGACGGAGTTGAGCGGATCGTTCGGATCGACCTCGCCTTTGATCGTGCCGTTGATCATGTCGTAGGTGCCGGCGCCGAACGCAGCACCGCCATAGGTCGGCGATTGCGACGTAGCCGTGTTGATAGTGATCTGCGTCACGCGCGCCGGCGCCGCCGGCGTCAGCGCCAACAGCGCCGCGCCCGCCGCCAGGCCGCCGATCGCAGGCCTGAGCAAAAAAGGCAGTGCTCTCATTTTCATCCGGGCTTCCCCCATCGGCGAGGTGTGAATTGCACCCGCTCGTTCTGTGAGCGCGCCCACGAGCCTGCCCGGCTATCGCCCTTTTCGCAACACCATTTGGTCCGATTTTGCCTTAATCAGGGCCCAGAAACTCATGCGGCGGCGGCTGGCGGCCATTCACAAATTTGTGATCGTCAGCCGCCCGAGCCAGCTATGCCGCGCGCGTGTAGCGGCGGCAGTCGAAACGCAGATGGTCGCGGAAATTGGGGCGCAATTTTTGCGTCCAGGGGGTGTCGGCGGCTTGTCGCCAGGCGGCGGAGTTCGGCACGTCGGGTGACGCGAAATGGTAGAGCGCAACATAGCGCTGGATGGCGCCGGTGCCACGATAGCGGCGCGCCGAGAGGGTGCCGGGGACCGCGCCCAAGGCCGGGATGTGCTCGGTGTTGTACCACTCGTTGAATTCGTGCTCGTGCTCCGGCGCGACGTTCATCGCGATCACCAGCAACGCCTTCGCGTCGGCGGGCGCGGTGCGGTCGCCGGGGAACAGCTGCTCGCCTTCGTAGCGCATCAGCCCCTTGCGAAAGCGGGCGGTGCGTTTGGTCCACGGCGAGGAATTCTCGCCGGCGATTGCCTGGTACGGGGCGCTGTGCAACACGCCGACATTGTCGAGGTCGTAGGTGGCGACCGAGACTTTCGGGTTCTTAGCGTCGATCCAGCGCTCGCCGTTCAAAAAGCCCGGCACGCGCAGCCGTTCGGGCACGTGCTCGAGATCGTACCAGTCGTGAAACTCGTCTTCGGGCGCTGCCGAGAAATCCATCGCCGCAATCAGGATGCCCTTTGCCATCGCTTTCCTCCCGCATCGGTTCGCCATCATCGCCGAGCAGGCGGGCGATTTCCAGCAAAGCGCGGGTTAGCGGTGCGATTGCGGCTTGGCGGCGGCGACCGCCTGCTGACGGAAGAGGGTGTCGGCGGCCGCCTTTTGCGTCGGCGACAGGCTTGCATAGAGCGAGTCGAACGCGGTGGCGAGACGCTCGGTGTTGTCGGCATAGGCGCGGGCGATCTCGGCATAGGAGTGCATGTTTTCGACCGCGCTCATTTTCGCGACCGCACCGGCGCGACGGGTGAAGAGCGCATCGGTGCTCGCCGCATTGTCGCGCATCGCCTGGGCAAACGCCGACCACAGCGGCAGCTGCGCCTGGGTGATGCCGAGCTCGGCCTGCAATTTGGTGATCCGCGCATCGACCTCGGCCCGCGCTTCGGGCGAGAGCGCCGGCGCCGGCCCGGATGCCGCCGGCGCGGCGGGTGCCGGCGCTGGGATCGGGGCGACCGGCGGCGATTGGCCCTGCGCGAGCGCAGAAGCAAGAGTTGCTGCGAGCGCGGCCGCGCCCAAAATCCGTAGACTAGGCATAAGCCCTCGCGCCGACATCGTCGGGACGCCCGGCCTAATGCCAGCGGCCGTGCCAGCCGCCGGGGTCAGGTCCGTGCCCAGCCTCCCGCCAGCCCCCAAAGCCGGGGCCGTGCCAAGCCGCATGCCAGCCGCCAAAGCCCGGGCCGCGCCACATGCCGTGCCAGCCGCCAAAGCCGGGGCTATGCCAAGCGCCGTGTCCGCGGCCCCATCCGGCCGCGGCAAAGTGGGCTCGCCCAGGCCGGCCGTGGAAGCCGAAGCTCCCATGGCGGAAGCTCGCAAATACCCTCCCATGGAACCCGACAAAGCCGCCGCCGATAAATCCGTGTACGAAAAACGTTGGTTCTAACCTTGCGAACGCCAGGACGGGTGGCGCGATCACCAGGGCGAAGGCCGGCGGTGCAAAAATTAGCGGCGGCGGCGCCACGGCGACGACCAGCGGGGGCGGCGGCAGCACGACGATCGGCGGCGGTGCCGCGGCGCCGATCAGCGCGCCGGTCGAGGGCGGCGGCGCTGCGGCGACATGGTGCGACGGCGCAGCGTGATGAGGCGGCGGCGTGGCTGCGGCATAGGGTGGTGGCCCGGCGGCAATCGGCGGCGGTGTGATCGCCGGCAGGGCGACGACGATTGGCGGCGGTGCGGCATAGATCAGCGGCGGCGCAATTATGATCGGCGGAGCAACGATCACACCAAACGACACGCCGAACGCAAATCGCTGCCAAGGCCAAAAGCCCCAAGGCCACAGATTGGCGCGCCACCCCCAACCCCAGCCACCCCATCCCCAACCGCCCCATCCCCAGGAACGAGACCATCCGGACCGACCCTCGAAGGCAGCCGACTGGAACCCCGAATGGCCCCATCCGCCACGCTCGTCACCGCGATGCCAGCCGCCATGGCCGTGCCAGCCCCCGTCTCCCGAGCCGCGCGCTTGGTGCCAGCCGCCATGGCCCTCACCATGCCAGCCACCGTGGCCGTGCCCGCCCGCCTGGTGCCAGCCGCCATGGCCCTCGCCATGCCAACCGCCCGCCTGGTGCCAGCCGCCGCCATGGCCGTGCCACCCACCGCCGCCATGGCCGCCTCCGCCATGGCCGCCTCCGCCGCCGTGATCGTGCTCGGCCGCGGCCGGCCCGGCGAGGGCGATGGCCAGCACCGCCGCGACAGCGATCAACAGCTTCGATTGCTTGGCGCCTTGCCCCATCATGGTCTCGATCTCGATCCGAATGAGCCAACTTACACGCGGCGCATCAAGCCCTGTTGAATCGAAAAAACGGCAACATCCAGGACAAGGTTCATGCTTATGATCGGTAGAGACCGTGCGGAGGACACAGCGATGACCGCAACGACGCCCTTCTTAAAGAATGCCGACAAGCTGGGCCCGCTCGCCTCGCGCTATGTCGAGGTCGAGGGTTTGCCGTGGAAGCCGACCCCGTGCGCCGGCATCGAGATGAAGGTGCTGATGGAGGAGCCGGAAACCGGGCTGATGACGGCGCTTTTTCGCTGGCAGCCCGGCGCCGAATTGACCCTGCACGAGCATGTCGAGATCGAGCAGACTTTTGTCCTCGAAGGCAGCCTCGTCGATGACGAAGGCGAGGTCCGCGCCGGCGATTATGTGTGGCGTCCGAAGGGCAACCGGCACAAGGCCCGCTCGCCAAAGGGCGCGCTCGTCCTGTCGTTTTTTCTGAAGCCGAACATATTCTTGAGCGGCGAGGCCGAAGGTCGCGAATTGCGCTGAGCCGGTTGTTGCCGCTTGGCCCGCCTCTGCCGCATGATGATGCGGGGCAACAAAAACGAGCCGGGGAATGAGCGCCAGGAGCAAGATTTATCCGAGCTTTGCCGAAGCGGTGCGCGACATCCCCGATGGCGCGGTTATCGGCTTTGGCGGCTTTGCGGTCGTCGGCATGCCGGTCAACCTCTACGAGGCGGTGGCGCAGCAAGGGGCAAAGCGGCTCACCTGCGTGTCGAACTCGACGCGCGGCGGCGCCACCTTGCCGGCTAATGCGCCGAGCATGGAACAGATGATCCGCAACGGCCAGGTTACGAAGGTGGTCTGCGCCTTTACCGCGCCGACCCGCGCCTCGCAGCGGCTGGTGCTGACCGAATACGTCGAGAAGGGGCTGATCGAGGCCGAGCTGACGCCGCAGGGCACCTTGGCCGAGCGGATGCGCGCGGCGGGCGCCGGCATCCCGGCCTTCTATACGCCGGCCGCAGTCGGCACCGAGCTCGCCGAAGGCCGCGAGACCCGGGTTTTCAACGGCCGCGAATACCTGCTGGAGCACGCGCTGCCGCTCGATTACGCGATGATTCGCGCCTATCAGGCCGATGCTGCGGGGAATCTGCGCTTTCGCCGCTCGCAGCGCAATTTCAACCCGATCATGGCGATGGCGGCGCGCGTCACGATCGTCGAGGTCGAGGAGGACATTCTGCCGGTGGGCGCCATCGACCCCGACGACGTGCACACGCCCGGCATCTTTGTCCACCGTCTCGTCAAGATCCCGCCGCCGCCCGAAGGCTGGTGGCCGCAACGGCCGGGAACCATACGATAAGAATCAGCGCAAAGGGCGCTAGTCGGTCACCACCTGGATCAGCCGGTCGGTCGGTCGCGCCCGCGAGGTTTCGCTCAGCGCGGCGCGGATCACCGTTGCTGTTGCCTCGTCGCGAGCTGAGATGCGCACTGCCGTGCCGATGGCGCAGGCGCGCACCGTCGCTGGACCGACCCGGTCGATTGCGAATATCGCCACCGATACGGGATCCGGCGCCCCTGTCGGCGGCGGCGTGGCAAGGCGATCGCGGCGCATTCCGACTGAGGCCGCGCCGCGACGACGCCCGGTCAGTCCGATCAATCGCCCCACGACCGCCGCAACGACATTCCACCGCGTCGGTGCGCGCGTCGGTAACTTAGCCGCCATTGGCTGTGCTCCCTTTTCGTTCATGGTCATCGATAGCAGCGTTCGATGACCGTTTTACGACCGGGGCACCGATATTTAGCTCTCATGAAACCGCAACATACCACTACTAGAACTTCCAGGAGCCGGTCGTATCGAGGAAAAGCATGGCAACGGAAGCTGGCACATTCTTCGCCCTATGGCTTCGGAAGCCGGCGCAGATCGCCGCGGTCAATCCCAGCAGCCACCGGCTGGCCGACGCCGTTGCCGCCCAGGTCGATTTCACGCGCCCCGGGCCGGTCCTCGAATTGAAAGCCGGCACGGGCAGCCTCACCTCGGGTCTGATTCGCGCTGGCTGCCCGCCGGAGCGAATCATCGCGCTCGAAGGCGAGCCCGGCCTCGCTCGTATCTTGCGCCGTAAATTTCCATCGATATCGGTCGTGGAGACCGACGCCAGAAGGCTCGGCGAACAC
>DASXAM010000111.1:0-21870 GCA_036404275.1 Allostellaceae bacterium
ATTGGTCGGAGTGAGAGGATTTGAACCTCCGGCCCCTGCCTCCCGAAAGCAGTGCTCTACCAGGCTGAGCTACACTCCGCCGACCGGGCGCGGTCTATAGCGCCGATATGGTGCGCATGCAAGGCGCCGCCAACTTACAACCGTCGATCAAAAGCGGCGCTCGGTTGCGAACATCGCGGCATCGACGAGGGCGCGGCGTTCGGGACCATCGGGAAAGGGCGTCAGCGCATCGACCGCGGCAACGGCATAGCCGCGGGCGCGGGCAAGGCTCTCGGCTACGGCACCCCGGCTTTCGACGAGCCCGATCGCGTGCTCGAGATCGCCCGGCCGCTGCTCCATCGCTTCTAGAGTGCGGCGCCAGAACCGGCGCTCTTCATCGTCGCCGCGGGCAAAGGCCAGCAGCACTGGCAAGGTGACTTTGCCGTCGCGAAAATCGTCGCCGACGGTCTTGCCGAGATCGGGCTCGTTCGCCGCAAAGTCGAGCGCGTCGTCGGTGATCTGGAACGCAATCCCGAGATTGCGGCCGAACCGGTCGAGGGCCTCTTCTTCTTCGCTCGGCCGCTCGGCGAGCACCGCGCCAATGCGGGCGGCAGCCGCGAACAATTCGGCGGTCTTGGCGTCGACGACATTCAAATAGGCGGCCTCTGTGGTCGTCGTGTCGTTCGCCGTCATCAGCTGCAAAACCTCACCCTCGGCGATCACCGAGGACGCGCGCGACAAGATTTGCAGAATGCGCAGCGAGCCGTCCTCGACCATCAGCTCGAATGACCGGCTGAACAGAAAATCGCCGACCAGGATCGCCGGCTTGTTGCCCCAGACCGCATTCGCGGTGTCACGGCCGCGGCGCAGCTCGCTCGAATCGACGACGTCATCGTGCAGCAAGGTCGCGGTATGGATGAACTCGACCGCTGCGGCGAGGGCGACATGCCGGGCGCCGCGATAGCCGCAGAGCCGCGCGCAGCCCAAGGTCAGCATCGGACGCAGCCGTTTGCCGCCGCCGGCGACGAGGTGACCGGCGAGCTGCGGGATCAACGCCACCGGGCTCTGCATGCGCTCGACGATCAGCCGGTTGACCTGGTCGAGGTCGCTTTTGAGCAGCCGGGACAGCGGGTTGAGCGACGGCCTCCGGCGCGCATGCCCGCGTTCGACACCCGCCAGCGCCACCCCGATCTCCTGCCTGTTTGGTCCGGCCCGCATCGATTGATGCGTCCAAACGCGCGCGAGCATAGAATGGCGGGAAGGCCGGTCAAGGACCGCGCCGCCGCAGGCCCGATCCGCGACATCGGACGATTTGCCGCCATGCAGGAATTGCTGCGCACCAACGATCCGGTTCACCTGAGCTGGGCGCAGGCGATATTGGCCGAGGCCGGCATCGAAAGCTTGGTTCTCGACCAGTATACGAGCCTCGTCGAGGGCAGCATCGGCGCCATACCGCGCCGGCTGATGGTGGCGCGGCGCGATCACCGGCGCGCACGTGCACTGATCGCCACAGCCGGCGGCGAGCAAATATGAGCGGCGCCGCGGCGGCCGAGCCCGATTTCACCGAGGACCGGCTGCTCGGCGGCCGGGTGCGGCTGCGCCAGCCGGCGCGTGGCTACCGTGTGGCGATCGACCCGATCTTTCTTGCGGCTTCGGTGCCGGCCGAGCCGCACGAGCTTGTGCTTGATATCGGCTGCGGCGCCGGGGCAGCGATGCTGTGCCTGGCCGCCCGCGTACCGCACTCGCGCGTCGTTGGGCTGGAGATGCAGCGCGATCTGGTCCGCCTCGCCAGCGACAACACGATCCTGAACGGCGTGGAGGCGCGGGTCTCGGTGATGATCGGCGATTTGCTGCGCGCCCCGCCGCGATTGTCGCCCGGCACCTTCGACCATGTCATGGCGAACCCGCCCTACCACGGGCGCGGCAGCACCAGCCCCGCCGCCGCACCGGGCAAGACCGATGCGACAATCGAGGGCGATGCGGATCTCGCCGCTTGGGTACGGTTCGCGCTGACCATGGTGCGCCCCAAGGGCACGGTGACCATGATCCATCGCGCCGATCGGATCGATGCGCTGCTCGCCGAGTTTGCCGGCCGCGCCGGCGAAATCGTGGTCTTTCCGCTATGGCCTGGCGCCGGTAAGCCGGCAAGCCGCATCCTGGTGCAGGCGCGCAAGCAAAGTGCGGCGCCGGCCCGGCTCGCGGCAGGCCTCGTCTTGCACGGGCCGGACGGACGACTCACGGCCGCCGCTGACGGAGTGTTGCGCGAGGGGCGGGCGGTGGATTTCGGACCGCCATAGTCGGCGCCGAGAACGCACCCCATCTGACTTTGATGACCTGGACCTCCCGTCTCAAGATCGACCGGCTATGGCGGCGGGGCCCGGTCGTCGCGGTGCTGCGTTTCGAAGGCGTCATCATGCCACGGCCGCGGCGCGGCGGGATTTCAGGCGGGATTTCGCTCGCGAGCCATGCGGCGGCGATCGAGCGCGCCTTTGATATCCGCGGCCTCGCTGCGGTGGCGCTCGTCATCAACTCGCCCGGCGGTTCGGCCGCGCAATCGGCACTGATTTGCCGGCGGATTCGTGAGTTTGCCGACGAGAAACACATTCCCGTGATCGCCTTTGCCGAGGACGTGGCGGCTTCGGGCGGCTATTGGCTGGCGCTTGCCGGCGACGAGATCTTTGGCGAGGAGACCTCGATCCTCGGCTCGATCGGGGTGATCAGCGCGAGCTTCGGCTTCACCCGGCTGCTCGACCGGCTCGGCGTCGAGCGGCGTCTGCACACCGCCGGCGCCAACAAATCGCTGCTCGACCCGTTTTTGCCCGAAGACGCTGCCGATGTTGCCCGGCTCACCAGCTTACAGCGGGACATTCACAACGCGTTCAAGGACATCGTCCACCGGCGCCGCGCCGGCAAAATCGCGGCGGCGGACGAGAGCCTGTTCAGCGGCGATGTCTTTACCGGTCGGATGGCGCTGGAGCGCGGCCTGATCGACGGCATTGGTGAGGTCCGCGCGGTGATGCGCGCGCGCTATGGCGAGAGTGTCCGGCTGCGCTCGATCCCGACCGAGCACCGCCGGCCATTGTGGCGACGCCTCGCCGCCGTCCGCGAACCTCTGGCGATTGCCGCAGATCTTTCCGATTGGGTAGAGGCGCGAATGCTGTGGTCCCGATATGGCCTGTAAACGAGTGAGAGTGCGCATTTCTTGACCCGGATTTGAGCGGAACGGTAAATCACTGCGATGTTTGTGTTTCCCAAGCTCGTCGTGCTGATCCTGGTGCTCGGCGCGATTTGGATTGTCAGCCGCTGGTTGAACGGGCCAGGACGAAGCCTGCCGCGGCGTCGTCCCGAACAGCCGAGGCGCGTGCTGGAGGCCGAGGAGCTGACTGCTTGCGGCTTGTGCGGGGCTTATGTTGCGGTCAAGGCCCCGGGCTGTGGCCGGCCGGATTGTCCACGGCCGCGCTGAGCGCCTTGTTGCGAAAGGCCGGGCATTGAGCTTCCAGTCGCTGATCTTCGACCTGCAGCGCTATTGGGCGGAGCAGGGGTGCGTGATCCTCCAGCCTTATGACCTGGAGGTCGGCGCCGGCACGTTTCACCCGGCGACAGCGTTGCGCGCGCTTGGCCCCGAGCCGTGGCGCGCCGCTTATGTTCAGCCGTCGCGCCGACCGACCGATGGCCGCTATGGCGACAACCCGAACCGGCTGCAATTGCATCACCAATTCCAGGTAATCCTGAAACCGGCGCCCGCAGACAGCCAAGATCTCTATCTCGCGAGCCTCGCCGCGATCGGCATCGACGCCTCCCGACACGACATCCGCTTTGTCGAGGATGATTGGGAAAGCCCGACCTTGGGCGCCTGGGGGCTCGGCTGGGAGGTCTGGGTCGATGGCATGGAGGTCAGCCAATTCACCTATTTCCAGCAGGTGGGCGGCATCGAGTGCGACCCGGTCTCGACCGAGCTGACCTATGGCATCGAGCGGCTGGCGATGTATGTCGACGGCGTCGAGAGCGTGTTCGACCTCGAATATCACGCCGGCATCTCATACGGTGCTGTGTTCCGGCGCAACGAGCGGGAATTCTCGGCCTATAATTTCGAGATCGCCGACACCGCCCGGCTCGCCGCGCATTTCGCCGACGCCGAGAACGAATGCCGCGCCGTGCTCGATCGCGGTCTCGCCTTGCCGGCTTACGACCAGTGCCTGAAGGCGAGCCACCTGTTCAACCTGCTCGACGCACGCGGTGCCGTCAGCGTGACCGAGCGCGCCGCCTATATTCTGCGGGTGCGCGCGCTGGCCAAGGGCTGCTGCGAGGCGTGGCTCGCCGGGTCCGGCGGCTGAGATGGCGGAATTTCTGCTCGAGCTATTGTCCGAAGAGATCCCGGCGCGCATGCAGCGCCGCGCGATCGAGGACCTGATCCGGCTGTTGCGCGACAAGCTTGCCGCTGCCGAAATCCCGGCCGCCGATATGCGCGGGCATGTCACGCCGCGCCGGCTCGCGGTGATCGCCGAGGGCGTCCCGGCGACCCAGCCCGATCATACCGAGGAGCGTCGCGGCCCGCGCGTCGGCGCCCCGCAATCGGCGATCGACGGCTTTCTGCGCGCCGCCGGGCTTGCCTCGATCGACGGCTGCGAAATCCGCGACACCGGACGCGGCGAATTCTATTTCGCGGTGCTGCGGCGGACGGGCCACCCGAGTGCTGCAGTTCTGCCCGATCTGGTCAAATTCGCGATCACCGAATTGCCCTGGCCGAAATCAATGCGCTGGCCGGGCTCGTCGTTCCGCTGGGTGCGGCCGCTGAGTTCGGTCATCTGTCTCTTTGATGGCGAAATCGTGCCGCTGGCGCTCGATTCGGTGCCGGTCGGCCGGACGACGCGCGGCCATCGTTTGTTGGCGCCGGACGAGATTTCGATCGAAAACGCCGCGGACTACGCAAAAAAGCTCGAGCGCGCCTATGTGATCCTCGACCAGGATCGGCGCCGGGCGCGGATCGAAGTCGATTTGCAAAGCCGCGCGTCCAGCGAAGGGCTCGGCGTCAAGCCCGACCCTGCGCTGGTCGAGGAGGTGACCGGCCTTGCCGAGTTTCCGGTCGTGCTCGCCGGGCAGATCGACAGCGACTTTATGAGCTTGCCGCCCGAGGTGCTGGCAACAGCGATGCGCACGCATCAGAAATATTTCGCCTGCCAGCATGCGGACGGCGCTCTCGCTCCCCGTTTTTTATTTGTTGCCAACAATCTCGGGAGCCCCGAGACGATCGCTGCCGGCAACGAGCGGGTCTTGCGCGCCCGCCTCGCCGACGCTCGCTTTTTCTGGGATCAGGATCGCAAGGTCCGGCTCGCAGACCGGGTCGCGGCTCTCAAAGAGCGGGTCTACCACGACAGGCTCGGTAGCGTGCACGACAAGGTTGAGCGCATGGAGCGAATTGCCGAGCTGGTGATCGGATACGTCCCCGGCTCCGATCCGGCGAGGTGCGCGGTTCGCCTTGCCAAGGCCGACCTCTCTACCGCGATGGTGGGCGAGTTTCCCGAATTGCAAGGGGTGATGGGCTCATACTACGCGCGCCATGACGGCGAGGCGGAAATGATCGCCGAGGCGATCGCCGACCACTACAAACCAGCCGGGCCAAACGATCGCTGCCCGACAAGACCGATCAGCGTGGTCGCGGCACTCGCGGACAAGATCGACACGCTGGCCGCCTTCTTTTCGATCGGCGAAAAGCCGACCGGCTCGCGTGACCCGTTCGCGCTGCGCCGTGCGGCGCAAGGCGTGATCCGGCTGATCCTGGAAAACGAGCTGCGCCTGCCGCTGGCTGCGGTGTTCGCGCGTGCCATCGAGGGTTTGGCCGAACCCTCGGGCAACCTCGCCGGCGAGCTGCTCGCCTTTGTCGTCGAGCGGCTGAAGGTGCATCTGCGCGACCAGGGGTTCCAGCACGATCTGATCGCGGCGGCTTTGGCGCGTGCCGGCGAGCGGGAGGATGATCTCGTGCGCCTGCGTTCCCGGGTGCAGGCGCTGCAAGATTTTGTCGCCTCGGAGACCGGGGCCAACCTGCTCGTCGCCTATCGGCGCGCCGCGAACATCGTGGCGATCGAGGAGCGCAAGGACCGCCGGAATTATGACGGTCACGTCGATCCGGCATTGTTGCGGCAGCCCGAGGAGCGGGCGTTGTTCGAGCGGCTTGAGGAAACCGGCGACCGTGCCGGGGCCGAGCTCGCGCGTGACGTTTTCGAGACCGCGATGCCGCAGCTCGCGCGATTGCGCGGTCCGGTGGATGAATTTTTCGACAAGGTGACCGTTAACGCCGATGCACCGGAGTTGCGCGAGAACCGGCTGCGCCTGCTTTCGCGCATTCGGGCGACGATGAACCTGGTTGCGGATTTCTCGCAGATCGGAGGATGAGCTGCGAATGACGAAATGGGTCTACCGGTTCGGCGATGGCGAGGCCGAAGGCCGGGCGGAGATGCGCGACCTGCTCGGCGGCAAGGGTGCGGGCCTGGCCGAGATGAGCAATCTCGGGCTGCCGGTGCCGCCCGGCTTCACCATCACGACCGAAGCCTGCACATATTTCTACAAAAACCAAAAAACCTACCCGGACGAATTACGCGAGCAGGTGAAGGGCGGGCTCGCTGCGATCGAGAAGAGCCTCGGCGCCCGGTTCGGCGACGCCGGCAATCCGCTGCTCGTCTCGGTGCGCTCGGGTGCGCGCGTGTCGATGCCGGGCATGATGGACACGGTGTTGAACCTCGGGCTCAACGACCGCGTCGCCGAAGGTTTGGCGAAGAACAGTGGCGACGATCGCTTTGCGTACGACAGTTATCGCCGTTTTATTCAAATGTACGGGCAGGTTGTTCTCGGCATCGAACATCACCATTTCGAGGAGTTGCTGGAAAACCACAAGCTCGATACCGGGGTCACCCTCGATACCGAGCTCGGCGCCGAGGATTGGCAAATCATCGTCGCCGGGTTCAAGGATGTGGTCGCCGAAGAGACCGGCCGCGCCTTTCCGCAGGACCCGGCCGAGCAGCTCTGGGGCGCGATCGGTGCAGTCTTCGGCTCGTGGATGAATCCGCGCGCCGTGACCTATCGCCGCCTGCACGCGATCCCCGGCGATTGGGGCACGGCGGTGACGGTCCAGGCGATGGTGTTTGGCAATATGGGCGAGGATTGCGCGACCGGTGTCGCCTTTACCCGCAACCCGTCTACCGGCGCCGACGAGCTTTACGGCGAGTTCCTGGTCAATGCCCAGGGCGAGGACGTCGTCGCCGGGATCCGCACGCCGCAGCATCTGACCGTCGCCGGCAAAAAGATGAACAAATCGTCGTTGCCGGCGATGGAAGAGGCAATGCCGGATGTGTTCGGCCAGATCGAGCAGGTGCGCCGCCAGCTCGAAAACCATTACCGCGACATGCAGGACATCGAGTTCACGGTGCAGCGCGGCAAATTGTGGATGCTGCAGACGCGAGCCGGCAAGCGCACCGCGCAGGCGGCGCTGAAGATTGCGGTGGCGCTGGTGGCACAAGAGGTCATCGATCGCGAGGAGGCAATCCGCCGGATCGACCCCGCTTCGCTCGACCAGCTGCTGCACCCGACGCTGGACCCGCAGGCCAAGACCGAGATCCTCGCCCGCGGCCTGCCGGCGTCGCCGGGTGCGGCGTCGGGTGCGGTGGTGTTTTCGGCCGAGGAAGCCGAATCGCTTGCCGCTCGCGGCGAGGCGGCAATCCTGGTGCGGTTTGAAACGAGCCCTGACGATATCCACGGCATGCACGCCGCGCGTGGCATCCTGACCATCCGCGGCGGCATGACCAGCCACGCCGCCGTCGTGGCACGCGGCATGGGCCGGCCTTGCGTGACCGGCGCCGGCGATCTGCGGATCGATTACGCGGCGCAGACGATGTCGGTGCGCAACCTTGTCGTGAGGGCCGGCGACACCATCACGATCGACGGCTCGACCGGCGAGATCATGGTGGGTGCGGTGCCGACGCGCCAGCCCGAGCTGTCTGAGGATTTCCTTACATTGATGGGCTGGGCCGACGCGGTCCGCAAGGTCAAGGTGCGCGCCAACGCGGAAACCGCGAGCGATGCCGCGACGGCGCGGCGCTTTGGCGCCGAGGGCATCGGGCTCAGCCGCACCGAGCACATGTTTTTCGAGGCCGACCGCATCGGCGCGATGCGCCGAGTGATCATGGCCGACGACGAGGCCGGGCGGCGCGCCGGCCTGGCGCAGCTATTGCCGATGCAGCGCGCGGATTTCGCTGAAATCTTCCGCATTATGAAGGGGCTGCCGGTGACGATCCGACTGCTCGACCCGCCGCTGCACGAGTTTCTGCCAAAGCTCGATGCCGAGTTCGCCGAAATGGCGCGCGTGACCGGCAGAACCGTCGAGCAGATCCGCGCACGCGCCATTGCACTCCACGAGACGAACCCGATGCTCGGTCATCGCGGCTGCCGCCTCGGCATCACCTGCCCCGAAATTTCCGAGATGCAGGCGACCGCGATCTTCGAGGCGGCGGCGGCTGTAACCAAGGAGACCGGCGCCGCGGTCGAGCCCGAGATCATGGTGCCGCTGATCTCGACCCGAAAGGAATTCGACATCGTGAAGGAGATCATCGACCATGCCGCCGCGGCGGTGTCGGCAAAGACCGGAATTGCCGTCCTCTACACGGTCGGCACGATGATCGAGCTGCCGCGTGCCGCCTTGCGCGCCGGCGAGATCGCCGAGGCCGCGGAATTCTTCAGCTTTGGCACCAACGATCTGACCCAGACCGTGTTCGGCCTGTCGCGCGACGATGCGGCGAGCTTTATTGGCGCCTACCAAAAGCTGGGAATCCTGCCGAACGACCCGTTTGTCACGCTCGACATCGAAGGTGTCGGCGAATTGGTGCGTCTTGCCGCCGAGCGCGGCCGGGCGGTCCGGCCGGACCTCAAGCTCGGCATTTGCGGCGAGCATGGCGGCGATCCCGCCTCGATCCGGTTCTGCCGGGACATCGGGCTCGATTACGTCTCGTGCTCGCCCTACCGAGTGCCGATCGCCCGACTTGCCGCAGCCCAGGCGGAGCTGTCGGACCAAACCAGCGACACGACTGCGTGACCAGAGCGGCCATCGGCGCCGTTTTTCTGCTGCCGGCCTTGTGGATCGGCGGTGCCGCCGCCGCGCAATTGCACGGCCCGGTTTTTCTGCCGCCGCCCGCCATCGCTCCGGCGCCCACCCCGGCCCCCTTGGCGCCGCCGGTCAACCCGGGTCCCGCGCCCGCACCGCCGCCGAGCCTGTCGCCGATCCTGACCCAGCCCGGACCGGTATTCACAATTCCCGAGCGGGCCGCACCCTCCTACCCGGAGACGCAATATCCAAACCCCGTCGATCAGCAGAAATCGGACGCCTATCGCCGCGCGCTGGAACAGGAGCAGCGACAGCGCGATCGCGCCGGCGTCAGCCCCGCCAGCCGGCGCAGCCGCGAGATCCAGCAACAGTTGAACCAGCCGGGACAGTAGGTGCGGAACGCCCTCTCAGCCGGCGTCGGCTTCGAGGCGCAGCCAGTCGGGTAGTCGCGGAAGCAACACCGCGCCGTCTGCTTCGAGGCGCCGGTTTTCCCGCACCGGCTCGATCCGCAACAGCGCCAGCCCCAGCCCCCCGCAGCTCGACCGCATCTCGCCGGCCTCGCGGCTATCAGCAACAACGATTGTTCCGGGCGCCGGGGCCGGGCCTTCGATCTCGACCGGCATTAATCGCTTGCGGATGAGACCGCGGTATTTGGTGCGTGCGGTCAGCTCCTGGCCCATATAGCAGCCCTTGTGCCAATCGACGCCGCGCAATTCGTCAAAGCCCGATTCGAGCAGGATCGATTTGTCGACGACCAGGTCGCGACTGCCGTCCGGCACACCGAGCCCGAGCCTCAAGCGGTCATAGTCGGCAAATTGAGCCTCGGCGATACCGGTCTCGTTAAGAGCGACGCGCAGCGTCTCGCGCGGCAAGATGCAGCGGGCGCCGAGGGCGGCGAGCCGCGGATCGACAAACGCGACGCCGGCGCCAAAGCTCCGCGCGGCGCCGGGCTCTTCGGGCAGACCCAGCGCGGCCAAGGCGCCGGCGCCAAAGACCGCCGCCACGGCGAGGTCGGGCGCTGCGGCGAGCGTCACCTTGGCGCGCAGCCGATAGATCGACAGCCGGCGCGCGAGGTCGGCGAGACGGGACGCCTCGGCATCGAGCAGGATCGATTCGTCCCGTCCGACCATCATGAAATCGTGCAGATACTTGCCCTGCGCGGTCAGCAGCGCGGCATAGCGCGCCTGCGCCGGGCCGACCTGCTCGACATCGTTCGACACGAGTCCTTGCAGGAAGCTGCGGCGATCGGGTCCCGAGACGGCGAGCACGCCCCGGTCGTTGAGCACGACAAAAGCTGGGTTGGCCATGGTCTGCGGTGTGTAGAGGTAGGGCGGGGCGGCATCCTTGGCAAGCCGCACCGCGGCGCGCTATAAGGCGCGCGGATCGGCGATATGCGCATTCTCTTTGTCACCGCGACGCGCATCGGCGATGCCGTGCTCTCGACTGGTCTGCTGTCGCACCTGATCGAGCGGCACCCGGAAGGTCGGCTGACAATCGCGGCCGGGCCGGTGGCGGCGCCGCTGTTCGAGGCGGTTCCCGGCCTCGAACGCATCATCGTCATGGATAAGCGGCCCTGGTCGTTGCACTGGCTGCCGCTTTATTGCCGGACCGCCGGCCGGCATTGGGATATCGCGGTCGATTTGCGCGGCTCGGCGCTCGTCTGGCTGTTGCGGGCGGGCGAGCGGCGGGTCATGGGCAAGGGCGATTCGCGCGAGCACCGGGTCCGCCAGCTTGGCCGATTGTTCGGTCTCGACCTATCGCCCGCCCCGGTGTTGTGGACCTTACCGCGGCACGAAAGGATGGCCGCTGGATTGGTCCCGCCGGGCGGGCCGGTCCTGGCGATTGGTCCGGCGGCGAATTGGCGCGGCAAGGAATGGCGGGCCGAGCGGTTTGCCGAATTGGCGAAGCGGCTGACCGCGCCCGGCGGGCCGCTGCCCGGCGCACGGGTGGCGATCATGGCGGCGGGTCACGAGCGAGCGCAGGCCGAGCCGGTGCTGGCGGCGATCCCGCGCGATCGGTGCATCGACCTGGTTGGCCGGGTCGATCTGCTGACCGCGGCGGCGGTGATGCGACGCTGCGCGCTTTTTATCGGCAATGACACCGGGCTCATGCATATCGCGGCCGCCGCGGGGGCGCCGACACTCGGCCTCTTCGGGCCGAGCCCGGTCGATCAATACGCACCCTGGGGCCCGCGCACCGCCTTTGTCCGCAGCACCGACACGCCCGAAATGATGTTCGGTCCCGGCTTCGACCACCGCACCACCGACACCTTGATGGACGGCCTGTCGGTCGATGCCGTCGAAGCGGCGGCGTGCCGCCTGCTCAGCATGACCGCGAGTGCCGCGGCGTGAACGAGGCGGATCGGCCACGCCTTTCGGCCCTCGTCGTCGCTCACAACGAGGAGCGCCAGCTCGCCGAGTGTCTTGCCGGCCTCGCTTTTGCCGATGAAATCGTCGTCGTGCTCGACCGCTGCGGCGACCGCTCGTGCGAGATCGCAGCGCGCTTTGCCGATCGCCTGGTCGAAGGCGCTTGGGAGCGCGAAGGGCCGCGCCGGCATGCCGGGATCGACGCCTGCCGGGGAGAGTGGATTCTCGAGATCGACGCCGACGAGAGGGTACCGCCGCCGCTGGCCGAGGAGATTCGCAGGGTCGTCGCCGGTTCCGCGGCCGCGTGGCATCTGGTTCCGGTGGATAACTATCTCGGCACGCGTCTGGTCCGATGGGGCTGGGGCGGCTCCTTCGGCCGGTCGGCTCATGCCGCCCTTTATCGCAAGGGCATCAAGACTTGGGGCGGCCAGCGCGTCCATCCCTCGGTGTCGTTGTCGGGGCCACAGGGCGCGACATTGTCGGGCCGCATCGCCCACTATGTCGATCGCGACATTTCCGATCTGTTGCGCCGGCTCGACCGCTATACGAGCGCGCATGCGCAGGATCTGCGCGACAGCGGCGATATCGGCAGCTATGGCCGAAATCTGCGCCGGATCGCGTCGCGGTTCTGGAAATGCTACATCGGTCGCAAAGGCTACCGCGAAGGGCCGTGGGGCTTTCTGATCGCGCTGTGCGCCGCGCTCTACCCGATCCTCTCCTATATGAAGGCTCGCTTCGATACCGAGGAGGTGCCCGAGTTGCGTCACCAAGCCGGGGAATGATGGCGAGCGTGGTGATGGCCGATGACGGCATCGCCTTTGATGGGCATATGGCCGAGACCGCCCCGTTGGGTGGTGCCGAAACGGCATTCGTGGCGCTCGCCGAAGCCTTCGCGGCACGCGGACACAGGGTCGAGGTGCGCAATCATTGCGCCGCGCCGCTCATCCACAAGGGGGTGCGCTGGAGCCCGTTTTCCGAGCCAATGCCGGAAGCGTGCGACCTCTATATCGGCAATCGCGGGCATCGCGTGATCGGCCAGGTCCGGCAGGCCCGGCGGCGGTTGTTCTGGCTGCACAACCCGGCAGGCTATCTGAAAAAGCCGCGCAATCTGTGGCGGCTCGCGCGCTGGCGGCCGATCCTCGTCGCCACCGGCGCATATCATGCCCGGACGATCCCGGCGTGGCTTCCTTGCGCCGACCGGCTGATCATCCCTTACGGTATTCTCGACCGTTTTCGGCAGGCTACGGCGCGCGACCCGCCGCCGCCGCGCGCGATCTTCACCTCGAACCCGCTGCGCGGCCTCGATTGGCTGTTGGATCTGTGGGTCGCACGTATCGCGCCGGCGGTGCCACAGGCCGAGCTGCACATCTACGCCGGCGCCGCGGTCTATGGCGGCGCGGCACAAGCGGGCCTGATCGATGCAATTCTCGCCCGCGCCGACCGGCTTGGCCATTGCGGCGTGCGGCGCCATCCGCCGGTCGGCCGCGAGGCTCTGGCGGCCGCCCTCGCCGGTGCGCGGGTGATGCTCTATCGCGGCGATCCCGGCGAGACCTTTTGCCTCGCCTTGGCCGAGGCGCAGGCGATGGGCGTGCCGGCCGTCGTCCAGCCGCTGGGCGCCGTCGGCGAACGGGTGATCGACGGTGGGACCGGGCGGGTTGCGGCGAATGACGACGATTTTGTCGCGGCGGCGGTGGCGGCGCTGCGCGACGACGCACTGTGGCGAGGCTGGCATCTCGCCGCGCTCGCGCAGCAGCGCGGGCTCAGCTGGGATATGGTCGCTGCCCGTTTCGAGACATTGCTGCATTGAGCCGGCGGCTGCTGCAGGCGATCGCCGGGGCGCGCCATGGCGGCGCGGAGACCTTTTTTGTGCGGTTGGCCACGGCATTAGAGCGCGCGGGCGAAACCCAGCGCGTGCTGATCCGCCGCGATGCCGCACGCTCGCAGAGCCTGCGCGCCGCCGGCGTCGCGGTGGCCGAGCATCGTTTTGGCGGACCGCTCGACCTCGCGACCCGGCTCGCTTTCCGTCACGAGATTGCCCGCTGGCACCCCGATATCGTGCTGACCTGGATGAGCCGCGCGACCCGGCTTTGCCCGCGCGGCGATTTCATGCATGTTGCCCGGCTCGGGGGGTATTACGATTTGAAATATTACCGGCGTTGCGACCGGCTGATCGGCAACACCGCCGCCATCGTCGATTACGCGGTGGAAGCGGGCTGGCCGCGGGATCGGATCGAGCATCTGCCGAATTTTGTCCCCGATGCGCGCCCTGTCGCGCTCCAGCGCCGAGCGGCCGGCGAATATCCATGCGGTCTGGCGCTCGGTCGCCTGCATCCGAACAAAGGGTTTGCATTGCTGCTCGAAGCACTCGCTCTGACGCACAAGGTGCGCCTCGCCATCGCTGGCGAAGGCCCGCTACGCCCGTCACTCGAAGCGCTCGCAGCGCGGCTCGGCGTCGCCGGGCGGGTGAGGTTTCTCGGCTGGCGCGAGGATGTTCCGGCGTTGCTGGCGAATGCCGATTTTCTGGTGTGCCCGTCCTTGCACGAGCCACTGGGCAATGTCGTGATCGAGGCTTGGTCGGCCGGAATCCCGGTCGTCGCCACCGCCAGCGACGGGCCCCGGGGGCTGATCCGCGACGACGAGAACGGCCTCCTGGTGCCGTTGCCGACAGAGCCGGGTGGCGGTCCGGCGGTACTCGCCGCAGCAATCGAGAAATTGTGCGACGATCCGGTATTGCGCTGGCGGCTCGGCGAAGCCGGCCGCAGCGCCTATGAAGCCGAGTTTACCGAGGCGGCGGTCGTCGCCCGATATCGCAATTTTTTCGACCGGCTGGCGCGCTGATGTGCGGCATCGCCGGGTTGATGACCTTTGACGGCGGCCCGCCGCCATCGGCGCCGTTGCGGGCGATGGAGGCCGCTCTGCGCCATCGCGGTCCGGATGGCGACGGGCGGTATCGCTCGGCCGATGTCGGCCTGGTGCAAACCCGGCTCGCGATCATCGATCTGGCGACCGGCGACCAGCCGCTGCACGAGCCGGGCGGAGCGTCGCTGATCTGCAATGGCGAGATCTACAATTACATCGAGCTGCGCCGGGAGATCGGCTGCGGGCGGCCGGGGCTGTTCTCGACGCAGTCGGACTGCGAGCTGCCGCTGCACCTCTATCGCCGGCACGGGCTCGACTTTACCCAGCATCTACGCGGCATGTACGCGTTGGCGCTGCACGACCCGGCGACCGGCCGCCTCGTCCTCGCCCGTGACCCGTTCGGCATCAAGCCGCTCTATTACGCCGAGACAGCAGGCGGCTTTGCGTTTGCCTCGGAGCCGGGGGCGTTGATCGAAGCCGGCATCGTCGCACCGCGGCTCGTTCCGCCGGTCCGCAACGAATTGATGCAGATGCAGTTCACGACCGGGCGCGAGACGATCTTCGCCGGCATCGACCGGGTATTGCCGGGAGAAACGGTCGTCGTCCGGCAGGGGCGCATTGTCGAGCGCCGGCGGCGCGCCGCGCTGCCCGAAGCGGGGCCGGAGACACTCGCCGAGGACGAGGCGCTGCGCCGGCTCGACGCCGTGCTCGCCGAAAGCGTGCGCTTGCATCAGCGCGCCGATGTGCCGTTTGGCATGTTCTTGTCGGGCGGCATCGATTCGACGGCGGTGCTGGCGATGATGGCGCGGCTCGGCGAACGCCCGGTCAAGGCGTTCACGATCGGCTTTGCCGACAGCGAGGCGGCGGACGAGCGCGCGGCGGCGCGTGCGGCGGCGCAGGCGGTCGGCGCCGTGCATGTCGAGATCGTGTTCGGCGAAGCGGAGTTCTGGCGGCTGCTGCCGGAAATCGTCTCCGCGGTCGATGATCCGACCGCCGATTATGCGATCCTGCCGACCTGGGCATTGGCCCGCGCGGCGGGCGAAGCGGGGCTCAAGGTGATCCTCTCGGGCGAGGGCGGGGACGAGCTTTTTGCCGGCTATGGCCGCTATCGCAGCGTCATGCGTCCGTGGTGGGCGGGCGGCAGGCGGCCGCGGGCGCATGGCGTGCTCGACGGGCTCGGCGTGCTGCGCGGCGAGCCGGCCGGCTGGCGCGACGGCATCGTCTCGGCCGAGCTTCGCTTGGAAGGGCACGGCCGCACCCCGCTGCAGGTCGCCCAGGCGGTCGATTGCGCCGATTGGCTGCCGAACGATCTGCTGACCAAGCTCGACCGCTGTCTGATGGCGCATGGCGCCGAGGGCCGCACCCCCTATCTCGACCCGGTTTTGGCGGCGCTCGCCTTTCGCCTCCCGGATGAGCTCAAGGTGCGCCGTGGGCTCGGCAAATGGCTGTTGCGCCGCTGGCTCGCCGACCATTTGCCGCAGGCCGGGCCGCTCGCCCGCAAGCGCGGCTTTACCGTGCCGGTCGGGCAATGGATCGCGCGCCGTGCCGACACGATCGGACCGCTCGTCGCCGGCTCGCCGGCGGTCGCCGAGTTCTGCCGCCCCGACGCGGTCGAGGCGCTCTTTGCCGCCGCATCGCAACGGCGCGCCGGCCGCGCCGCGTGGAACCTCCTCTTCTACGCGCTCTGGCACCGCCGCCACATCGACCGCGCGATCCTCCCCCCCGACACCCTCACTGCGCTGGCCGCCACCGGCTGATCCAGCGTATCACGCGTCTGTAACCGGAATTGGCAGATTATGCTAACCGGCGTAGTGTAGTGGTCGGCCGATCCGACGATGGAGGGAGGAGTGCCGACACGGAATGTCGTGCTGACGCAGCATCATGAAGACGTCATCAAGGTGCTGGTCGAATCCGGACGTTATCAAAATGCCAGTGAGGTGTTGCGCGACGGGCTGCGCCTCGTAGAAGCGCGCGAGCAGCGAATGGCGGCCCAGCTGAAAGCGTTGCAAGACGCCGCATCGATCGGGATTGCCGACCTCGACCAAGGCCGCTACACGGAGTTCGACAGCGCGGACGATCTCGCGGATTATCTGAATCATTTATCCGAGCAGGTGCTCGCCGGGGCACGAGATGATCGTTGATGGGTCCGGGGAGATGGAAAGCTCGTCTCAGCGCCGCAGCTGAACGGGATTTTTTGTCCATCCTCGAATGGACCCGCGAAAGATTTAGCGTCCGGCAGAGTCAAACCTATCGCACGATTCTCCAAGAGAGCATCCGGGCGCTTCGCGATGGTCCCGATGTCCCCGGCGCGAGACGCCCCATCGATATCGCTCCCGGCGTATGGTCACTGCACATAGCGCGAGGCCGACGGCGCGGCCGACATCTGCTGCTTTATCGCGTCGCCGGTGAGCGCACGCTCGAAATCATTCGCATTCTCCATGACAGCATGGATCCCGTGCGCCATCTGCCGGAGCCGCGGGAGGACCGGTAAGCCCGGTTCCGCGGATGGTTTGCAGCTCCACCCTTCACCGCGCCAAGAGCTCGCGGATTGCGGTGTCGAGGAATTTGGCGTCTTCGGGGTTTTGCGCGGGGTTGCCGGCGCGGTGGCCCCAGATCGACGGGATCGGCCGCAATTCGGCATGCGGCATGCGCGCGACCTCGCGGCGGTTGTCCTCGACCGTGAAATAGAGGTCGGTCTCGCACGGCATGACGAGCGCTTGCGCCGCGATCGCACCCAGCGCCTTGTCGAGATCGCCGCCGTAAAGCTCGTTGGCGCTGATGTCGGCGTGCTGCCAGGTCCATAGCATGGCCAAGAGATCATTGGCGTCGCGGCGGCGGAAGCCGGCTTCCCAATTGCCGACCAGAAAATCTTCGAGCGAGGAAAACCCGAGCTTTCGCCACGCCTCCTCGCGGTAAAACGCCTGGCTCAGCCCCCAGCCGGCATAGACCCGCCCCATCGCCTGAAAGCCGCGCGTCGGCGGGCTCGCGAACCAGCCGTCCTGCCAGGCCGGGTCGGCGGTCAATGCCGCCTTGACCCCTTCGAGAAAGACAAAATTGTGCGGCGAGGTCTTGGCCGAGCCGCAGATCGCGGCAATGCGCTCGACCTGGTCGGGGAACAGCGCCGCCCAATGAAACGCCTGCTGCGCCCCCATCGAAAACCCGTAGACGAGCTTGACCTGCTCGACGCCGAAGACCTCGCGCAGCAGCCGCTGCTGCACCCGGACATTGTCGGTCATTGTGAAATGCGGCCAGCGGGCGCGGTCAAAAGGCGGCGGCGTGTTGCTTGGGCTCGACGAAAGGCCGTTGCCGAATTTGTTGACGATGACGATGAAGTATTTTGTCGGGTCGAGCGCCTTGCCTGGGGCGACCGCCCATCCGAGGTCGCTATGCTGCGCACCGTAGGAGGTCGGGTAGACGATGACGTTGGATTTGTCCGGGGCGAGCGTGCCGAAGGTTTTGTAGGCGAGGCGTGCCCGGCGATAGGTCAGCCCCGATTGCAGCACGACATCGCCCGCCTCGAATATCTCGTAATCCGCCATCGCTATTCCTCAATCCACGCCGTGTATCAGTCTCCGGTGTATCCAAGCCGACGGAGGGTCGGGAGCATGTGCGGCGGCGCCGGCGCCGTGACCACGATCGGCGGGCGGCCCGGATAGAGCGGCAGGGAGACGGCCCGCGCGTGGAGCAAGGCGGACCCTCGGCGCGGTGCGCTGCCGTAGACCGGGTCGCCGAGGACGGCGCAGCCCAATGCGGCGCAATGCACGCGGATCTGGTGGGTCCGGCCGGTATGCGGGTGCAATTCGAGCCAGGCAAGGCCATCGGCCGCGCCGAGCACCCGGTAATCGGTGACCGCCGGCTTGCCATTCGGATCGATCATCATTTTCCAGCCGCTCGCCCGGGTGACCTTGCTGAGTCCGGTCGCGATCCGGCCGCTGTCCTCCGGCGGGCGGCCTTCGACGACGGCCCAATAGGTCTTTTCGACCTTTCCGCCGGCGAAAAGGGCGCCGAGCCGGCGCAACGCCTTGGCATGGCGGCCGAGCACCAGGCAGCCGCTGGTGTCGCGGTCGAGCCGGTGGGCGAGGGCAGGGGGATGCGGCAACCCGAAGCGCAGCGCGTCGAAGCCGCTTTCGAGATCGGGACCGCCGCCGGGGCCGGGATGGACGGCAATCCCCGCCGGCTTGTCGATCACCAGCATCAGGCCGTCGCGGTAGAGGACGCGATCGGCGAGCGGCGGAACGTTGCCCCTCACCCCAACCCTCTCCCCGCCGGGCGGGGCGAGGGAGGAAGCCGCGGTGGCGTGGTGACCAAGGCCGGCGACCGCTGTCTCGTTGCCTCTCTCCTTCCCGCTGACGCGGGTACCTCCCTCGCCCCGCGTTGCGGGGAGAGAGCTGGGGTGAGGGGCACTCTCCAGTTGATTCGGCCGAACCATCAACGAGCCGCTATTCCGCCGCGTTGCGGATCGGGTCGGGCTCGCGGAAGGCGGCGCGGCGGGCGTCCCATTCGGCGGCGCCGACGCGCTCGAACATCTCGCGCACCGTCATCTCCTTTGGGGGTGCGGGATGGCGGTGTCCGGTCTTCAGTTCGACGAGCTTTTGCTCGCAGATGCCAACCACGCATTTCAGCAGCAGGCCGGGCAGGATCGCCATTTTATAGCCCATGCGTTCCGCCTCGCGCAGATCGAGGTCCGGCGTCTTGCCCCCATAGACGACGTTCAACAGGCACGGGCCCTGCACCAGCCGCGGCACCGCAGCCACCTCCTCGAGCGTCTGCGGCGCCTCGACAAAGACCATTTCGGCACCGGCGGCGAGTGCGGCATTGGCGCGGGCGATTGCCTCGTCGAAGCCGGCGACGGCGCGCGCATCAGTGCGGGCGATGATCAGAAAATCGGAGTCGCGCCGAGCAGCGGCGGCGGCGCGGATTTTGGCGAGCCACTCCTCGCGCGGCACGATCTCCTTGTCGTCGAGATGCCCGCATTTTTTCGGGAAGCCCTGGTCCTCGATATGGATGCCGGCAACCCCGCTGCGCTCGTATTCGCGCACCGTGCGGAACACGTTCAATTCGTTGCCGTAGCCGGTATCGGCGTCGGCGACGACCGGCAGCCCGACCGCGGCACAGAGCCGCTCGGCGTTGCCGACCATCTCCGACATCGTGACGAGCCCGAAATCGGGATATCCGAGGGTCGCCGCGGTGCCGGCCCCGGTCATATAGACCGCCTCGAACCCGGCCGCCTCGATCAGTTTGGCGGTGATGCAATCATAAGCGCCCGGCGCCACCACCATGCCGTCCCGCCGCAACAATTCGCGAAACCGCGCCCTTTGCGTCATCTCTTCCTCCGCCGATCACCCCTGCCGTCACAATACCGGCCCCGTGCCGCGGCGTCATGGTCCCGCCACCCCGACTGCACCCCCTTTTGCGACAGGCAGCTTTCGACCATCGTCTCGCCGCTGCAATTAATGGTAGAACCGAACTTGGCTGCTTGGCTGTTAAATGCAGGAAATTTTACAGCCAGCGCTCGCCCTTAAGTTGAAGTCGCCGACCAGGTCTGGACGGCCGGAGTACCGAGTTTGTACCTACCCTAAATTGCGTACCGCTACCACACGAACATGGCGAAATTATTGTGAAACCGAATGTTTTCCGGCGCAGCCGCCCCCAACCCCGTCGCCGCATATATGGGGACCTTGACAATCGTATCGCAAATATGTATTCTGTAGCGCTACAGGACACGGACATGCAAAAACCGCACAAAACTCATTCCGGTCATCCCGGTCCCTACATCCGACAAGTGGTGCTCCCAATCGATCTGTCCGTGACGGCAGCGGCTAAGACGCTCGGTGTAGGGCGTCCAGCATTGTCCAATCTGCTTAATGGCAATGCGTCGTTGTCCCCTGAGATGGCGACACGCATCGAAAAGGCATTCGGCGCCAGCAGCGAAGCTCTTCTGAAAATGCAAGCCGAGTACGACCGCTCGCTCGCCCGCGACAAGGAGCCGATGATTGCGGTGCGCTCCTACACGCCGAGTTTCATGAGCATCAAAGCAATGCAGATTGAAGCCTGGGCCGAGCGACAGGAGGCCCGGGCGGAGCTCGCGGCTCTCTTGCGCCGCCTCGTGGTCTCGACCGGCGGCGAGCTCTCGAAGGCGGATTTCCCGGCTTACGAAAACTCCCAGCGCAAAGGTTGGGATGGCACGGTGACCGCCGGCTCGGCGACGCCTTGGATTCCGCTTGGTACTTCCGGCTGGGAGTTCGGTGTCAATCAAGACGCCGCACGAAAAGCAGAGGAGGATTATACCGCCCGCACCAAGGCGATTACACGCCAGATCCGGGCGGAGACCACCTTCGTCTTCGTGACGCCACGTAACTGGCCCGGCAAGGAAGCGTGGGCAGCCGTTAAAAGAGCAACGGGGGATTGGAAAGACGTTCGCGCGTATGACGCGAGCGACCTCGAACAATGGCTGGAGGTCTCCATCCCGGCGCAAGCTTGGATGGGCGAAAGACTGGCGATCGGAGCTGGCGAGGTCCAAACGCTCGACGCCTGCTGGAAGCGCTGGGCAGGCGCGACGAACCCTGAGTTTAGCAAGGCGCTGTTCGGTTCGGCTGCGCAGGCGCAGGCCGAAACCCTGGCGCACTGGCTGCGACGGCTGCCCGAGCGGCCGTTGACCGTCGTCGCCGATTCCGCCGACGAGGCGCTGGCTGGGTTGGCGTGCCTGTTCGAGAGGGAGCCGCTCCAGCAAACCGACGCCGGCGACCGGGTGATCGTCGTCAGATCGGCAGACGCGCTGTCGAAGATCGCGAGCGCCACCAGGGATTTCATCGTGGTCATGACCTCGCCCGAAGCCGAGCGCGAGTCGGCGGGCATTCACCGCCAGCATCACACCGTCGTCGTCACACGGCGCAGCGCTCTCGAAGACGAAGCCAACATCGTCTTCGACCTCGCTGATCATCAAACCTTTGAGACCGGGCTGACCGCGATGGGCTTCGACCGCGACGACGTGACCCGCCTCGCCCGCGAGTCCGGGTCCTCGCTGACGGTTCTACGGCGGCGCCTCTCCGACCTACCGGCAATTCGCACCCCGCCGTGGGCGCAGAAGGATGTCGCCGACCGCCTGATACCGCTCGTCCTCGTCGGGGCCTGGGACTCAACCTCGGAGGCCGACCAGGCGATCCTCTCGGATATCGCGGCTCGCACGCATGACGAGATCGAGCAGACCATCGCCGAACTCACCGCCCAGGAGCAAGCCCCGGTCTGGTCGATCGGCAAATTCCGCGGTGTCGTCTCGAAGGTCGATGCCCTGTACGCTATTCAGCCCTTCGTCATAGCCGCCCACATCAAGAGGTTCTTCCAGGTCGCAAGAATCGTCCTCTCGGAGAGCGATCCGGGGCTGGACCTGCCCGAAGACAAGCGCTGGGCGTCCAATCTCTACGGGAAATCGCGCCGGCACTCCGCCGCACTTCGCCAGGGGTTGTGCGAAACGCTCGTCCTGCTCTCCGTCCACGGCAACAACCTCTTCAGCTCGCGATTGGGGTTCGATGTCGAGGCCGCGGTTAACGAGCTGGTCCGGCAATTGCTCATCCCGCTCGA
>DASXAM010000112.1:0-7368 GCA_036404275.1 Allostellaceae bacterium
CATGCGGCAGATGAAGGACCGCGCGATCGTCTGCAACATCGGCCATTTCGACAGCGAGATCCAAATCGACGCGCTCAGGAACTATCCCTGGGAAGAGGTCAAGCCGCAGGTCGACGAGGTCGTCTTCCCGGACGGCCGACGTCTGATCGTCCTGGCCAAGGGCCGGCTCGTCAATCTCGGCTGCGCCACCGGCCATCCGAGCTTTGTCATGAGCGCGTCCTTCACCAACCAGGTGCTGGCCCAGATCGAGCTTTGGACCAATCCCGGCAAGTACGAGAACAAGGTCTATGTGCTGCCGAAGCACCTGGACGAAAAGGTCGCGGCCCTCCACCTCGACAAGCTTAGCGTCAAATTGACCAAGCTCACCCCGGCCCAGCAAAGCTATCTCGGCCTCGCCGCCGGCGGCCCGTTCAAACCCGAGCACTACCGCTATTGACGCCCTGTTAAGCGTGCCGTGCCAATTGGATCGAATGACGCGCGGATGACGCAGTCGGGATAACCTGCGGCTGTCAAGCCCGTGGCGGGGGCGCGCGTGCCGCAGCCCGTCACATTTCCGGGTGCCCGGCGTATGGCTTCGGTGTGAGTCGCCGCTGCTGTCTTGCGGGTGTTATGGGCACCGTGTACGTGTGTACCGGAAGCGCCGCAGGAAGAATTCCGTGAAGGACCAGGTTCACATCCGCAATGCCGAAGCCGCGCAGCTGGCACGCGCGCTGGCGCGCCAGACCGGGCGGACGATCAGCGAAATCGTGCTCGACGCCCTGCGGCAATACCGGCCAAGCCGTCGTGAGGCGACGCCGCGAAAGCGGGTCGAAGCTTGGCGGCGGCTGCTCCGCAAAGACCGTGAGGCCGGGCTGAGGCAGCCGGAAATGCCGGTCGAAGCCTTTTATGACGACGCGACGGGGCTCCCGGTGTGATCGTGCTCGACAGCTCGGTGCTGGTCGGGATTATCAAGGGCGAGGCCGACGCCGAAAGACTGCTTGATCTTTTGGCCAGCGAAGAATGCACAATCGGCGCACCGACCTTGGTCGAGACGCGCGCCTGGTGTTCGGTCAATCTGGCCGTGCGCGCTTCGGGGTGGCTCGAGGATTTCATCCAATCCGGGCCCGGGACGGTCCTGCCGTTCAGTCGCGGCATGGCAGATGCGGCTTCCGCGGCATTTACCCGCTTTGGCCGAGGAAGCGGACATCCGGCAAGGCTCAATTTCGGCGACTGCCTGGCTTATGCCGTTTCGGCCGTCCTGCGGGCGCCGCTGCTCTTCAAGGGCGGCGATTTCGGGTTGACGGATGTGATGACGCATCCGGCATCGATCCGCCTGTGAACCGCAGCGAACGCTCGCACGTCGCGGGAAAGCTGCTCGGCCTCGGCGCCGGCGGCCCGTTCAAGCCCGAGCACTACCGATATTGAGGAGGGCGGCGGCGCGGGCAGCGCGCTCGGCCCGGTCGCGCTGGCGCGCTTCGCTGCGGGCGCGCACTGCGGCGAGGACCGCAGGGTCGGCGGTTTCGGGCGAGCCTGCGGAAAACGGCGGGTCGGGGTCGTATTCGATCGCCAGCTGGATCGCCTCGGCCGCGGGTCGGCCGGCGATCGTGGCGGCGACGCTGAGCGCTACGTCGATGCCAGCGGTCACACCCCCGCCGGTGACCAGATTGCCGTCGGCGACTACCCGCGCCGCGACCGGCTCGGCGCCGAACTGGCGCAACAGGTCGCGCGACATCCAATGCGTCGTCGCGCGGCGACCGTGCAGCAGCCCGGCCGCGCCGAGGACGAGCGACCCGGTGCACACGCCGACGACCCACCGCGCCTCGGCCGCAGTCCGGCGCAAAAACTCCAGCACTTCGGCGTCTTCGAGCAGCGGGTTGATCCCGCCGCCGCCGGGCATCAGCACGAGATCGAGCGGCGGGCAGCTCGAAAATGTCGCCATCGGCAGCACGGTCAGCCCATGCTCGGTGCGCACCGGCTCCAGGTTCTTCCAGAGCAGCAGCGTTTCGGCGCCGGGCAGCCGGGACAGCACCTCGTAGGGGCCGGTCAGGTCGAGCTGCGTCATGTTCGGGAACACCAGCATCCCGCAGCGCAGGCGCGTCTCGCTCATCGCCCTTCTCCTCACCCGTTCTGATCGATGGGGCCGCGCGTCTGTTTACCGATAGGGCGCCGCCGGAGCAAACGCCGACACGATGCCACGGCCGCGCGCTTGACGTGCTGCTGGCGGCTGAGCTTGCGCGGTTATGCCGGCCGATCCGATCGACGCCTGTTGCAGCCGGCAAAAACGGCTATAGTCGGCCGCGAGCCCGCGATGGCGCGAGGAGTGCCGAGGTCTTGGCGAATACGGCGGATTTGTCGCGGCTTTGCGGCAAAAATCTGCGTATAACCCACCCCTTGGCGGCGCGAGCGGGATTTGCCGGCAGCGCCGATGATCCAGGCCGGCGTATACGGCGTTAGCACACACAAACCGATTCGACGCTCATTGATGCCGGACACCGTCGTCGCCCAGCCACAAGCCCACGCCAAGATCGGCCAAAGCCTGGCGGTCACAGCGTTGGGGGTCGTCTATGGCGATATCGGCACCTCGCCGCTCTACGCGTTGCGGCAGTGCTTCGCCAATGCGGGCGTCGTCGACAAGCCGCATGTCTTCGGCATCCTGTCGCTGATCGCCTGGACCCTCACGATCGTCGTCACCGTCAAGTACGTCCTGGTGCTGATGCGCGCCGACAACCGTGGCGAAGGCGGCATCATGGCGTTGACGGTCCTGGCATTGCGCGCCGCCGGCGCCCGCCGGGTTCGCTGGGCGTTGTGGGCGGGGCTGTTCGGTCTGGCGCTGTTTTTTGGCGACGGTGTACTGACGCCGTCGATCTCGGTGTTGAGCGCTGTCGAGGGGCTGAAGGTCGCCACCCCGGCGCTCGAGCCCTATGTGATCCCGCTGACCTTGCTGCTGCTAATCGTGCTGTTTGTCGTCCAGCGCCACGGGACCGGCCATGTCGGCGGCTTTTTCGGCCCGATCATGGCCTTGTGGTTCGTGATTATCGGGATCCTCGGCCTGGTCGGCATCGCCCATCATCAATCGATCCTCAAGGCGCTCGACCCGTATTACGCCGTTACGCTTTTGCTGCACCACCCCGGGCAAGGCTTCATCCTGCTCGGCTCGGTGGTGCTGGCGGTGACCGGGGCGGAAGCGCTCTATGCCGATATGGGGCATTTCGGCCCGGGCCCGATCCGGCGCGCCTGGATGCGTCTCGTTTTCCCGGCATTGCTGCTCAACTATTTCGGCCAGGGTGCGCTGCTCCTGGCGCAGCCCGCCGCTATCGAGAACCCGTTCTTCCATTTGGCGCCCGACTGGGCGCTTTATCCGCTCGTGGCGCTCGCCTCGACCGCGACGGTGATTGCCTCGCAGGCGGTGATCTCCGGCGCCTTTTCGCTGACCCGGCAGGCGGTGCAGCTCGGCTATCTGCCGCGCATCCAGGTGCGCCACACTTCCGAGCAGGAAATCGGCCAGGTCTATGTGCCGGCGATGAACGGCTTGCTGCTGGTCGCGGTGGTGGCGACCGTGCTCGGTTTCCGCTCCTCGGATGCGCTGGGCGGCGCCTACGGCATCGCCGTCACCGGCACGATGACGGTCGATACCATCCTGGCCTTCACCTATTTCAGCCTCGGCGCGCGCTGGCCCTTGTGGCAGCTCATTCCGTTGTTCGGGCTGTTTCTCTTTGTCGATCTGTCGTTTTTTGGCGCCAATCTCCTAAAGATCATCGAAGGCGGCTGGTTTCCGCTGGTCATTGCCGCAACCGCCTTTGCGATGATGGTGACGTGGCTCTGGGGCCGGCGGCGGCTCGCGGTCCGGCGGGCAAGCGGCGCGCTGCCGCTCGCAACCCTGATCGAGACGCTCAAGCCCGACCACCCGGCGCGCGTTCCCGGCACAGCGATCTACATGACCTCACGGGTCGACAACGTGCCCGCCGCCCTGCTGCACAACATGAAGCACAACAAAATCCTGCACGAGCGCAACGTGCTGATGACCGTCCGCACCGAGGACGTGCCGCGGCTGCCGGAGGGCGAGCGGCTGCAGATCGACCATCTCGGACAGAATTTTCATACCGTGACGATCCATTACGGTTTTCTCGAAGAGCCGGATATCCCGCGGGCATTGGCGCTATGCCGGGTCGGCGGCTTTCGCTTCAACCTGATGGAGACTTCGTTTTTTGTCGGCCGCGAGAAGATCGTTGCCAAGCGCCCGTCCGGCCTGATGCTACCGTTCAAAAAGCTGTTCATCCTGTTGTCGAACGTCGCCCTCGACGCGACCGAATTCTTCCGCATCCCGGTCAACCGCATCGTCGAGCTGGGCGGCCAGGTCGAGCTTTAGCTCGTCGCCTAAGAGACGAGACGGTCGAGGCGGTCGCGCAGCCGGTACCAGGAGCCGATTGCGGGGAGGAACCAGGGATTGCCCGAATAAAGCGGGTGGTCGGGGAAATCGGGGGCATCAAAGGCGCAGCGATCGTTCGAGGTGCGGGCGATCTTCCGCGCAGTCTGCCAGCCGAGATAGGTCATCATCGCGATGCCGCTGCCGTTGCAGCCGAGGCAATAGTGGAGGCCGTCGCTCTCGCCCATATGCGGCAGGGCGTCGAGCGTGAAGGCGGTGTTGCCGGTCCAGGCGTGGGTCAGCTTGACGCCGTGCAATTGCGGAAAGCGCGCGGTCATATAGCGATAGAGGACCGGCGCGCTCGTCGCCGGGCCGACCTGGGTGAAACGGGCGCGGCCGCCAAAGACCATGCGCTTGCCGTCGGGCGACATCCGGTAATAGCAGAGAACGCGGCGAGTATCGGAGAGGGTGCGGCCCTTCGGGATCAGCGAGCGGGCTAGGTCCTCCGGCAACTCCTCGGTGGCGACGATGTGGCTCGCGATCGGCACGATGCGCCGCTTCAGGGCCGGGGTCAGGTCGCCGGTATAGCCGTTGGTGGCGATCACCACCTCGTCCGCCGACAAAGCCCCGCGCGCGGTCTCGACCCGCCAGCCGCCGCTCGCACCGCTAATGCGGCCGACCGCGGTCTTGGCGCAGACTGTGATATTGCGGCGGCGGCAGGCATCGAGCAGACCCTTGTAATAAAGCGCAGGGTGCAATTTGCCCGAGCGCTCGACCACCATGCCGCCATGGTAGTAATCGCTGGCGATCTCCTCGCGCTGCCGCTCGGACGGCACCATGTAGGCGCCCGATTGCGCCGCATCGTTGAGCAGCGTCAGACGGCGGCTTTGCTGCGCGTAGTGCTGTTTGGTCCAGGCGCCGACAAAGCGCCCGCGCTTTTCCCAGAAGCATTCGATCCGTTCCTCGGCGATCAGCCGATCGACCAGAGCAAACGCGTCAGCCGCATCCGACAGCAGCCGTTCGACGCGCTCGGGCGCCACCTCGGCCGAGCGCCCGGTAAAGCCTTTGCCGATATTGACGCCGCCGCTGACCGCACCGCCATTCCTCGTGCTGGCACCAAAGCCGAGCTCGGCCGCTTCGAGCACCACCGGGTCGAGCCCGTGCCGCGCCAGCTCGAGCGCCGCCGACAGCCCGGCATAGCCGCCGCCGACGATCGCCACCGCCGCATGCCCCGGCACATCCGCAACCTCGGCTGCAACCGGCCGGTACGCCTCCCACCAATAGGGCTCGGGCTTGAAATCGCGATGCAGAATGTCCGGGTTCAAATCGGTCTCACCTCGATCAGAAAAGAATACGATATCGTAACAATTTTTTGCGCAGCCTCTGCCGGTCTACCTCCTTTTTGGATCGAGAGGATCATGAACCTCGTGATGCATCGGCGGCGGCGCGCCGCCATCCACCGCCTGGGGCTACTGATCGCAGCCGCGGGCTTGTCGATCGCGGTCGCGCAGACTGCCGCGCAAGCGGCGAGCGGCGACCTGACATTGCTCTGCCCCTCGGGTGCCACCGGCGAGCCGCGCTTGAAAAATCCGCAAACCGGACAAACCCAGGCGATCACCGATGCGGGCTTGCGCGCGGTTGCGACGGCGGCTTGCGGGCTCCGGCTGCTCGGCACACCGGATATCGGCCCGGTCAAATTCGTCAATCGCCAGACCCGGCCGATTTATGTCGGCTTCAGCGGCACGGGCTCGATCCATTACGATGCCGGCGCCAAATGCACCGTGACCGGCAACGGGCTGAAGATTGCCGCCGGGGCGATCTGCACCGGGACCGTCGACGCCACCAACAGCGGCAGCCGCTTTTGCGCCTCGCCCTTCGCCAATCCGAACTGCACGCGCGCGCAGGACGACCATCTGACCTTGATCGAGACGGCCTTTGACACCAAGGACCAGTGCCAGTGGACGCACGATCCTGGCACCTGCGTCTCCTACGATGTCAGCGTAATCCCGACCAGCTGCACCGTTGAATTGTGGCGCCAGAACCAATGCGCCAGCGGTGGCGGCGCCTCCTACAATCTGCCGGTCGAGCTGAGCTGCGCCGGAACGCCGCCGGCCCCGAGCTTCTCCTGCCGCGGGCCGACCGACGGCACCTACGGTCCGCAGAAATACCCGCGGCATTGCGGCAACCCCAACGCCACTTGCGTCGGCAATACCCAGGCCTGCGTCAACGCCTATTTCTTTCCGATGTTTACGCCGCCCGAGAACAAATATCAGCCGACCGGGGTATGCACCGGTGGCCGGACCTTGACGATCACCTTTCTTTCTGGGTCATAGCCCGGCGGCGATCAGCGGCGTTGCCGCGAGCGGCGCCAACCGCCTACAATCGCGCTCGTCGACCCGACCGCAGCCGAGGAGCGAGACCAGAATGGCGCCCGCAACCGCAGATCAAGAAACCAAGCGACTTTACAGCGAGCTCGAAGAGCGGCTGCTCGCTCGCGACCAGATCGGCGGCAGCCGGGTCTATTACGAATTGCTGCGCCGCGGCCGGCCTCTGCCCGAAATCATGGCAGAGGCGGTGCGGATCCATGCGCCCTATACGCATGTGCCATACCATCAGCGCATCGATGACGGTTTCCCGAATTTTGTCAACAACGACCATTGCCTGTTGAGCGCCCGGGCGGCGATCAATCTGCAAAAGATGCTGCCGGAAAAACTGGCGGGGCTGCCGCTGGCGCAGACGATCTGGTACATCCCCTCCGGGCTCGACATCCGGAACCAGAAGATCCTGAAGGCGCCCGGGCATTACGCGACCCGGGGCTACAAGATGCCCAACACTGCTCCGCCCAAGCCGGTCGTGTATTGGCCCGACCAGGAGCCGTCGAGAGAATCGGGGCCCCTGAACGAGCGCCTCAACAACTGGCTGACCCTGGTCGAGCGCGGCCAGGTCATCGAAGCTTATCGCACCTTCCTCGGTCTGATGGAGGAGAGGGAGCACCGCAAGGAGGTGCTGGCGCAGCTGGTCTTCGC
>DASXAM010000113.1:0-1930 GCA_036404275.1 Allostellaceae bacterium
CCTTCACCGATGCCGGCGTCTGGGACAATTTCGACCCGGGGCTGGTGACCCTGTGCAGCCCCGATCCGCAAGCCATTCGCCCGCCTGGGGAAAAGATCAACGTGCTGCAGGTCACCTTGCCGACCAACTTCAAGGTGGCGCGCTTTGCCGCCGAGCCTCCGACCGCGATATTGCGGCAGATGCAGGCCGATATCGAGGCCGCGCGCTACGATCCGGGCGACGGTCCGATCGATCTCCCGGTCAAGCTGAAGGTCCATGAGTCGATCTTCGTGCCGCTTGCGAAATGGGCCATGCTGCTGACCGGCAACTACCGCTGCGTGACGCCGGACCGGGCGATCGACATCAAGGAAGCGGTCCATCGCGACCTCGAAGCCTCGCGGTCGGTCTACAATTGGGTCGTCGGCGTGTGCGAAAAGCTCGGAGCTTCTCCGAACGATCTGGTGCCGTTCGAGAAATACGCCGCCGCGGCAAACGATCTCGTGCGTCCGTCCTCGGCGGCGCGGGCGCTGTTTGCCGGCGCGACCAATATCGAGCGGACCGACCGGCTGGTGCAGACGATCGGCGGGCAATACGGCATGCGCAACGCGATCGTCGATCAAACGGTGGCCACGGTCGACGCCCGGCTCGCGGTGAACAGGAAAGCGGCCGCCGCCTGATCCGGCGGCGAATGGGATTGACAGCGGGGCGCGCGCGCCACTAGAACGCGCGCCCACCAAGCCCACATAGCATGACGCGGAATCAGGCGGCGGGCGCCGGGCCGGCGGTGGAACGGCGTTACGGCGCCCGGCGCCGTGTCGTAGGAGTGTAGCTCAACTGGTAGAGCACCGGTCTCCAAAACCGGGGGTTGGGGGTTCGAGCCCCTCCACTCCTGCCAGCCGGCGGGGCGGCAGCCCCGCGGCGGCGCGGCCCCGCGACTCGAGCGCAGATTAGGCGATGGCAAAGACGAGCCCGACCGAATTCGCCCAGCAGGTTCGCCAGGAGGTGTCGCGCGTCACCTGGCCGAGCCGCAAGGAGACCGTGGTCACGACCGCGATGGTGTTCTTGATGGTCTTCATCGCGGCCGTATTTTTCTTTGTCGTGGACCAGGCGTTCTCCGAGGCCGTGCGGCTTCTGTTCGGGCTCGGACAGTAGGGTCGGGGCGCCGAAACATGGCCAACCGCTGGTATGTGATCCATGTGTACTCCGGCTTCGAGAAGAAGGTCGCGGCGGCGATCCGCGAGCAGGCCGAGCAGAAGGGGTGGTCCGACCGGTTCGAGGAAATTCTCGTGCCGACCGAGGAGGTGGTCGAGGTCAAGCGCGGCGCCAAGGTGTCGAGCGAGCGCAAAATTTTCCCGGGCTATGTGCTGGTCAAAATGGATATGAGCGACGAGACCTGGCACCTCGTGAAGAATACCGCCAAGGTCACCGGCTTTCTCGGCGGCCGCGGGCGGCCATTGCCGATCAGCGACGGCGAGGCGGCGCGGATCATGCGCCAGATCCAGGAAGGGATCGAGCGGCCGAAGCCGTCGATCACCTTCGAGATCGGCGAGCAGGTGCGCGTGTGCGACGGTCCGTTCACCTCGTTCAACGGTCTCGTCGAGGAAGTCGACGAGGAGAAGTCGCGGATCAAGGTGGCGGTGTCGATCTTCGGGCGGGCGACCCCGGTCGAGCTCGAATACTCGCAGGTCGAGAAGGTGTAAGCGCGGCGCAGCCGCGCGAGCATCCCGGCGAAAGCCGGGATCCAAGGGTCAGCGGGCGAAGCGGCGGCGGGCATGGGCCCGGGTCTTCGCCAGGGTGGCGAGGTTAGAGGATGGCGAAAAAGATCGTCGGCATCATCAAGCTGCAGGTCCCGGCCGGGAAGGCCAACCCGTCGCCGCCGATCGGGCCGGCGCTCGGGCAGCGCGGGCTCAACATCATGGAGTTCTGCAAGGCGTTCAACGCCTCGACCCAG
>DASXAM010000114.1:0-9986 GCA_036404275.1 Allostellaceae bacterium
CGCTCCGCCGCCTGCGCCTGTCGTCGTCGCAGAAATGCCGCCATTGCCGCCGAAGATGCATCCGGCTGCTCCGATCGTCTCCGGCGGCATCTTCATCCAGGCGGGAGCCTTCTCGGTGCGGGACAATGCCGAGCGGGTGCAGTCGCGGATCGCGACGCTGGGGAGCGTTCGGGTGACCAGCGCCTCGGTCAACGGGATCGAGGTGTACCGCGTCCGGCTCGGCCCGGTGGCGAGCGAGAAAGAAGCCGAAGGGCTGATCGCCAGGCTCGCCGGCAGCGGCTATCCGGGGGCGCGGATCGTCGCCGATTGACGCGACGGAGGTGGAGATGAGAGTTGGGATCGTGGCGCGTCTGACGGGGCTGGCAATTGCCGCCGTGCTGGCGGCAAGCATCGCCGGCGGGCCCTCCGCGGGCCTTGCCGCGAGGAAGGCGAAGTCTCCGGCACCCGCCGCGCCGCCCGCGCCGTCGGCGATCGGGATCGACACGCAGGCCAAGCACGCGCTGATCGTCGAGGTCGAGACCGGTGCCGTATTGCTCGACAAAGCCGCCGACGAGCGCATGCCGCCCGCCTCGATGAGCAAGCTGATGACCGCCTATGTCGTCTTCGGCCTGCTGAAGGAGGGCCGGGCCAAATTGACCGACGAGCTGCCGGTCAGCGAGCGAGCCTGGCACACCGGCGGCTCGAAGATGTTTGTGCCGCTCGGCGGCCGGGTCAGTATCGACGATCTGCTGAAAGGCGTCATCATCCAATCCGGCAACGACGCCTGCGTCGTGCTTGCCGAAGGCCTCGCCGGCAGCGTCGAGGCTTTTGTCGATCTGATGAACCAAAAGGCCAAGGAAATCGGGCTCAAGGACAGCCACTTCGCCAATGTCGACGGATTGCCCGATCCGAACCACTGGATGACCGCGCGCGATCTCGCCACTTTGGCGATCCGTACAATCAAGGATTACCCGGATCACTACAAGCTCTATAGTCAGCTCGAATTTGCCTTCAATAACATCAAGCAAGGCAACCGCAATCCGCTGCTTTACAAAAACATGGGGGCCGACGGGTTGAAGACCGGTCATACCGAGGAATCCGGCTACAGCCTGACCGCCTCGGTGGTGCGCGGCGGCCGCCGCATTGTCATGGTGCTGAACGGCCTGCCGACCATGAAGGCGCGGGCGCAGGAAAGCGAAAGACTGGCCGATTGGGCGTTCCGCGAGTTCAATGACTACCGGATCGTCGCTGCCGGCGACACCGTCGATGAGGCGCCGGTGTGGCTCGGCGCCGCCGCCCGCGTGCCGCTGACCGTGGCGAAGGACATGGTTGTCACGCTGCCGCGCAAAGCGCGCAAGGAGATGAAAGTCACCGCCGATTACGACGCGCCGGTGCCGGCCCCGGTCAAAAAGGGCGAAACCCTCGGCAAGCTGGTCGTGACGGCGGGCGATACCGCGCCGGTCGAAGTCCCGCTCGTCGCCGCCGCCGATGTCGGCCGGATGGACGCGCTCGGCCGGGTCGCCACCCTCGCCGGGTATCTCGTCTGGGGTCAGCGGCATTGAGCCGAGTGCAGCGCGGCCGGCTGATCACGATCGAAGGCGGCGAGGGCGCGGGGAAATCGACGCAGGCAGCGCTGCTCGCCGCGGCGCTCGAGCAGAGCGGGATTGCGGTCGTCGCGACGCGCGAGCCCGGCGGCTCGCCCGATGCGGAGGCGATCCGCCGGCTGCTGCTTGAGGGCGCGGGCGAGCGCTGGGACGCAGTCAGCGAGACTCTATTGCTGGTCGCCGCCCGCCGCGACCATGTCGAAACGCTGATCGCCCCGGCTTTGACCCGGGGAAAGTGGGTTGTCTGCGATCGATTTGCCGATTCGACGCTGGCTTACCAAGGGTGGGGCCGCGGCGTGGCGCTCGAAGAGCTGCGCCGGTTGCACCGGTTCGCGCTCGGCGAGTTTGCACCGGATTTGACGATTATCCTCGATCTGCCGGTCGCGACCGGGCTTGCCCGCGCCGCCGCGCGGCCTGTAGCCGCCGACCGTTTCGAACGCCTCGACCGCGATTTTCACGAAAGGCTGCGCCAGGGCTTCCGAGCGATCGCCGCGGCGGAGCCGGAGCGCGCTGTCCTGATCGACGCCACACCCGAACCGGAAGCGGTGTATCGTGCTGTTCGCACAGCGGTCGAATCGCGATTGGGCATAGCGTTAGCGTGAGCCCGACGCCGCGGGCCAATCCCGAGCTTCTCGGGCACGAACCGGCGGAAGCCGCATTGCGGCGGCTCGCCGAAGCGGGGCGGTTGCCGCATGCGATCCTGCTTTGCGGCCCGCGCGGCATCGGCAAAGCCACGCTTGCCTTTCGCCTGGTGCGGTATCTGCTGGCGCCGCCTGAATTGCGGACCGATCGCGAAGGCGGGCTCGCAATCGAGCCGGAAAGCGATGTTTTTCGCCGCATCGCCGCCGGCGGCCACGCCGATTTGCTGACCGTCGAGCGCGAATGGGACCCGCGGCAGCGGCGGCTGCGCGGCGAGATCTTGGCCGAAGATGCGCGCGCGGTCGCCCGGTTTTTGCACCTGACCGCGGCCGAGGGCGGGTGGCGCATCGTCGTCGTCGATGGCGCTGAAGAGATGAACCGCAGTGCCGCCAATGCGTTATTGAAGATTCTCGAGGAACCGCCGCAACACGCGCTGTTGCTGCTGGTCAGCCATAATCCGGGCCGGCTGCTGCCGACGATCCGCTCGCGCTGCCGGCGCTTTCCGTTGGCGCCCTCCGCGCTCGATCTTGCGGCCGGCCTGTTGGCGCGGCAACGCCCCGATCTCGAAGCAGCCGAATGCAAAGCACTGACGGCATTGACCGGCGGCAGCGTCGGGCGAGCCTTGGATTTGGCCGATGGCGGCGGGCTCGGGTTGTACCGGTCGGTGATCGAGCTCGTCGCGGCGGCGCCGAAGACCGATATGGCAAGGCTGCACGGCTTTGCCGAGCAGCTCGCTCGCCGCGATGCCGAAGATGCTTATCGCGCCGGCGGCGAACTGCTGCTGCAGCTGTTGGCGCGGGTTGCGGTGGAAGGCGCGCGCCGGGCGCCCGAGGGAACCGAGACCGTGGCCGGCGAGGGTGAGGCAATACGGCATCTGGGCAGCCATGCCGATCCGGCGCGATGGGCGGCTTTGCGCGGGCAGATCGCCGAAAGCTTCGCGCAGACCGATGCGCTCAACCTCGACCGCAAGCAGGCGGTGCTCGGCGCCTTCTTTGCGATCGCCGACTTGTCGCGCTAAAAACCGCGCGCCTGTCCTGCATCGCGACCGGCCGCCGCCCATATCTGGGCTTTGGAGAGAGCGATGAACGCCGCCCGGTCCTTTTTCATCACGACGCCGATCTATTACGTCAACGACATGCCGCATCTCGGCCATGCCTATACGACCGTGGCCTGCGATGCGTTGGCGCGCTTTATGCGGTTGGACGGGCGGCAGGTGAAATTCTTGACCGGCACCGACGAGCACGGCCAGAAGGTGGCGCAATCGGCGGCCGCGGCCGGCGTCACACCGCAGGAATTCGCCGACCGCAATTCGGCGCGCTTTCGCGACGTCGCGGAAATGCTGAACATCAGCTATGACGAGTTCATCCGTACCACCGAGCCGCGCCATGCCCGCGCGGTGCAGGCGCTGTGGACAGAGCTGGAGCGGCGCGGCGAAATCTATCTCGGCCGCTTTGCCGGCTGGTATGCGGTGCGCGACGAGGCGTTCTACGACGAAAGCGAGCTGGTCGGAGGGCGGGCGCCGACCGGCGCCGAGGTCGAGTGGCTCGAGGAGGAAAACTATTTTTTCCGGCTCTCGGCCTGGCAGGAACGGCTGTTGGCCTATTATGAGGCCAATCCCGCTGCCGTGGCGCCGCGCGGACGGCGCAACGAGGTGATCAGCTTTATCAAAGGCGGCCTCAGCGACCTGTCGATATCGCGCACCAGCTTTACCTGGGGGATCCCGGTTCCCGGCCATTCCGGCCATATCGTCTATGTCTGGCTCGACGCGCTGATAAACTACATTACTGCAGCTGGATACCCTGATGATATGGATGAGTTTTCGAGGTTGTGGCCGGCGGATATACACGTTGTCGGCAAGGACATCGTGCGGTTTCATGCGGTCTATTGGCCGGCCTTTCTAATGGCCGCCGGGCTGGAGCCGCCGCGCCGCGTCTTCGCGCATGGCTGGTGGACCGTGGAGGGGGAGAAAATGTCGAAATCGCTCGGCAATTTCATCCCGCCCAAACAGCTTGTCGATACCTACGGGGTCGATCCGGTGCGCTATTTCATGCTGCGCGAATTGCCGTTCGGCAGCGATGGCGACTTTTCGCACCGGGCCGTGGTCGGCCGCCTCAACGGCGACCTCGCCAACGATTTCGGCAATCTGGCGCAACGCGTGCTGGTCATGATCAACCGCGACTGCGGGTCTGCGGTGCCGCAGCCCGACGCGCTTGCCGAGCCCGACCGGGCCTTGCTCGCGGCGGCGCAAGGGCTCCTCGACACCGTGCGCGGCCATATGGCCGAGCCAGCCTTTCATCTGGCGCTCGAAGCGATCTGGCGGGTCGTCGCCGAGGCCAATCGCTATGTCGACGAGCAGGCGCCGTGGGTTTTGCGCCGCAGCGACCCAGCCCGGATGCGGACCGTGCTGTACACGCTGGCTGAAGTGATCCGTCACATCGGGATTCTTGTGCAACCGTTTGTTCCCGATGCCGCAGCAAAGCTGCTCGACCAGCTGTCGACGGCATCGGGCGCACGCGATTTCGCGGCTCTTGCGGTTCCGCTCGCTGCAGGCACAGCGCTGCCGAAGCCGGAAGGGATCTTCCCGCGATTGGTCGAGGCGGCGGCGGAGTAGGGGGGTTCGAACCCGGTGCTCGTGGACAGCCACTGCCATCTCGATTTCGCCGAAAGCGCGCAAGACCGGGCGGAAATCGTTGAACGCGCGCGGACCGTCGGGGTCGCGACCATGCTGACGATCGGCACGCGGCTCAATGAATTCCCGAATGTTCGTGCGATCGCCGAGGCGGACCCCGACATTTGGTGCTCGGTCGGCGCCCATCCGCACGAAGCCAAGGATCACGAGATGCTGACAGCGGATCGGCTGGCGGCTTTTGCGGCGCATCCGAAGGTTGTCGGCATCGGCGAGACGGGTCTCGATTTTCACTATGATTTGAGCCCGCGAGCGGTCCAGGAGCGGGTGTTTCGCACTCATATCGCCGCCTCGCGCATGACCGGGCTGCCGCTCATCATCCATGCCCGCGAGGCGGATGCGGAAATCGCCGGCATCCTGCGCGAGGAGCGGCCGCCGCCCGGTGTCATGCACTGTTTTTCGAGCGGCCGGCAACTTGCCGAGGCGGCGCTGGCGCTCGGCTTTTACATCTCGATCTCGGGGATCGTGACCTTCAAAAACGCCGAGGAATTGCGCACCATCGTGCGCGACCTGCCGCTCGACCGCCTGCTGGTCGAAACCGACAGCCCGTATCTGGCGCCGGTGCCGTACCGCGGCAGGCGCAACGAGCCCGCTTTTGTCGCCGTCACCGCGACGGCGGTCGCGGCGCTCAAAGATGTGGCGATCGACGTTTTGGCGGCCGCGACCACCGCAAATTTCTTTCGCCTGTTCCAAAAGGCGCGCGCGCCCGCGCCATGAAAGTGACGGTGCTCGGTTGCGGTGCTTCGACCGGGGTGCCGGCAATCGGCATCGGGTGGGGGCGGTGCAACCCCGCCGACCCGCGCAACCGCCGGCGCCGCGGATCGTTGCTGATCGAGGCGTGCGGCAAAACTATCCTGATCGATACCTCGCCCGATCTGCGCGAGCAGTTGCTGGAGACGCAGATCGCGCGTATCGATGCGGTGCTGATGACGCACGCGCATGCCGACCATCTGCACGGCATCGACGATCTGCGCGCGGTCAACCGGGCGATGCGCCAGCCGATCCCGCTCTACGCCGACGGCAAAACCCTCGACGAAATCCGCCGCCGCTTTGGCTATGTCTTCGACCCGCCGGAGGACCCGGGACGTTTTTACAAGCCGACGCTGATCCCGCACGAAATCACCGGCCGGTTCACGGCGGCCGGGATCGAGGTCGCCCCGTTCGCGCAGGACCACGGCTACAGCACCACACTCGGTTTCCGGATCGGCCCGATGGCCTATTCGACCGACGTCACCGAATTGGATGAGGCCGCCTTTGCCGCGCTCGCCGGGGTCGAATTTTGGGTGGTCGACTGCCTGCGGCGTGCGCCGCATCCGACGCACAGCCATCTCGCCAAGACGCTCGGCTGGATCGCCCGTGTGAAACCGCGCCGCGCGGTGCTGACACATATGGACCAAAGCCTCGACTACGCCGAGCTGTCGGCGGAATTGCCAGCGGGCGTTGAACCCGGTCGCGACGGTTTGGCGGTCGAGCTTAATTTTCCATAATATATATTATGCGACAAATGGCACCGCGATGAGCCGTTCTCTCGACCGGTTGCTGGCAATCATGGAGCAGCTGCGCGATCCCGCGCATGGCTGCCCGTGGGATCGGCAGCAGAATTTCGCGACGATTGCGCCGTACACGATCGAAGAGGCTTATGAAGTCGCCGATGCGATCGAGCGCGGCGATCATGCGGCGCTGAAGGACGAGCTCGGCGATTTGCTGTTTCAGGTCGTGTTTCACGCGCAAATGGCCCAAGAGGCCGGAATGTTCGGCTTCGACGACGTCGCGGCGGCGATCGTCGACAAGATGCTGCGCCGGCATCCGCATGTTTTTGGCGGCGCTGAAATTTCCTCGGCGGTGGCGCAAAGTGTCGCCTGGGAAGAGCATAAGGCGGCCGAACGGCGGGCGCGCGCGCCCGCCCAAGGAGTGCCGCAAAGCGTTCTCGACGGCGTCGCGCTCGCCCTCCCCGCCCTCCTCCGCGCCGCCAAGATCGGTGCCCGCGCCGCTCGGATCGGGTTCGATTGGCCCGACGCGCGCGCGGTTTTCGACAAGATCGCCGAGGAGACCGCAGAGCTTCGCGCCGAAATCGAATGCGATGCGGCACCCGAACGAATCGAGGACGAGATCGGCGATTTGTTGTTCGCGGCCGCCCAGCTCGCACGCAAGCTCGATCTCGATCCGGAAGCGGCGCTGCGGCGCGCCACTGGGAAATTCGAGCGCCGATTTCGCCGGCTCGAAAGCGTCGCCGCCGAGCGTGGTATTGCCGGCGATCTCGATGCCCTCGAAGAATTGTGGCGCGAGACCAAGCGCCAGGAGCGGTCGCTTCGCCTGGAACGCGTCGGCGAGGCGCTGCCCGCGGAATTCGAGGCGCTGCGAGCCGAGGCGCGCGCCGAAGGCTACAGGATGCTCGACCGGCTCGCCGCCGATTGGCATTCCGGCGAGCTTCGCTTCGACCGCGAGAGCGAGGCTCTTTTCGCGGCGTTTGCGGGTGATGTCCTGGCCGGGGTCGGCGGCCTCACCCGTGAAGCGGCCATGCCAAACGCCCTTCGGATGCGCCGGTTCTATGTCCGCAAAGCCTTTCGCCGCAGCGGTGTCGGGCGCGCGCTGGCCACCCGCCTGATGGCAACCGCAAACGGGCGCGCGATGACCGTCAACGCCGCCGCCGGCAGCGAGCAATTCTGGGAAGCGTTCGACTTTGCCGCAGTCGAATGCGACGGCTACACTCATCTGCTGCCGGCCGCCCGCCCGGGCCCCGGCACCGATCGCGCAGGAGGCGACGCGGCATGACCGTCGGCATTACTCCGCTTCATCCGGTTTTTGCCGGCGAGGTATCGGGCGTCGATCTGACCCGGCCGATAACCGCTGAGGATGCCGCGGCGATCGAGGCGGGCATGGACCGGTATGGCGTGCTGGTCTTTCGCGACCAGGACATCAGCGACGCGCAACAGATTGCCTTCACCCGGAATTTTGGCGATCTCGAAAATTATCAAACGCCTGGAAGCGTCAGAAAACGCGAAGATAACCGGCTCGGCGCCGGCATCGCCGACCTGTCCAATTTGACCAAGGACGGCGGCATCATCTCGGCCGAGGACCGGGTCTGGTTTTTCAAGCTCGGCGACCGGCTGTGGCATTCGGACAGCTCGTTCCGCCCGGTCCCGGCAAAGTATTCGGCCTTGTCGGGCCGGGTCTTGCCGTCCTGGGGCGGCAACACCGAATTTGCCGATATGCGCGCCGCCTACGACGCGCTCGACGCGCGCACCAAGGCTGAAATCGCCGGCCTCGTCTGCGAGCATTCGCTGCTCTATTCGCGCGCGAAAGTCGGTTTCACCGAGTTCACGCCGGAAGAGGTCGAGCATTTTCGGCCGGTGCGCCATCCGCTGGTGCGGGTGCAGCAGGCGACCGGGCGTAAATCGCTGTTTTTGGCAGCCCATGCCGGCGCGATCGTCGGCTGGACCGTGCCCGAATCGCGGGCGTTTCTCGCCGATCTGACGGAGCATGCGACCCGGCGCGAATTCGTCTATTCGCATGAGTGGCGGCAATACGACCTCGTCATGTGGGACAACCGCATCACGATGCACCGCGCCCGCCGGTTCGACCGCAACGAGGTGCGCGACGTGCGCCGTACCACGCTCGGCGGCGAGCCGCCGATCGCCGCGGCGAATTGAGATCAGCCGCGAATGGCGTAGATCAGGAACTCACGGTTGCCGTCGGCGCCCGCGATCGGGCTTTCGATAACGCCGATGACGCGCCACGCAGGCTGGGCCGCCACCCAATCGACGATGCGCGCGCATGCCGCCTGATGAACCCCGGGGTCGCGCACAATCCCCCCCTTCCCCACCGCCTCGCGCCCGGCCTCGAATTGCGGCTTGATCAACGCCACCAGCGCCGCCCGTTCGGCGCCAAGCAATAGCGGCGCAGGCAATATCGTGGCGAGGCCGATAAAGCTCGCGTCGCAAACGATGATGTCGACCGGTTCGGGGATGTGCTCGCGGGTCAGCGCACGCGCATTGACCTTTTCCAAAACAACGACATGCGGGTCGTTCCGCAGCTTCCAGGCGAGCTGTCCCGCGCCGACATCGACCGCGTAGACCCGGCGGACGCCGCGTGCCAGCAACACATCGGTAAAACCGCCGGTCGAGGCGCCGATATCGAGCGCGACACGGTCCCCGACCTCGATCGCAAAATGGTCGAGCGCGTGCGCCAGCTTGACCCCGCCGCGAGACACCCAAGGGTGGTCGCGGCCCCTAACCTCAAGCGCCGAATCGGACGGGATCCCCTCCCCGGCTTTTTCGATCCGCCGCTCGCCGCTATAGACGAGCCCGGCGAGGATCAGCGCCTGCGCCCGCGCCCGGCTTTCGGCGAGCCCCCGCTCGAAGACGAGCTGGTCGGCGCGGCGCCTGGCGGATCGCGGCGTCGGCTAGGCTCGCGCCGGCTGCTCGGCGATTTCGCGGCCGAGCGCCGCTATTGCCGTTGCCACGATGTGGCGGGCGTTGAGCCCGGCTTTCTCGTACTGCGCCTGCGGGCTGTCATGGTCGAGAAAGACGTCGGGCAACAGCATGGTCCGGATCTTGAGCCCGTGGTCCAAGAGCCCGTTCATCGCCAGATGGTGCAGCACCTGGCTGCCGAAGCCGCCGATCGCGCCCTCCTCGATCGTGATCACGACCTCGTGCTCGCGAGCGATCCGGTTGACGAGATCGGTGTCGAGGGGCTTGGCAAAGCGCGCATCGGCGACAGTCGTCGAAAGTCCATAGGCGGCTAGCTCCTGAGCCGCCTTCATACATTCGGCGAGCCTGGCGCCAAAGCTCAACAGCGCAATCGTCGTGCCTTCGCGGACGATCCGGCCACGGCCGATATCGAGCGGCACGCCACGCTCGGGAAGCGCCACGCCGACACCGTCGCCGCGCGGGTAGCGCAAGGCCGACGGCCCCTCGTCATAGGCGGCGCAGGTGGCGACCATATGGAACAATTCGGCCTCGTCGGCCGCGGCCATGATCACAAAGCCCGGCAGACAGCCGAGATAGGTGACGTCGAACGAGCCGGCATGGGTCTGGCCGTCCTGGCCGACGAGCCCGGCGCGGTCGATCGCAAAGCGC
>DASXAM010000115.1:0-3382 GCA_036404275.1 Allostellaceae bacterium
ACGGCACTCTGCATCCCGCCGCTTTCGAGCGCCTTGGTCAAGGTCAGGCGATCGGCCATGGCACCTCTTTGCCCGCGCGCAGATATTGGCGATCCTTTGGTGCGACAGCTTGAGTCCGCACGCGAATTGCCTTCTACCCCAAGCGAAATTATATTTCGCGGTACCGCATTATTCCAGATAGGAAAGCAAGCGGATGGGGGTCGGGCCGATCGGTGCGCCAGCGGCGTGACGGGACGCGTCCGCTTCAGACAGGCGGTTGCCCCGCGTGAGCAGCATCACACTGGTCTCGCTGGAAAGCGGGCAACATAGCGCATTGCCGGCAGCGACCGCCGGTTTTGGAGGCTTACCGATGAGCTCGACCCGGATGAGCGCCCGCAGTGCCGGTGCCTTCGCTCCAACGCCGGCGACGGCACCGCCGACCACCTCACGCGCGCTGGCGCGGCACATCATCCAGTTCGACGCCGAGGATCGCTCTACCTATGCGTCGTTCTCGGTGCCGGCGGCGGCGCTCGCCGCCGCGGCGCTGCGCAACCCGATCCCGTGGCCCGACGGCCAGGCGCCGACACCGGCGCCGCTCGACGCGCCGCCGGCAAAAGACGCCCCGCTACCCCAGTTCGATTACCTCGTCGTCACCTGGACCGTCGCCGAGGCCAAATGCTTGGCCGACACGTTGACCCCAGGCTATCCGAGCCGGACCGCCTGGTACGAGTATGCCCATAATTTCAGCTCGCATTTCCTGCCGCTGATCCGCAACGGCGCCCCGGCGCGCGAGGCGAACCGGCTCGGCAGCTGGTTTCCGACCCGGATCGCCGGCAAACGTGTCATGTGCTTCAAGTCAGAGCTGCATTTGAGCCAGGACGGGCCCAAGCTGCCGGTCGCCGATTTATGGCGGCAATTGATCGCCGAGGTAAAGCCCAAGCTCGTCATCACCACCGGGACCGCGGGCGGCATCGGGACCGGGGTCGAGCTCGGCGATGTGGTGGTGGCGCGGAAGGTCCGGTTCGACTGCCTGAAGGAGTTCAAATCGCGGCCGTTCCACGCCGACAGCTATGATTGCGCCCGGCTCGAGACCTCTGGCTTTGCCGCCGCGGCCGGGCTTTTTGCGGCGAATGCCGGGCACTTGCCGATGGCGTCGCGCCTGCCGGCGATTTTCTCGGCCGCGGCGCCGGCCGTGCCTGTTCCCGACATCGTCACGACCGATTTCTTCGCCTTCGACGACAGCAACAATACCTTCGGCCTGCAAGGGCTCGGCGGCGCGGTGGAAATGGGCGATGCCGTGCTCGGCCTCGTGATCCGGGAGCTCGGAGCGGCAGCACCCCGCTGGGTCGCGGTGCGCAACGCTTCCGACCCCGAGATCGACGCCACCGGCCTGACGCAGAAGGAGGCCGCGCAAAAGGCCGCGCAAATCTACGAACGGTTCGGCTATTGGACGACGATCCCGAGCGCGATTACCTGCTGGGCGCTCGTCCTCGACAACTGACCCGGGGGGTCGGCCGCTAACGGTTGCCCTCGACCATAAAGCTTATCTTGCCGTTGACACGATACATTGTAATCTGATCGTTCTCGACCACGCATTCCGCGTTCTTGATCCAGAACGAACGAATACCGCGCAAGGTTTTTGCGGCTTCGGTGACCGCGTCGCGACAAGCCTCGTCAAAACCTTTTGGCGATTGTGCAATTACCTCGATGCTTCGAACGATCGACATGGCCACAACTCCTCGGACCAGATTGCCAACAAAGTGCGTCAGGCGCGGTCTTTGATCCCGTGCCGGTGCTCGGCGCAGTGGGCGCAGCAATAGACCGCGCCGCCAACCTCGACGCCATGGCCGACGACCTTGCAGCCGCAATGGCTGCAGCTCGGCGCCATCGCATGGATCGCGCACTCGAAGCTGTCGAATGTCATCGAGCGTCCGGCCATGGTGACTTCGATCGGCTTGTCATAAGCATTGCCGCAGACATCGCATGTCGCCGCCATCGCGGTTCACTCCTCCGATTTTACGAAGGCCCGGCGCACCGGCGCGGGCAGTTCGGTCGAAGACTTCGAAACCGCCGCCTGCCATCGGTCCACCCCGGACGTCACCAGGCCTTTCAACCGGAAACAGCCGGTCACCGGGTCGGTTCCTGGCCCATGAACCGACTCGGTGGTTCAGCGGCCGCGGGTGCCCGGCATCGTTTCGATTGAGATGGGGTTGTAGAGCTTGAGCACGCCGGCGGCGAATGCGGCCTCGGCCTCGTCGGCGGCATCGACCAGAACCGCGGTCTCGCCATTATGAATCAAGGGCGCGAAGGTCCGGCGCACATCGCCCCATAACAACGGGTCGACATCGAGCGCTTCGAGCTCGGTCTGCACGCTCGGCGGCGCCGCCCCGACTTCCTTCAGCACGCGGTGCGCGAGGCGGTGGGTCGGCACGCCTTCGGTGCGCAGCCGGTGATAGGCGTCGAGCGCGATGCCGCTCGAGTGAAATAGCCCGATCACCAGTTGCGCCGCCATGCCATGCTCCTTGCACAAACGCCGCTTTGTGAACGGTTTTGCGGCAGCGGAGTTTCGCCCGCCGCTCGCCTCCTCCGGTCGGCTCCGCTAAGATCGCGGCATGATTTCGCGTTACAGCCGCCCCCAGATGGCGCAGATCTGGGCGCCAGAAAACCGGCTTCGGATTTGGCTCGAAATCGAGACTCATGCCTTGGATGCGCAGGCGGCGCTCGGCGTCGTCCCGGAACGTGCGGCTCGCGCCGTCCGCGAGCGCGGCGCTTTCGAGATTGCCCGGATCGACGAGATCGAGCGTGAAACGCATCACGATGTCATCGCCTTTCTGACAAACCTCGCCGAGCATGTCGGTCCCGAGGCGCGGTTTGTACACCAGGGCATGACGTCGAGCGATGTGCTCGATACGTGCCTTGCGGTGCAGCTCAGAGACGCGGCGGACCTGCTGTTGGCCGATATCGACGGCCTGCTTGCGGCGCTGAAGCGGCGCGCCATCGAGCACAAATTGACGCCGACAATCGGACGCAGCCACGGCGTTCATGCCGAGCCGACAACCTTCGGCCTGAAGCTTGCCGGCCACTACGCGGAGTTTGCCCGCAACCGGGAGCGGTTGCTCGCCGGTCGCAAGGAAATTGCCACCTGCGCCATTTCGGGCGCGGTCGGCACCTTTGCCAATGTCGATCCGGCGGTCGAGGCCCATGTCGCCAAAGAGCTCGGCCTCGAACCCGAGCCGATCTCGACCCAGGTGATCCCGCGCGACCGCCACGCCCAGTATTTCATGACCCTGGCGCTGATCGCCGCCGGTGTCGAACGGCTCGCCACCGAGATCCGCCATTTGCAGCGGACCGAAGTCCGCGAAGCCGAGGAGTATTTTGCACCGGGCCAGAAAGGCTCCTCGGC
>DASXAM010000116.1:0-4227 GCA_036404275.1 Allostellaceae bacterium
TGCACCGCTTCGGCATCTTTTTCACGCCGTCGCCGCGCTTTGCCGATCTGCTCCTGGTCACCGGTCCGGTGACCTATGCGATGCGCGAGGCGCTGCGGCACGCCTATGAGGCAATGCCCGAGCCGCGCTGGGTCATGGCCGCCGGCACCTGCGCCGTCTCGGGCGGGGTGGCGGGCGGCGGCTATGCCTGCGGCAACGGGCTCGACGGCGTCTTGCCGGTCGATCTCTATCTGCCCGGCTGCCCGCCCAACCCGGCAGCGATCATCGAAGCCCTGCTGATGTTTCTCGATCGGCTGCCGCAGCGGGTGCGGGGAGGCCGGCTTGCCGGCTGAGCTTCTGGTCGCGGCACTCGCCGCCTGGGTCGTCGCCGCGCTGCTCGCGCTCTGCGGGCGTGCGCCGGGGCCGGCCCGCGCGCTGCTCGGTCTCGGCGGCATCGCACTCCTGGCGCTCGCGCTGCATACCCTACCCGACGGCACCGCGCCGATTCACATGCTGTTGGGTTTCGGTCCGGCCGGCGCGGTGTTCCGGTTGTCGCCGGCGGCACTGTGGCTGATGGGCTTCGGTCTCGCCGGCGCAATCCTCGCCGTCTGGCTCGGCACCCCGGCGCCGCGCCAATCGGCATGGATTTTCGGGGCCGCCGCCAGCCTTGTCGGCGCGCTCGGCGTGTTCGGATTGCAGGATGCGGCGAGCTTTCTGATCGCCTGGGAGATCATGAGCCTCGGCGGTGCCGTGATGATCCTCGGCGAAAACCTCGCCGACGAGGCGGGCCGCCCGGTTCTGTTCATGCTGGCGCTGCTCGAAGCCGGCGCGGTGGCGCTGATCCTCGCCGTCATCCTGCTGGCCGGCCGGGCGCACAGCCTCGCCTTTACCGATTTCAGCGCCGCCGCCGCGACCATGCCGAGGGCCGAGCAACTGCTTGTCGCCTTGCTGCTGCTGATCGGTTTCGGGGCAAAGCTCGGTCTTTTGCCCTTCTACGAATGGTTTCCCGGCGCATACGGCGCCGCCAGCGGCGCGACCGGGGCGATCTTTTCAGGGATCGTGCTGAACGCGGCGTTTTTCGGGTTGAGCCGCGGCCTCATCGAATGGCTGCCGGTCGATCACGGTCTGCCGGTCTCGATCGCCGGCATCGTCATCGTCACGGTCGCCGTTGTCAGCGCCATATTGACGGCACTCTACGCCTTTCAGCAGGAAGGCTGGCGCGAGCTTCTGAGCCTGTCCTCGGCGGAAAACGGCTCGGTCGCGGTCTGCCTTCTCGGCATCGCATTGATGTTTCGCCGCGACGGCTTGTCGGATCTTACCGGGCTGGCGTGGATCGTGGCATTCCTGCATCTGGCGGCGCATTCGCTCGCCAAGGGAGCGATGTTTCTGTCGGCGGACGGCGTCTTTCGGGCTGCGGGCGATTACCGGCTGGTGCAGCGCGGCCTCTTGGCGCGCAGCCCGTGGCTCTTCGGCCTCGGTGCGCTGTTCGCCGCGATGAGCCTCGCCGCAATGCCGCCGATGGGCGGCTTTGTCAGCGAGTGGTACGTCTTTCAGACCTTTTTCCAGGGTTTTCACTTGACCGGCCTGGCGAGCCGGCTGACCACCGCGCTCGGCGGCGCCGGGCTCGCGCTCACCGCCGCGATCGCCTTTGCGACCTTTGTCAAGGTGCTCGGCATCGGGCTGCTCGGACGCGGGGACCGAAACGGCGTGCCGGTTCCGCTTGGCAATTCGCTTGCGGTCGGCGCGCTCGGACTTCTCGTCCTTGCCCTTGCGGTCGGCATGCCGGTCTGGCTCGGTGCGCTGGGGCCGGCGGCCGCGCAGCAGCTGGCCAGCGATGCCGTCGCCAAGATGCATATCGGGCCGGTGCTCGTCCCCGCCAGCGGGGCGCCGATCCGCTTGCCCGATACGTTTGCTTTTATTTCGCCGACCTTGCTGGTCGTCGTGATGCCGTTGCTCGCGCTGTTGCCGTTGAGCCTGCTACTGATGAGCCGGCGTTTCTCGGTGCGCCGCGCCGCCGTCTGGTATGGCGGACGCGAACAAGACCCGGCGCGCGCCGCCACCACGGCGCTGACGTTTTCCAACGCGCTGCGCACCTTTTACAGCTTTATCTACCGGCCAGCGGTCGTGACCGAGCGCGAATTGGCGCATGCCGCGAACGGACGCCCGTATTTCGTCCGCCGGCTGGTCTTCAGCCACGACGTCGCACCGATTTTCGGGCCGTATCTTTTCGCGCCGCTGGAGCGGATGACGATCGGTATCGCCTCACGATTTAGGATGATCCAGTCCGGCCATCTGAATTTTTACTTGTCGCTGATTGGCGGACTGCTCGTCATCGTCCTGATCGTCGCGATGATTTGAGGGAGAGGCACCGGGTTCTGACAATCGGACGGGAACTCAGCTATCTGCTTTCTAGAGCAAGAGGCGGCCGCCGACGACGACCAGCATCACGGCGAGGCTCGTTCGCACCGCCCGGTCGGGCATGCGCAACGCCGCATAACTGCCGACGAGAATCCCGGGGATCGAGCCGACCAGCAGCGACCCGAGAATATTCATGTCGATCGACCCGATCAGCGAATGTCCGGAGCCGGCAATCAGTGTCAGCGGCACGGCATGGGCGATGTCCGATCCGACGATGCGCGCGGCGGGGAGCCGCGGATAAAGGATCGCCAGCGCAGTGACGCCGATGGCCCCGGCACCGACCGACGAGATCGAGACCAGGACGCCCAGCAGCGCCCCGGCCGCGATCGTCAGGATCACGGTGCTGCGCGGGCTCGGCGCCGGAAAATGCCGTTCGACCCAGGCGATAAGCCAGCGCCGAAAAATCAACGTCACCGACGTCGCCACGAGTGCCGCACCGAGCACGCGCGAAATCAGATGCGCGGCCGCAGCGCTCCTCAAATCGAAATGCGACAGGATCAACAATGTGATGACCGTTGCCGGCACACTGCCTGCCGCGAGCCGGCGAACGATGCGCCAATCGACGGTCTGGGTGTAGCCATGAACCAGCGTGCCGAAGCCCTTCGTCACGGCGGCGTAAAGAAGATCGGTGCCGACCGCAGTTGCCGGATGGACGCCGAACAGCATGATCAACAGCGGCGTCATCAGCGACCCGCCGCCGACGCCGGTCATGCCGACGATCGCGCCGACGCACAATCCCGACAGCACATAGCGCAAGTCGATCAGTTGCGATCTCCGGGGTGCGGCCTTGGCAGGCGAGTGCTCCGTCGGTTATCGACGCAGCCTATTCGAGCATCGGATAATACACCTGCAGCCGATTTGCCAACAGCACCGATCCGATCATCAAAAAGACCCAGCGCGGACTCAAATGCCGCTCCGCCGCCCGGAAAGCTACGCATCAGCGGGGTTCGAGACGCGTCACCAGCCTTTGGGCAGGCACGGCATGATCCGATTAGATCAATCAAATATTAATCCGTCATTCCCGCGGAAGCGGGAACCCAGGGCCAAGGATATCAACGGGTGCTCTGGGTCCTCGCCCTCGCGGGGACGACGAGTAAAATGATCGAGCCTGAGAAGATCACGCTCTAGCTTTTGAGCGTCATGTCCTCGTAGGACGGGAAGGCGCTCATCCACACATCGCCGATCGTGTGCTTGGCGATGCGCGGGCCGACGCCCATCAGCGCACGCAGGTCATAGACCGGCGCGTACATGACCCGGTCGATCGTCAGCTGCTGGATCTTGTCGAGGATCGCCGCGCGTTTCTTGGGATCGCGCTCGCCCGCCTGCTCCTTGAACAGCGCGTCGATGTCGGGATAGCCGCCATAGGCGTAGGCGCCCTTGGACTGGATAAACGATTCGACGCGGGTCGCGGCGTTGCCGGCGCTGCCGCTGCCGGTCAGAAACAGGCCGCGCAATTTGTGCGCCTGCCAATCGGCATAGAACGCGGCGCGCTCCATCTGCTTCAACTTGACCCGCACGCCGACCGCGTTCAAATCGTTGACCACCGCCTCGGCGGTAGTCGGAAAGCCCGGGATTGCGGCAAACTGTCCGGCGTCGATGCCGTTCGGAAAACCGGCTTCGGCGAGCAATTGCTTGGCTTTTTTCGGGTCGTAGGGCACCGGCTTGATCTGCAGCGCAAACTCCATGACGCGCGGGACGATGACCCCCGCCGGCGGGCAAAAGCCGAGGCAGGCCGCCTGGTTGATCCCGTCGCGGTCGAGCGCATAGTTGACCGCGAGCCGCATCCGCTTGTCATGCCACGGCGATTTCGGATCCCATTGCTCGGTGAAC
>DASXAM010000117.1:0-2635 GCA_036404275.1 Allostellaceae bacterium
TGCGAATTGGTGAGGAGGAAAGAGCATGGCAGGGGACGCACGCGGCGAATATCGCGGGCTTGCTTATCGCAACGACGCCGAGCTGAGGGCGTGGCTGGCGCAGAGGCCGCGCGAGACGGCGATCGAGCCCGAATTGCCGATCATCGATCCGCACCACCATTTCTGGGATACGCCGCAGCGCGGGCGGTATCTGCTGCCGGAATTGCTCGACGACATCGGGGGCGGCCACAACATCGTCGCGACCGTCTTTCTCGAATGCCGTTCGATGTACAGAAAGGACGGGCCGCCGGAGATGGCGCCGGTCGGCGAGGTCGAGTTTGTCAATGGCATCGCGGCGATGAGCGCCTCGGGCGGCTATGGGCCATGCCGCGTCGCCGAGGCGATCGTCGGCCATGCCGATCTGACCTTGGGGGCCCGGGTGCGCGAGGTCTTGGAGGCCGAGATCCGGGTCGGCGGCGGCCGCTTTCGCGGCATCCGCCACGGCGTCTCCTGGGACGAGCATGATGCGGTGCAGAAATATGCAACACGGGTCGTGCCGCCGCATCTGGTGCGCGATCGCACCTTCCGCGAGGGGTTTGCCCAGCTGGCGCCATTGGGCCTGAGCTTCGAATCTTGGCAATACCATCCGCAATTGGCCGACGCAGCCGACCTTGCCCGCGCCTTTCCCGACACGACGATCATCTTGAACCATGTCGGCGGCGTGCTCGGCGTCGGCCCCTACCGCGGCCGCCGGCCGGAGATCCTGGCCTCCTGGAAAAAGGACATCGCCGAGCTGGCCAAATGCCCGAATGTCAATGTCAAGCTCGGCGGCGTCGGCATGACCTCGTTCGGCTTCGACTTCCCCGAGCGCGACCTGCCGCCATCGTCGGAAGAGCTGGCCGCCGCCTGGCGCCAGTATATCGAGCCGTGCATCGAGGCCTTTGGGCCCGATCGCTGCATGTTCGAGAGCAACTTTCCGCCCGACAAGCAGTCGGGGGGCTATACCGAGCTGTGGAACGCCTTCAAGCGGATCACCGCGGGCGCCACGGAGGCGGAGAAAAAAGCGCTCTACAGCGGCACCGCGGCCCGAATCTACCGCATCACCGCACCCTGATCAGGCCGCCGGGCGGCGCGCGCCGACGAGGAAAATCGTGCCCGGGAGCAGCACCTGACCGTCCACGGCGACCGCGGCAAACGCCGCCTCGATGTCGCGCTGCAGCCGCTCGCGGGTCGCCGCATCGGGGTTTTTCTCCTCGACGAGCCGCGCGGTCGGCCCCATCGCCAGCGCCGCTTGCGCCTCTTCCTCGGGGCTGCCCCCCATGATCGTCGGATGGGCCCGCTCGACCGCGACTTCGGCAAAGCCAGCCGCGGTCAGCAGCCTGCGAACATAATCGGGGTCGCCAAAGGCGAGCGGGCCCGGTGCGGTTGCGGGCTGGGGCGCCGGCGGCCCGAGATGCCGCGCCGCGACGTCGTGTGCAACGAGCCAGTGGCGGTTTTCGACGAGCGGTCCCCAGCAGGCGAAGATGAGCCTTCCGCCCGGCTTCACGGCGCTGCCTATGTTGCGAAAGGCGGCCACCGGATCGGCAAAGAACATCACGCCCATGCGCGAGGTCGCGACATCGAACGCGTCCTTCTCCAAGGCGAAAACCTGGGCATCGCCAAGCCGCAGCTCGACATTGCCGAGCCTGCGCTCTTCGATTCGCTTGCGCGCGGCGCCCAGCATCGATTCGGAAATATCGACTGCGACGACCCGGCCCGATCCGCCGACCGCGGTGGCGAGCGGGACCGTCAAGGCGCCCGCGCCGCAGCCGATTTCGAGCACTCGTTCGCCGCCGGTGAGCGCCAGCCGGTCGAGGAGCAAGGCGATGCTTTCGCGATTGCGCCGCTCGCGGGCCTCGGGTGCCGCGGCCCAGCGCGGCCCTGCCACCTTGTTCCAGTAGTCTCGCATCGCCGTATTGGCGCCGCCCGCTGCATCAGCCATTTTGTGAGGTCCTCGTTGCTCGACGGCTTTTCTCGATGGCGATCTCGCCGATGTTTCGGCGATAAGCGCTGAGCAGGCAGCACGTCAACAGCGACGGCCGGATCAGGCTATGGGCCGCGACGGCCTCGGTGTCGGAAGCGCAACCCGGCGATTGACGTGAAACCGACGCGCACCTAAATACGCCGCCATGACCGGCGCAGCTCCGATTTTGAGGAATGCTGTCGATTCGCGCGGCGTTGCCGCGGGGCTCGAAGGTAGGTGCGTGCGCTGAGCGCAACCCAAACGCGACGCTACCGGGCCCCGCCGAGACTGTCGGGGCCTTTTCTTTTGCGCTGGGCCTCTCTCGGGATCGGCGGCGGCGCCGGCGGAGACCAGAGTGATGGAACGGGTCGAGCCAGCCGCAATCCGCTGGCGCGGGGTCGCCGCGCCGGGGCTCGGTGTCGAGCTGCGGGCGACCATAAGCCTTGCTGCCCCCTTGGCCGCGGCGAACCTCGCGCAGATGGCGATGAGCGTCACCAATACGATAATGGTCGGACGGCTGGGCGCGGTGCCGCTCGCCGCGGCCGGGCTCGGCGGGATGCTGTATTTCACCGGCGGCGTCGTGCTCCAGGGTGTGTTGTTTGCCGTCGCCCCGCTCGCAGCGCATGCGCTCGGCAGCGGCGAACGGCGCGAAGC
>DASXAM010000118.1:0-9205 GCA_036404275.1 Allostellaceae bacterium
AGCTCCTCGTCGCTTTGCAGAGCCGCCCCCGGCTGCTCCTCCTCGGCGATAAGGCCCTTCTTTTCGAGCTCGGCCGTCAACCGGCGGACAAACCGGATGCCGGCCACGACGGATTTGAGGTCTTCGGCTGCTTTGTCGCTGCCTTCCTCGAAATAATGGAAGTTGATCAGCGGCGGGTCGCGCGGATCGGCCGAGCGCAGCCGCACCTCGCCGGCGCGGTTTTGCGTGTGCGCCTTCAGGATCGCCCAGGTCAGATAATTCGGCTTGGTCAACTCGAACGCCGAATAGCCGGGAAAATAGCCGCCGAACAATCCCAAAAGGGCAAAGCAAAACAGGTCCGGCAACGGCCGCTCGGGCAGCGATTTGAGGATCGCCGCCAACACCGTGCCGTTGCTTGCATAGACGCCGTCCTCGCCGTGCGCCCAGGCGCGGTATTGCGGGTCGCCGCGGCTGAAGGTGGCGCCGTCGAGGACTTCCCAGCGCGCGAAATTCATGCGATGCACGATCCCGACTTCATAGCGGTCCTGCAAATTCCGGCCGACACCCGGAAGATCGATCCGCACCGGGATGCCCAACGGCTCCAGCGCCGCACGCGGGCCGATCCCGGACAGCATCAAGAGCTGCGGCGTGTTGAAGGCGCCGCCGGACAAGATCACCTCGCGCGCCGCCAAAGCCTGCATCGTTTGTCCGGGACCGGCGCCGGGCTGGCCGTGGGCGCGGTAGAGCCGCTCGCCCTTCAGATATTCGACGCCGACAGCGCGGTTTTGTGCGTCGAGCAGCACGCGGGTGGCGAGCGCGTCGAGCTCGACCCGCAGCCGGTCGGGGTATTTCTGCGCGGTTTCGAGCACCCGTTCGCGCGTGCCCATGCGATGGTGGCCGCGCGTCGTCAGCGGAGCATAGCGCAAGCCGACCGCATTCTCGGCGACGAGGCGCCAGTCGTTCGGGTCGGCCTTGCTCTCGACGAGGTCACGCAGGCGCAGCACCGGCTGCCCGATGTCCGCATAGGCCGTAGCCGCCGAATCGAGCAGCACCTGCACCAACCCGATATCGCCAATCGCCGCCGCCGGCACCGCCTTCTCGATATGGAGCCAGCCGGACCAGCCGTGGCGCGACGGGTTTGCGCCGAATTTGGCGAGCACCCGTTCGAGCCCGCGATAACGGCAATTTTCGAGGCGCTCGAAATAGCCGCGCATCGCCGGCGCGCTCCAGGACGGGTCGCCGGTCAGCGCCGCGATCCCGTCCCAATCGGCGTTGTGCGGATAGACGAAGATCATCGCGTTGTGCGCGGTGCAGCCGCCGAGCGTGCTGGCCCGCGGATAAAGCACCCCGTCTACCCGCTCGCCGCGGTAATCGCGGACGTATTTCGGGTCCCTTTCCTGCATCGCCTGGTCGGCGTAGTGGCGCACAAAAAAATCCCAGCGCATCGCGTCGTTTTCCGAGGCGAAGCCGTGGAACGCCGGAACGTCGTAATCGTCGGGAAGGCGGTTGATCCCCGGCTCGAAATCATTGGTGCCGGACAAGAGCCGCGGGTCGCCCCCCGCTTCCAGCAGCAAAACGCGGCGCCCGGCCTCCGCGAGCCGCGCGGCGACGGTGCCGCCGCCGGCGCCGGAGCCGACAACGATATAGTCGAACGCAGCCGTTTCGCTCATCCGCCCGCTCTCAGAATGTCTTCAGAAAGGCGATCAGCGCGTTCTTGTCCGCGTCGCTGAGCTTGGTGCCGAAGTAGTGCCCGCGGTTGACGACGTAATCCTTGCATTTGCTCAAGGCGAACAATTGCTCGCCGACATTGGCAAAAACCTTGCGCGCCGCATCGTCGCTCGCCCCTTTGGGCAAGGCGCGCAGATCCCGGACCACCTTCACGATCGCCGCCAACGCCTCGGCCTTGTATTTGGCCTGGCCGGCAAGCCCGATGTCGTCGGGTGCGAGGAGATCGAAATTGGCCAAAAGATCAACCGGCGTTCCCGCCGGAATCGGCCCGATCGCGATCCCCTTTTCGCCGAATACCGGGACCGCCCAGTTGATCAGCTGGCGCGAGGCCGTGATCCAACCGGGCAGATAGCCAACCGGGACGCGCAGCCAGCTCGTCTGCGTCGTGCGCTGGATCATCCCCGGCAGCTTGTCGGGCAGGGAGGCGTCCTTGTCGCGTTTTTCCGGCCACAACATCTTGGTGATGCCGTCTTGGAACGCGTCCATGCGCGCCTCGACCGAGGGGCTTTCGTTGAACTTGCCGACCGTGTTGTTGAGAAGATAGGGCGCCGTCGACCACAGGCTGATCAGCGACGGCACACGGGTATAGCCGCGCCCACCGCCGGGCAGCCGGATCTGTTGCGGCGCTCCGGTGAACGGATCGTAGACCGTGATCGAGCCGGGCGACGGCAGCGATTTGTAGGATTCGGATGAAAAATCGTCCCAGATGTTGTTGCGGATCGCATTGGTGGCGAGCGGGCTGCAGGCGTTTGTCTGCAGCAAGGTCACCGGCACGCGGCCGTCGTTCGACAGGAAATTGTCGTCGAGGAAATCATCCGCCAGCACGATCTTGCGCATTTGCTGCTTGAAATCGTCGGTATTGGTCCAATCCCAATATTTATTGAAGCACTCCATGTATTTCGGGCCGATGCAGGCGGCGGGGTCGGCCTCGGCCGGCCGCGGCGGCGCCTTGCTCGAATGGCAGCGGGCGCAATTGTCGGCAAAGACGAGCTTGCCTTGCTGCACCGTGGCCGGCGGATCGTTCAAATAGGCCGCCCCGCCCGGCGCGTTCTTCAGCTTGTGCGGGTAGGATGCCTTGAGCAGAAACAGCGCCATGTCCGGGGTCTGGTTTTCGGTCGCCTGCCAATAGGCGGAATTCTTGCGGGCGTTGACGATCGAAAACGGGGTCACCCGCTTGCCGCCGACGATCGGCCGGAAATGGGTCAGCCAATCCTCGCTGAAAAGCCCGATATTGACATAGACCCGGTTCAGGGCGCCGAGCGCGCCCACCGAATCCGAGCCATCTTTCAACACATGCGGCGTCCACACCGTGCTGGGCGGCTGGAAGAATTGGGTCAGCGGCCCCGATTTGATGAAATCGTTGAATTGCTTGTTCGCGAGGTTGCTCGGCCCGAGCTTTTCAAGGCCGTAGCGCTTGGCCTCTTCGAGCCGCGGCAACAACGCATAGACCGCATTCATCGTGCGCGGGTTGTTGATGTTGTCGGTCGAGACGAGCGAGGTGTCGAGCGAGCCGGGCTTTGCCGTGTGCAGAACCTGGAACAGGAAATTCGAATCGTCGACGTTCCAATTCAGGATGCGGTCGACCCAGAAATATTGCGCCCCGACGGTCGAGCTCAGGTTTTCCCATTGCGGGTTTTCGGGGTCGGCCGGCGGCTTTTCCGGGTTTGGCCCGACATGGCAAAACCCGCAGGACATACCGACGCGGTAGGGCCGCACCAGCTTCTTCGACAAATAATAGTTGGGGTCGTCATAAAAGCGTTTGGCGTCCCAGCGCTTGGCTGCCGCCGCGTCAAAGGCGGGGTTGGGGAAAAGCCGCAACCCGACGACCCCGGTCGCATAGCCGTAATAGGACCCGACCGGAATGTTCTTGCCGCGCGCGCCGACCGCCACCCCCGGATATTTCTGCGCATTCTCGAACGGGTCGGGCGGGCAGTCCTTGTTGCGCTTGTCGAGCCACAAGCCGTAGCGGTCGGGGTCGGGGCCGGTCGCCTTTTCAAAGCACGGCTCATTGACGAGGCCGAGCCAGCTCCACCGGTTGTCGCGGCTGGCCTTCAGGCCCGGCCGGGAGGAGAGAATTTTGAGAAGATCGAACGAGCCGTAGGTCTTGTTGGTCAGAACGTCCCAGAGCGTGTCGTCGCCGCCGGTCCACACGATCCACATGTTGCGGCCCTTGACCTCGTCCGGGGTCAGGGCGACGCCGCCATCCATTGCATGGAAATAATCCTCGTCGGCGGCCGGAAAGGACTGCGCCGTGCGCCCGGCTTTGCGCGCCTCGTCGATCGCCTGGCGCGCGGCTGCCGGGGAGAACACAGCGCCCGCCAACAAAAGCGAGCACAGCAGCAGGGCGCATAAAGCGGTGGAGATCCGCTTGGCCATCAGGTCCCCCTATCTCGGCGCCGGCAGCACCCGACTTAACCAACGCTTACGTTATCATAACCCCGGACTGTTCAAACCGCAGCGGCAAAAGCGGGCGGCCGGGTGCTCGACCGACGCCCGGCGACGGGCTATTTTCGAGCGATGAGCACGCACAGCGTCGCCGAAGCGAGAAACCGGCTCTCAAAGCTGATCGATCGCGCGCTCGCCGGCGAAGGAATCGTCATCACCCGTCGCGGCGAGCCGGTTGTCGAGCTGAAGCCGCTCCGACCCGCGCCCCGCCCGATCACCGAGGCCGACATCGAGTGGCTGCGGGCCCGGCTGGCGGGTCGAGCGCTTGCCAAAACCGATGCCGCCACCCTCGTCCGCGAGATGCGTGATGAAGGCGAGAAGTGAGCTTTTATCTCGACGCCAATATTCTCGTAGCGTTGTTGACGCCGGAGGCGCTGAGCGAGCGCGCGATTGAGTTTGTGCAGGGAGCCGCGGACCGCTTGATCGTCAGTGATTTTCGCGGCAGCCGAATTTGTTTCGGCGATCTCACGACGGGTGCGCATCCGGCAGACTTCTATGGACGAGGCACGCAAAGATCTTACCGACTTTGAGGTATGGCTGGCTCGCTCGGCCGAGCGAACGGAGCTTCATGCGGGCGACATCGCAGTCGCCGTTGCCTATTTGCGTCGGCTCGATCTCACTTTGTTGACACCTGATGCGCTGCATCTCGCCATTGCCCGGCGGCTAGGCGCGACGCTGGTCACCTTCGACCGCGCCATGGCTGGCGCCGCCCGCGCGCTGGGCATGGCGGTTGTGCTGCCGTGACGGGTTGTTCGCGGCGCGCCAACCCCGCATTGTTGCATCGATCCGGCACCTTATCGGGGGATCTGGGGCGATGAACATCGACAAAGCGGTCAACATTGAAGACCTGCACCGCATGGCCAAGCGGCGGTTGCCGAAAATCGCCTTCGATTTTATCGAAGGCGGGCTGGAGGACGAGCGCGGCCTCGAAACCAACATTTCAGCTTTTCACAAGCACCAATTGCTGCCGCGCTATCTGGTCGATGTCTCGACCCGCGACCAGACCAGGACAATCTTCGGCCAGAAATTCAACAGCCCGTTCGGCATTTCGCCGACCGGCGGCGCCGGGCTCTTCCGCCATCACGCCGATCTGATGCTGGCCGAGGCAGCGCGCGACGCCAATATCCCCTACATCATGTCGGGCGCCAGCAACGATTCGATCGAGGCCGCCGCCAAGGTCGCGCCAAAAAACCATTGGTATCAGCTTTATGCGGCGCGCGATCCGGCGATCAACGCCGACATGATCCGGCGCGCCAACGACAACGGCCTCGGCGCCCTGGTGCTGACCGTGGACACGCCGGTCGGCTCGAAGCGCGAGCGCAACATCCGGAACGGCTTTGCCAATATCCGCGGCGGATTGTTCCAGGCATTGAGCTTGAAACCGTCGATCCTGGCCGAGGCGCTGACCCATCCCGGCTGGATCGTCGAATATCTGAAGCGCGGCGGCGGCACGCCGATGCTGGAAAACTGGCAGCCCTACGCACCCACCGGCGCCAATGCCGAGGAAGTCTACAAATTCACCTCCTCGGTGCGGCCGTTCAACGCCCAGACCTGGCGCGACGTCGAGACCTACCGCAAGCTCTTCCCGCGCGCCCTTGTCATCAAGGGTATCATGAGCCCGGCCGATGCGCTGCGCGCGGTCGATGTCGGCTGCGACGGTATCCTTGTCTCGAACCATGGCGGGCGCCAGCTCGACCAGGCGCCGGGCTCGCTCGACGTATTGCCGGCGATCCGCGCCGCGGTCGGCGACAAGCTGACGCTCCTGCTCGACAGCGGCATCCGCCGCGGCGCCGACATCCTGATAGCACTCTGCCTCGGCGCCGATTTCTGCTTTTTCGGCCGGCCGACGCTCTACGGCGCCGCCGCCGGAGGGCTCCCCGGCGTCAAAAAGGCGATCGACATCTTTGTCAACGAGATCGACCTGGTGATGGCCCAAATCGGCTGCCCGAGCCTCGACCAGCTCGGCCCCGATTTTCTGTGGCGGGACGACTGGCAGAAAAACCGATGACGGCTATTGCCGAGGTGACGCCTCGGCAATAGTACGTTCCCGTTCAGGGGGAGGGCGCGCCTCAGTTCGGGTAGACGATCGTGCGCAGCATGATGCGGCGCTCTTCGGGATGATAATCGCCGGCGCCGCGGTGCATCGTTGCGCGCTCGTCCCAGATCAAGAGATCGCCGACTTGCCAGGGGTGGTAGTAGACAAAGCGCTCCTGCGTCGCGTGCGCGGCGAGCTCCTCGATAAACCGCCAGGCTTCCTCGCGCCCCATCCCCTCGATGCCGTGCGTGTGCATCGGGTTCAAAAACAGGATCGGGCGGCCGGTGACCGGGTGCCGGATCACCGCCGGCCGGCGCTGCTCGGCGTATTTCTTGTCGGTTCGGTTCATCGCCTCGTCCGGGTCGTACAGTCTTGCGCCGACCGGCCCGTCGGTGCGGCCATGAAGCCCGACCATGCCGGCGAGCCGCTCCTTCATCGCTTCCGGCAAGGCGTCGTAGGCGGCGCACATATCGGCGAACATGGTGCCGCCTTTCGCCGACGGGATTTCGAGCGCGTGCAGCATCGCCAAGAGCGGCAGCTCTTCCTCATAGGTCGAATCGGTATGCCAGTCGGTGGCGCGCTTGACCCCGTACCAGTCGATATCGCCGGCCTCATCGACATTGCGCAGCCATGAGACCTCGGGGTGGTCGGCATGGCGATAGCCGACCAGCGCATGCGGGCGCGGCCGGCCAAACCGGCGGCCGAACGCGGCGATATCGCCGGCGTCGAGCTCCTGGTTGCGGAACACCAGCACCGGATGCTCGGCAAAAGCCTGCTCGATCCAGGCAAAGGTCGCATCGTCCAGATGCGCGAGGTCGATCCCCAGCGCCTCGGTGCCGAGGGCTTCGCCGAGCGGGCGCAGCTGCGGATTGCCGGTCATGAACTGTCCTCCTTGTGCCGTCGGGTTGTCAGTCTATTCGGCCGGGACCGGGAAATCTAAGGATTTGCTGCGCATCACCGGCCGCCGTAGCGGTCGATGTGGTAGGGGAGGGCGGCGAGCCCCGGGCAATGGCTGCCGACCACCGGTTCCAGCGCCTCGTAGAGGCGGCGGTTGTCGGCATTGGCGCCGGCGAGGCGCTCGCGCGCCGTCTCGACCCGGTCGCGCAGCCGGCCGAGATCGACGGTCAGAAACCGCCGGTTGTCGATGACGAGCCGCCCGCCGATCATGACGCTGGCGACGGCGCTGCCGTCCTCGGTATGGACCAGCTGGTTGACCGGGTCGTTGAACGGCAGCCAGTTCGGATGGTCGAGGTCGAGCATCACGATGTCGGCCTTGTAGCCGGGCGCGATCCGGCCGATCCGGCCGGCAAAGCCGAGCGCCTTGGCACTCCCCTCGGTCGCCGCCAGCGCGGCTTCGCGGGTGGTCAGCCAGCGCCGCCAATCGGGTCCGCGCGCCTTCGATACAAACGAGGCGAGCCGCATCGCCTCGTACATGTTCTGATTGTCCGAGCAATTGGCGCCGTCGGTGCCGATGCCGAGATTGACCCGGCGATCGAGCATTGCCCGCGTGTCGGCAAGGCCGCCGCCGAGGCGCATGTTGCTGCCCGGGTTGTGCGCAACGGACGCGCCATGGTCGCCGAGCCGGGCCATGTCGTCATCGTCGAGCCACACCCCGTGCGCCACGGTAAAACGCGGACCGAGCACGCCGAGCCCGTCCAGATGCGCGGTTTGGGTGCGGCCGTAGACGCGGATCCCGGTCACCGCCTGCACTTTCGACTCGGCGACATGGCTGTGCAGCCCGAGATCGAAGTCGCGGGCGAGATCGGCGCAGCCGCGGATAAAGCCGTCCGAGCAATGATGCGGGATCGTCGGCGCCACCGCCGGGGAAATCTGCTCGCGGTCAAAGGACCAGCCGGCGAGGGCGGTGCGCATCGCCGCGATCGTCGCCGCGGCCGGCGGCAGGCGCAGCTCGTCGACGCGACTCCGCAATGCCGGCGGCAGCGCGTCGAGGAGGCCCGGGATCGCCTCGTAAAAGCTGCGATCGGCGACCATCGGCGCCAAGACGGCGCGCATGCCGGCATCGGCATAGGCCTGTGCCGCCTGCGCCAGGCCCTCGGCGGTCGGCAACGGCCATTCGAACGACAGGTCATAGCAGGCCGTGCAGCCCTTCATGACCATCTCGACGGCACCCAGCTGGGTCGAGAGGTAGCGGTCCTCATGATTGCGGTTACCGGTGATCCAGGGGGCGGCGGTGAGCAGCAATTCCAAGGTCCAGCGGTCGCCCATGCCCTTGGCGAGGTTGCCATGACCGTGGGTATGGGCGTTGACGAGGCCCGGATGCAAGAGCCGCCGCGCCGCCGAAATCTCCACTGCCCCCTCGGGGGCCGGCGAGCCGGGCGGGCCGATCTCGCGGATCGTGTCGCCGTCGATCAGGATATCGGCGGGCTCGGCGCTGCCCGCGGCAATGTCGAGCACCCGACCGCCGCGCAGGATCGTGTAGCCCATGCTATCCTCGCGTAGAGCTGTTTGCCGCATCATAGGGCGAAGCGATGGCGAAGGTGATCGTCGAGCGACGAGGTGCTGTGTTCGAGATCGCGCTCGACCGGCCCGAGGTGCTGAATGCGGTCGACCGCGAAACGATAGCGGCGCTCGCCGCGGCCGTTGCCGAAGCTGCCGAGGACCGCGCCGCCCGCGCTGTCCTGCTGCGCGGCACCGGCAGCCATTTCTGCGCCGGCGGCGATATCGGGATGTTCGGCGAGCTGGTTCGGCTGCCGCCCGAGGAGCGGCGCAGCGAGCTTTACCGGATTGTCGGTCTGCTGCACCCCCTGCTGCTTCGGCTGCGGCATATGCCAAAGCCGGTCGTCGCGGCGGTGCAGGGGGCGGCAGCCGGGTTCGGGCTCAGCCTCGTTCTTGCCGCCGATCTGGCGCTTGCTGCCGAGGATGCGGTCTTTACCTGCGGCTATATCCATCTCGGCACCAGCCCCGACGGCGGCATGACCGCGCTCCTGCCCGCCATTGTCGGGCTCAAGCGGGCTGCCGAGCTGGCACTTCTCGGCGAGCGCTTCGATGCTCGGCGCG
>DASXAM010000119.1:0-8969 GCA_036404275.1 Allostellaceae bacterium
CGGCCATGACCCAGCGCGGCTCGGGCATTGCCTCATAGGCGTGCCGCAGCGCCTCGCGCATCGCATAGGTCACCGGACCGGTGACCAGGAGCAGATCGGCAAAGCGCGGCGACGGCGTGAAAAAGATGCCGAAGCGGTGCAGGTTGTAGAACGGGTTGTTGAGCGCCTGCAGCTCGGATTCGCAGCCGTTGCACGAGCCGGCATCGACGTGTCGGATATGCAGGCTGCGCCGAAACCCGGCGCGGGAGGCCACGGCCGGAGCGGGTGCGGCGGCGGGCGGGGCGCTCGTCAGCAACAAATCGGCCCGCTCGCGCACGCCGAACGCCCAATCGAAGGATGTGATCGCCGCCTCGGCCGGGCAGGCTTCGACGCAGAGCTGACAGACGACGCAGCGCCCGTAATCGACCGCGAGCCGCTCGCCTCCGGTCCGGTCTTTCTCCACCGTGATCGCGGCACTCGGGCAGGCGGCGGCGCATTCGTCGCATTCCGGCGAGCAGCGTTCGGGCAGAAAGCGGGGCATGCCGAGCAGGCCTTGCTGGCCCGTCTCGCCGGCGCCCTTCAGCCCCGGTGCCGTTGCCTGGCCTTGCTGCAGCCCGAACAATGTCCAGAACGGCATCCGCGCTTCCTAGCGATCGCAGCCGGCGATGGTCAGGCCAAAGCTGGCCTCGTTGATCGCGTAATCCATCATGTTGCTGTCGTGCACGGTCAGCGGGAACACCCGCCAGTTGGAAAAGGAAGGCGATTTGATTTTGACCCGCGCCGGCCGACCGTCGCCGTCGAGATGGACCGCATAAAACAGCGACCCGCGCGGTGACTCTGCCCAGCCGAGCCCTTCCGAATAGGGCGGCGGCAGGCAATCGGTGCGGACTGGGCCGGCGGAGAGGCGGCGCAGGATCTGTTGGATCAGTGCGATGCTGGCATCGATCTCGGCGATCCGAACCTGCTGCCTGGCGTGGGCGTCGCCGCTGGTGCGGACCGGCACGGTCGGGGGGAACTCGCTGTAGCCGGCATAGGGGTGATCCCGCCGCAGATCATGATCAAAGCCGGAGGCGCGCCGGATCGGGCCGGTAGCGCCCTGGTCGAACGCCGCCTCATAGGACAGGACGCCGGTCGTGATCAACCGATCCAGGTGACTGCCAGTGTTCTCCAGCATCGCCGTATAGACCGAGATCTCGGCGCCGAGCCGTTCGAGCTCGCTGCCGAGCCAAGGCTGCGGGTCGAGGTCGCGGCGCAGCCCTCCCGGCACCAGCAGGCTGCGCAGAAACCGGCTGCCGCTGAGCCGTCCGTTGATCTGCTTGGCGCGTTCCTCGAGCAGCTTGCCCTCGGCCTGGCCGACCTTCAGCGTCGTCGTGTCGGCGAGGTGGCCGAGATAATGCAGATGGTTGTAGAGGCGCTCGAGCTCGGCGCACAGCGAGCGCAACAGACCGGCGCGCCGCGGCACCTCGCAGCCGGCGGCGAGCTCTACCGCCTGGCAGAAGGCGAGCGCATGGGCAAAGCTGCCGACCCCGGACACGCGTTCCGCCAGCACGGTCGCATGCGCCAGCGAGCGGCCCTCGAAACGCTTTTCCATGCCGCGATGCTTGAAGAACAGCTGCGGGTGATAGTGGATGATGTGCTCGCCGACATAGAAGAACACAAATTCCGCCGATTCGACGATGTCGGCGCGCACCGGTCCAAAAGGCAGGCGTTGGACGTCGGCGCCCGTCAGATCGGGGAGCCCGCCCGGCTCGGGCGTAAACGGTAGCGGCTCGTTGGCCGGATAATCCGGGTCGAACGGCGGTGCCACCGGTCGCGCGCCTTGGTGCAGGACGAGGCGGTACGGCTCGGGATGGCCGGTGAACTCGATCCCGAACAGATCGGCGATCTCGCGCTCGTACCAGCCGAGCAGCGGGCTGACGGCAGCGACGCTCGGCACCCGGCCGCCGCGCGGCGAGCAGCGCCACATGAAAAAATCTTTGCCTTGGCGGCGGCTGGCGAGATAGCGCAGCTCGATATGTCCGGGTGCCGCGTGCCAGGCATAGGCCATCTGCATCCGGCCGCCGCCGCGGATCAATTCCGCGACCGCCGCCGGCAATTCCTCCGGCGCCAGCGGGACGATCTCGGTCGCGCCGGCGGCTTCGCCGACAAGCCCGCTCATGGCGACCCCGGCGACAGCATCTCGGCGGTCGCGGCGAGGTAATTCCAGATCCCCGCCGGCCACCACAGCCCCAGCGCCAGCAGCGGCACGAGTGCCAGCCACATCGGCGCCGCGCACCACGCGCTGATGCGGCGCACCGGCCGCACCTCGTCGGCGGCGAGGGCAGGGGCGTAGTACATCGTGCGGAAGTGGTTGAGGAAACCGATAAAGATGACGATCAGCAGCACCGCCATTACATAGACGGCCCAGGAGAAGGCAGGCTGCAGCCCGGCGCGCATGATCGTCAGCTCGCTGAGGAACAGGCCGAAGGGCGGCGCGCCGGTGATGGCGACGGCGCCGGCCAGCCACAGCGCGGCCTGGGTCGGAAAATGCCGGCCGACGCCGACGATCCGTGCGATGTCCTTGGTGCCGTAAGCGCGCATCATATTGCCCGCGCCAAAGAACATCAGCGACTTGTTCAACGAGTGATTGAGCATGTGATAAAACGCGCCGGCAATGCCGAGCGGGCCGCCAAAGCCGAAGCCGAGAGCCACGACACCCATATGCTCGACGCTGGAATAGGCCATCAGCCGCTTGATCCCCTCCTGTCGGACGATAAAGAGCGCGCCGATCAGCAGCGACAATCCCCCGAACGCGACGAGGATCAGCCGCGGCGTCTGGCCGAGCGCGGCCGCGCTGGTAATCCGCAGAAAGCGCACGATCCCGATCATCGCCGTGTTCAGCAGAGCGCCGGACAGCATTGCCGAGACCGGGGCTGGGCTTTCGCTATGGGCGTCGGGCAGCCAGCTGTGCATCGGCGCCAGCCCGACCTTGGTCCCATAGCCGACAAGCACCAACATGAAAGCGAGGATCAGCAAGACCGGCGGCATCTTGGGCGCGGCGCCGGCCATGACTGCCCAGGTCATCGCGTAGGTCGGCCCGAGGACAAAGCTACCGCACCAATAGAGGAGGATTGTCCCGAGCAATGCGAGGCTGATCCCCGCCGACACGACCATGATGTATTTCCACGCCGCTTCGATGCTTTCGCTGGCCCGCTCGAAGGCAACGAGAAAGGTGCTGACGACCGTGGTCAGCTCGATCGCGACCCAATAGAGCACGGTGTTGTTCATCAGCGGCGCGACCAGAGTCGTCAGGCCGAAACCGGCGAACAGCGCGTAGAATCGGAACAGGCGGCGGTCCTCGTCTAAGAGCCGCATGTAGCCCACGGCATAAATCGAGGCGAGGAAGTAGACGATCGCCGTGCACAAGATGACCCAGGCGCCGACCCGGTCGATGACGATGTAGCCGCGCCAGAACAGCTGCATCCGGCCGTCGATCAGAAATGGGATCGGCAGCGCGCCGGCGAGCGTGATCGTCGCGGCGCAGAGATTGATCGCCTCGCAGGCGCGCGGCCGGCGGAGGAGCAGACAGCCGAGCACCCCGACGAGCGGCGCCAATGACAGCGCCAGGACCAGGCCGCCGACCCGCATTATCCGACCAACCGCTTCAGACCAAAGGCGCTCGTCGTCCCGGCAAGCGTCCGCAGATAGCGGATCAGCACCGCGAAGCACGCAACGGCGACGAGCAGGTCGAAGAGGATGACCAGCTCGAGCAGGAGCGGCATGCCGGGCACCAGGATCTGCGCGCCCAGCCGGACCCCGCTCTCGACCACGAGCAGGCCGAGGATCTGGCTGAGCGCCCCGTGCCGCACCGCCAGCATCAAAAACCCGATCAAATTCATCGACAGCATGACGGTCAGCGCCAGCACCGCCACCGTCTGCCCGAGCTGCAGCCGGTCGGCGAGGCGAACCGAGACGGCGAAGGCGAACATCACAAAAAGTGCGCCGAGGACGAGCCCGGAGGAGGGCTGCACGATCTCGTGGATTTCCCGGTCGACATCGAGATTGCGAATAATGTGCCAGATGAAATACGGCAGAACGATCCCACGAAACACCAATGTCACCAATGCAATCAAATAAAGCTCGGGGTAGCCGGCGAAATAGGCCGATGCCGCGGACAATGCCGCGATCGCCCAGGACAAGGCGGCGAACGCGTAGAGATAATTCTTCAGCCAGCGCGAGCCGAGCATCACAAAGGAAAGCAGCAGGCTGACGATCGCAAAGAGGCTGAACAGCGAGGCGGCGAGCGGATCGAGGTGCTCGAGCAACATCGGCCGCTACGCCAATTGCGTGCCGATGACGGCGAGCACCGCCAGCAGGAACGAGGCGGCGAGCGGCTCCTGATAGCGATAAAAGCGCAGGCGCGACTGGGCCGTCTCGACAATGACGACGGCGCAGGCGACTAGCGTGAATTTGATGACGAGACCCGCCGCGGCGGCGAGCGCGCCGGGCGCTGTTCCCGCGGCCGACAGGCCCCAGGGCAGCACCAGGACATTGCAGAAGATCGTATAGAGAATGAACTGCTTCATCGCCGACGCCCATTTGAGCAACGCCAAGAGCGGTCCGGAATATTCGAGAATGCGCCCCTCCTCGATCATGTAGACCTCGATATGTGTCGAGGAATGGATTGGCATCCGGTCGGTTTCCACTAAAAGCAAGATAAAAAACGATGCAACCAGGAACAAATGAGCAGGGCTGAAATATGCTGCCCAATTTCCTACCAGCAGATGATTGACGACAAACGGGATCATCGCTTTCGCGAGCAAGGTGATGCCGACAAACACCAGGATCAGCGTCGGTTCGGCGAGGACCGACACCATGACCGCGCGGCTCGACCCGATGCCGCCATAGGCGCTGCCGGTGTCGAGGCCGGCCAGCACGATCATGAACGAGCCGAGGGTCAGGATCAGGCCGCCGCCGAGAATGTCGCCCATATCGGAGAGCGGCAGCGGGTAGCTGGTCAGCACCGGGATCAGGATCGGCACCGTCAGCATGCAGGTAAACGCGACGACCGGCGTGACCCAAAACAGCCAGGAGGCGGTCTCCGGCACGACGATCTGCTTGTGGAACAGCTTCCACAGGTCGCGGTAGGGCTGGAAAATGCCGGGGCCGCGGGCGCGCTGCACCCGTTCCTCGAACTGCAGGACGATGCCTTGAATGAGCGGCGCCGCGAGCAGCACGGTCAGGACTTGGCCGATCTGCAGCAGGATGTCGCGGCTATTCACGGGAGGAACCTGGCCGACCGCGGTGCGGCGGGCAGGCACAGCGTTGCCGCTGATCGCCGAGGGCTTCTCACGCAGATTCCTCCTTCCGTCTGCAGACGCAAAGAGGAGTCATCAGCCCCGAGGGCGGTTAAACGGGCGGACTCCATCGCCAGTGGCGCGCACCATGGTAGAGCTTTCCGACCTTTGTCAATACCCAAGGGCCCGGCCTCGGAGAGGTGTCCGATCGGTTCGACCGACGCTTTACCGCCGGCTGCTTAACATTCCTGCGGCGATAGGGTCCGCCGCAAATGCCCCTCTCGGGCTGATGACTCCTACCGGTCCCCCGGCGCCGTCGCGCTCCGGGACCCCGGCAGGAGCTGATTGGGAGGGCCGCGTGTCATTGCGAGGGTTTTCGGGATTGGCCTCGGCCGGGTGATCGCAAGTATAGGAGTGGCGATGGAGTTCGCCCTTCTGACCGCCGGCTTTGGCTGATGACTCCTGCGACATGGTTCCGCCTGGAAGCATGGCGGGCCTGTGCGTAGGAAGGAGTCGTCGGCCGAAATTGCTGCAATCGATAGCTCCAGAGCTCGACCGTAATCGCGCCGAAGATCTGGCCACGACCCTTGCTCGCGCGCTCGCGTACGCGCAAAGCGCCGGCGGCGGTGCTGCGCGCTACGCGGCATCGACGCGTGCCACCCTCAGCCGGTTGCGCGGGTTGCCCTCCTCGGTCACGAAGTGGGTGAGCTCTTCGCGCAGCCGATCGGTTTCCGGGGCGAGCAACTCGGTTGCCGGACGCTTGTCGAGATAGGCAACGCGGAGCGACGGGGTGGCGGCCCAGCGAATGAACGTGGCAATCGCGGTCAACGGCACGACCCCGGTCGGCAAGATCGGGACGCCGAGCAGGGCGTTTAGAAACGTGCTCTTGCCACGCTTGAACTGGCCGAGCACCGCGACCTGCAGACGCTCCTCGACCGGCCGCTCGCGCAAGGGGATGAATACATTGATATTATTCAACGAATCGTTTTAGACGACCAACGGTGGCCGCTTCGCAGCGCGGCATAGGCCGCCACGATCCGCGGCCAGCGCCGTTCACGATGCACCGCCATCGGGCTCCCACCTTTCTCTGTCGAGGACGTCGCGGATTTCGACTAGGGATTGCCAGGCGCGCTCGCGCTCCGCGGCGCCGACTGGGTGGCGGCTGAACCGGGGGATCTCGCCGCTGGTCACTGCGGCGCTGACGGGGTTCCTTTACGACACCGCCGATCCCGGCAACCGATCCGGCGTTGTCCGCTGCGCGGCCGCCTTTGTAGCGGCGGTGATCCTCCTTCACCTGCGCAGCTATTTCCGCGGCGATCCGCGCTGGGAGCCGAACTCAGAATTTGTCGATGCCCTGACCAGAGAACCGCCGGCGACCAAGCTCGACCCGGGTTTCGCCAAGTTGCGCGACGAGGTGGCGAACAGCCTCGCCAGCTGGTCCTACTTCGATGAAACCCTAAAGCCGCGGCTTGGCGCTCTGGCGCGGACGCGCGGCCTGCCGGACGGATTGCCGGCGCGGAGCGAACGCGGCTGGTGGCGGCGCGGTCCTTCCGCCCAAACGCTCGCTGCGCTGGCGACGGTGGCCGCCTGGACCTTGTTCCTCGGCATCGCCACCGACCGCGCCGAGTTGTTTGTCGCGGTCATTCCGATCGCGGTGGGGCTGTGCAGCCCGGTCCGCAAAAGCCGGATGCCGCGGTTCGAGCTGCGCCAGCAGGTTTCGGCCGATCGCGCGTCGGAAGAAGACCGGGTCTGCGTGCAGGTGAGGATCGACACGCCGGAGCCCGCGGCGATCGTCGAAATCCTCGCGGCGCTGCCCACGCTGGTCGAGCCGGTTTCCGGCAACGTGGCAGCCGATCGCCAAGCGCAGCTACAACACGAAGGCTAGGCTGCCAAAGCCAATCAGCAGCGCCACCGCGCCAATCAATCCGCCGGTGATCGGTGAGGCCGGTCGCACCGGCCGTTCCTGCGGCACCGGAAGGACCAGCCCCGGCGCTGATTCAGACGGGCCGCCGGCAACGAGCCGATCAGCGTGCGGAACGACCGGCACATTCGCTCGGCCTATCCAATAGATCGCACCGCCGACCAGCGCGCCCGGCGTCAACGCCAGCAGCAGCAAGCGCAGCAATGACGGCGACGATCAGCCAATCGGGCAGCGGCACCGATACCCGCGCCGGCAGGGTTTCGATCGGCCCTCCAGTCGGCGCGGCAAGGATCCCGGCGATCGCGAGCATCATTCCGAGGCCGGCTGTTAGCTTCGGACCAAGCCCCGCCGACCGCGCTTTTTCGGGCAAGGTCATAAAGACGCTTTGGCGCCAAACGGGCGGCTGTGGGAGCTCTTCGACCGGTCCCACCGGCTCACCTCCTGTTGTCGATTGCCACAGGAGTCATCGGCCCAGAGGGGCATTCAAGGCGAACTCCACCGCCGGGGATCCTGTCCGAAGCGCCTGGCGGGTTCAAGCCGGGACTGAGAAACAGCCCCCTCCCCTTTGGCTCCAAAAGGGAAGACCAATATTGACGAGCCCACCATCTGGGTGGGTAACCGATGCAGGCGCAATCGTGAGCGCAAACCTGCCATCATGCCGCGAGAATGGTCGCAGACGGTCCTTTGGCTGGCGGAGCGGCATACCCATGATGCGGAAGCCCCGATGGAGGAAAGAGATATCGAGGTGGCCCCCTGAGGCCAATCGCCGCGCGCCGCAGTGACGAGCTCCCGCGTGGCGCGTGCTGCGCCTGGAGGCGCAATCTCCGTCCCACTTGTCCTTGTTTGTTGCCGGTCGCAACATCTTCGTTCCGGGAGCCGGCCCCGTTCGCGCCTCCAGATGAGCAATCAACCTTAAAAGCGGTCGTTCGCCGGAAGACGGGAAGGAGCGAGACGCGCCGAGACCAGCCTTCTCGACACGTTATAGACGAACAACCGGCTCTTCCTAGCGGATTGCGCGATTTCTACTCAAACATCCCACGTAGGTCAGCCCAGCTGCGAAACACTTGAGATTTTGGAGTTCTTCCGCAGCCTGTTTAAGCTCGGACGCCCAGGCCAACAAGGCGGTGCCCGCCGGATGGATACGACGTATTGTGAATCCGCGATTCGCAGTGCAGTGAAAGGTGGCGGAGATGGGAAGGCTCGACGGCAAGATCGCGGCGGTGACGGGCGGGGCATCGGGGATCGGCGAGGCGACGGTCAGGCGTTTCGTTGCCGAGGGTGCCAGCGTCGCGTTCTGCGATCGGGACGGCGAGCGCGGCCAGCGTGTGGCGGCCGAGCTCGAGGCCGCCGGCGCTAAAATTGGCTTCACGCATGCTGACGTTGGTAGCGAGGCCGCATGCTTTGCCTTCGTCAACGGTGCCGCGCAAAAGTTCGGGCGCCTCGACATCCTCGTCAACAATGCCGGCATCCGCAAATACGAGAAGGTCGACGAGGCGAGCGCTGCGAGCTGGAAAGAGATCCTCGACGTCAACCTGATGGGCTACGTTTTTTGTGCCAAGGCGGCGGTTCCGCTGATGCGCGGCAACCAGGGCGGCGCCATCGTCAACGTCGCCTCCGTGCGTTCCGTCGTCGCAGGCGGCGGCAACCTGCAATACGACACCACCAAGGCCGCGATTGCCGGTCTGACGCGGGCGCTCGCAGCCGATCACTCGGCGGAGGGCATTCGCGTAAATGCCGTCGGCCCCGGCCCGATCTTCACGCCGTTCCATCAGCGCCGCATCGCCGCGGCCGGC
>DASXAM010000120.1:0-12301 GCA_036404275.1 Allostellaceae bacterium
GAACGAATACCGGTTCGGCTTGTCGCGCGCGACATAGGCATAGCCAAAGCAGAGATGCAGCGCGGTTGTGCCGGGGATGCCGTCGAGCGCCCGGTTGATCGCCTCGATCGCAAGCCGCCGCGCCTCCTCGGGGCGGGCCTGCATCCACGGCTCGTCGAGCTGGATGACATCGACACCGGCCGCCTTCAGATCGTGCAGCTCGGCATTGACCGCCGCGGCGTAATCCATGACCAGCTCTTCCTCGTCGCGGTAGAACTCGTTCTTGGCTTGCCGCGACATCGTGAACGGGCCGGGGATCGTGATCTTGGTCATGCGGTCGGTATGGCGACGAAGAAACGCCGCGTCGTGCACCTCGACCGGCCGCAGCCGGCGGATCGGCCCGACGATGCGCGGCACGACGACGGTCCCGCTCGACCGCCCGCGCACCTCCGCCGGGTTGTCGAGATCGACCCCCGAGAGCGCGGTCGCAAACCGGTTCGAATAGCTTTCGCGCCGGATCTCGCCATCGGTGACGATGTCGATGCCGGCTTCTTCCATGTCGCGGATCGCCAGCCTTGTGGCGTCGTCCTGGGCCTGCTCCAGCCACGGCTCGGGGATGCGCCACAACTCCGCGGCGCGCACCCGCACCGGCGGCAGATGGGTCAGCCGCTCGCGGTCGATCAGCCAGTCGGGCTGCGGATAGCTGCCGACCACCGTCGTCGGCAAGAGCATTTCAGTCATTGCAGACTTTCACCGATCGCCGGCGAGAGGACGCCAATCGCCCGCCCCCGCCGTCAGAGCCGAGCGCATCCGGCATCCTAAGACGCAATGCCAAGGCGGGCCAATGCCATTTCCGGCTCACTCGATCCCACAGCCCGGCGCATCCGCTATAATGACGAGGCTTCCCAAGGGACGGTCGGCCGGGCCGTCCGACGCGTTGAGCCCGAGTGCGACAAATGCCCGACAACCCGGTAGAGCAGCATTACACGAGCCAGGACCTCGGTGCGGCGATCCTCGCGGCATTGCAAGGGATGGGGAAGGACATCGACCGTCTGACGCCGGACGATCTGGCGCCGGTCGATGAATTTCACGGCGGGCAGCGGCCGGCGACGACCCGGCTCGCCGAGCTTGCCGGTCTTTCCGGCAGCGAGCGCGTCCTCGATGTCGGCTCGGGTCTCGGCGGGCCGTCGCGGTTTCTCGCCTGGCGCTACGGCTGCCGGGTCAGCGGCGTCGATCTGACCGCCGAATTCGTCCAAGTCGCGCAGATGCTGACGCGCCGCACCGGGCTCGAAGACCGGGTCGATTATCGCCAAGGCAATGCGCTCGACCTGCCGTTTGCAGATCGGAGCTTCGATGTCGCCTGGTCGCAGAACGCGGCGATGAATATCGCGGATCGCGGCCGCCTTTACCGCGAGATGCGGCGCGTCTTGAAGCCCGGCGGCCGGCTCGCCTTGCAGGAGGTCGCCGCCGGACCAGGCGGCCCGCCACACTTTCCGGTGCAATGGGCGCGCGAGCCCGCGATCAGCTTTCTCTATTCCGCCGCAGAGACGCGTGCGACGCTCGAAGCCGTCGGCTTCCGCGTCCTCGCCTGGCAGGACACCACAGCGGAAGCGCTCGCCTCGGCCACGCGGCGCAGGCAAAACACTGCATCGGCGCCGCCGCCGCTCGGCACCCATCTGATCCTCGGCCCGGACTGGCGGGCAATATTTGAAAATTCCGCCCGCAACCTCGAGGAACGTCGCACCGAACTCTTCAACGCCGTCCTCGAACGCCTCGATTAGACTAGCCAATCAGCCGTCGATGACGGCGATGGCTTCAATCTCGATCATCGCGTCGGGGTCGGCGAGCCGGCTGATCTCAACCGTCGTCGAGGTCGGCGTCGCGGGCCCGAAATACCGCATGCGCATGTCGCCATGCTTGGAAAATTCAGGGTAATCGGTGACGAAAGTATTGGTTTTGACGATGTCGGCGAGGCTGGCGCCGGCGGCTTCGAGACAGATTTTGATGTTTTCGCCGATCTGCTCGATCTGGGCGCGCATATCGCCCTTGCCCACGAGCTTGCCCTCGGCATCGCGCGCCAATTGTCCGGCGACAAAAATCATCTTGCCGGTGCCGCTGACGGTGACGACCTGGGTGTAGGCCGCCTGCCCCGCCATCATCCGCACATGGATGCCCTGCGGCTGGATCTTCTCGCGCTTGATCGCCATTCCGTCCTCTTCCCTATAATGCGTTTCCAATCATAAGCCGCGCACGTTCGCGGCGCCAACCGGAGCGAGGCCCGCAATGCCGCTCGAAAACCTGCGCCACGGAATCTTTCTGCCGCCGTTTCATCCGAACGAAGAGAACCCGACCCAATGTCTCGAGCGCGATCTTGAATTGATCGCATGGCTCGACCGGCTCGGGTTTCACGAAGCCTGGATCGGCGAGCACCATTCCGCCGGCTACGAGATCATCTCCTCGCCCGAGATCTTTATCGCCTTCGCCGCCGAGCGCACCCGCCATATCCAGCTTGGCACCGGGGTCATATCGCTTCCTTACCACCACCCGATGATGGTCGCCGACCGCATCGTCCAGCTCGACCATATGACCCGCGGCCGGGTCATGTTCGGCGCCGGGCCCGGCCTCTTGGCCTCGGATGCGATCATGATGGGGATCGACCCGATGACCCAGCGCGACCGCATGGCCGAGGCGATCGACGTGATCCTGCGTCTCTTCAACGGCGAGATCGTCACCGAAACGACCGATTGGTACACGATGCAGGAATGCCGCTTGCATCTCCTGCCCTATACCAAGCCGCACCCCGAGATGGCGGTGGTCAGCGCGGTCACCCCCTCGGGCGGCAGGCTCGCCGGCAAATACGATCTCGCGATGATCTGTGTCGCCGCGACAAACCCGTTCGGCTACGATGCGCTGGCGTCGAACTGGCAGATCGCCTGCGATGTCGCCGCCGAGCACGGGCGTGAAATGGACCCGTCGCGGCTGCGCCTCGTCGGACCGATGCACATCGCCGAGACCCGCGCCCAAGCCTACGAAAACGCCAAATTCGGCTTCGAGCGCTATCTCGGCTACCTCAATAACAACCAGCCGCGCTTTATCGTGCCGGCGGGCAAGGACCCGCTCGAATGGTTTGTCGAGAATCGCTACGGCGTGTGCGGCACCCCCGACGACGCGATTGCGCTGATCGAGCGGCTCTACGATAAGCAGGGCACCTTTGGCGCCTTTTTGCAGCAGGCGCACAACTGGGCCGATTTCGCCGCGACCAAACGCTCTTACGAGCTCTATGCCCGTTACGTGATGCCGCATTTCAGCCGGGCCAACGCCCCGCGCGCCGCCTCCTTTCAATGGTGCGGCGACAACCGCGCCGAATTCAGCGCCAAGCGCAACGCCGCCGCCAAAGCCATGTTCGACAAGCACGAAGCCGAGCAGCGCGCCGTCCGTGAGCGGGAGCTCGGCCGGCCCGCGCGCGGCCGCGAAGCGTGGTAGCTCCAGCTGCGCGAAACGCCTCGAAGTCCCCGAGGACATGCAGAAGAAGAAGGGTTTTGCCCCGCTCGGGCCGGCGACGAGGCGGTCAAGAGCGCCATTTTCGGCTACAATGCAGCGCGCTTTTACAAGCTCGACCTGCATGCCGGGCTGGCCCCCCTGGGAAACCGACGGGCTCGCCCGGATCAAGACCGCCTATCTCCACGGCGGCGCTCGCAGCCGCCTACGGCTACGCCGCCAGAGGCTGACGGGGCGGCGCATGGTTTCGCCGGCGCGGACGACGCCTCGCGTCGATTACGACGCGATCGCCCCACTCTACGATGCCCAGCCGCATCGCGAGAAAGCGGCCGATCCCGAGCTCATCGCGGTCCTCAGCGGCCGGATCGCTGCGGAGCCGTTGTCGGTTCTTGATATCGGCTGCGGTACCGGCAATCAGCTGGTGGCGAACCGGACGATCGCAGCGCCGGCGAGGCTTGTCGGCATCGACCGGTCGCTCGGAATGCTGCGCCAGGCGCGGCCAAAGGCGGCCGATATCGCCTGGGTGCAGGCCGACGCCGCCGACCTGCCGTTCCGCGAAAGGAGCTTCGATTTCGTCAGCTGTCAGTTCGCTTTGCACCATATTTCAGATAAATCGGGCATGTTGCGGGAGGCGTTTCGGGTTTTGCGCGGCGGCGGCCGGCTGGTCGTGCGCAATCTGTGCCCGCAGGAATGCCCGGATTGGCTTTATTACCAATACTTTCCGGAAGCGCTGGCGACTGATCTCGACGATTTCTGGCCGCCGGATGCCATGGTCGCGGCGACGAAAGCGGCCGGCTTTGCCAGTGTCGCGATCGAGCGCCAGCATTTGCGATTTGAGCAGGATCTGCGTAGCTGGCTCGCGACCGTCCAGCGGCGCGACACGTGCTCGCAGCTGCTGGCGATTTCCGACGCTGCCTATGCCACCGGCATCGAGCGTCTGGAGCGCGAGATGGAGAATGCAGGCGGTCCAGTGATGCGAGCCGATCATTTGTGCCTCATAACGCTGCACGGCGATAAGACGTAGTTAAGGTTTGCCTAAAATTTGAAACAATTTCTGCTCGATAATACAAATCTTTCTTGATGTCACCGACGCCTCAGCCAATTTGGAATTCGGACAAGATTTTATTGATTCGGTTGGGGCGATGGAGCGTGTGCTGCCGAGACTGGCTCGCCTGGTCGTGGTGATTGGGCTGCTCGCCGGTGCGATCGCGGCGATTGATTTCGCACAGTCGATCGGCGCCTATGTGGATAGTGTCGCGACGGATTGGGGCCGATAGATCATCCGCAGATCATTTTATAAAGCGGCTGTAGATTCTCGTGGTGCGCGAGTGGCGAGGGTGCCTCGACGGCAGTAGCCATGCCGATCCGGTCGTGCCAAAAGACCGGCAGGCCCACCGCGTGCGCCCCAAACAAATCGTAGGCGGAGCCGGCGACAAAGAGGCTTTCTTTTGCCGAGATGCCGAGCTCGTCGAGGGCGAGGCGATAGGGGCGGGGATGCGGCTTGTAATAGCCGGCGCGCTCGGCGGTGACGATCGCATCGAAGGCGATCCCGGTTCTCTCCGCCGCGATATGCCCCAGCGCCTCCGAGCAATTGGTGACGACGGCCAGCCGGCATTTTTGCGCGACCGCTTTGAGCACTTCGGTGACGCCGGGCCAAGGCTCGAGCTCGCCGTAACGGGCGGCGAGACGGTCGGCCAGGACCGCCGGCAGGGCGGTCTCGACCGCGGCCTCGCGCACCAGCGTCTCATAGGGCCGATACAAGCTTTCGGAGTAGGTTTTGGCGAGATAGGCGAGCCGCCATCGCCGGCCCCGTTCGGGATCGCCGGCGACGCATTCCCACAGGCTCCAGGAATCGAGGAGCCCGGTCAGGAGGTCGAACAGGACGGCGCGGAAGTGCTGTGCCGTCACAGCATGCCGAGCTCGAGCCGCGCCTCCTCGGTCATCCGCTCCGGCCCCCAGGGCGGCGTCCAGACGAGCTTGACCCGCACGTCCTCGACGCCGGGGACGGCGCGGATCGCGGTCTCGACCTCGCCCGGCATGCTGGCGGCGACTGGGCAAGCCGGGGTAGTCAAGGTCATCGCGACATAGACGACCCCGCCTTTTTTGACGATCAGCTCGTAGATCAGGCCGAGCTCAACGAGGTCCATCGGGATTTCCGGATCGCGCACGGTCTTCAGGGCTTCGAGCACCGGCGCCATCAATGCCGGATCGTCCTCGCCGCCTTCGGGACGCTCGACATCGTCGTTGCCGGCGGGAGCGTTTTGCTCGAAATCGAACGGGTCGCGCTCCATCGCTGCTACTCCGTCTTGACCGGCGTCTCGCCGCCGCCTTTGAGCGCCGCCTCCAAAGCGTGCCATGAAAGCGTCGCGCATTTGACCCGCGCCGGATAGGCCTTGACCCCGGTCAAGGGTTCGAGCCGTTCCATCTCCTCCGCCAAAGGCTCGGATAAGGGCGGTTCCTCGCCACCGGTCACGCGCGCATGGAATTGGGAGAACAAGGCCCGCGCCTCATCCACGGTCTTGCCGTGCAGCACCTCGGTCATCAGCGAGGCGGCGGCGGTCGAAATCGCGCAGCCACGGCCCTGAAAAGCGACATCGGCGATCCGGTCGCCGTCGAGCGTCAGATAGACCGTGACCCGGTCGCCGCAGAGCGGGTTATAGCCCTGCGCCGTGTGGGTCGGATGTTCGATCGCGCGAAAATTGCGCGGATGGCGGCCATGATCGAGGATGATGTCCTGATACAGCTCGCGCAGATCCATCACCGGAACATCTCCCCCACCGCCTCGACCGCGCTCGCCAGCCGCTCGATGTCGCTCTCATCGTTGTAGACGCCGAGCGAGGCGCGCACGGTTCCGGCAAGGCCCAGCTTGTCCATCAGCGGCTGCGCGCAATGGTGGCCGACCCGGACCGCAACCCCGTGCTGGTCGAGCACGGTGCCGACATCGTGCGGATGCACGTTATCGACATTGAACGAGATCACCGCGAGCTGCTGCTGGCCGCCGCCGAGGAGCCGCACGCCCGGAATGCGCGACAGGCGATCGACGGCGTGGCCGGTCAATGCCGCTTCGTGCGCCTGAATGCTCTCTCGGCCGAGCCCCTCGACAAAATCGAGCGCATAGCCGAGCCCGATGGCGCCCGCGATATCCGGGGTGCCGGCCTCGAACCGGTGCGGCGGGCCCTGAAACGTGGTGCCCGAATATTCGACCTGCTCGATCATGCCGCCGCCGGTTTGCCAGGGCGGCATCGCGTCGAGCATTTCGAGACGCCCGTACAAGACACCGATGCCGGTCGGGCCATAGGCCTTGTGCCCGGTAAAGGCATAAAAGTCGCAGCCCAGCGCCCGGACATCGATCGGCAGCCGGGGTGCGGCCTGGCTGCCGTCGATCAGCGCCATGGCACCCGCCCGATGCGCCAATTCGACGAGGCGCCCGACCGGCAGCAATGTGCCGGTCACATTCGAGAGATGGGTGACGGCGACCATTTTTGTGCGTCGCGACAGGCGCTGCTCGAATGCGGCCAGATCGAGCGCCCCGGTCGCGTCGCTCGGCGCCACGACGAGCCGCGCGCCGACCCGCCGGCATAGCATCTGCCACGGCACCAGGTTCGAATGATGTTCGAGATCGGTGATCAATACCTCATCGCCGTCGCGCAGAAAGGCGTCGCCCCAGCTGTAGGCGACGAGGTTGATCGCTTCGGTCGTGTTGCGAACATAGACGATCTCGCGCTCGTCGGCCGCGTTCAGAAACTTGCGCGTCTTTTCCCGCGCCTCCTCGAACAGGTCGGTCGAACGCTCGCTCAAACGATAGACGCCGCGATGCACGTTGGCGTAATCGGTGCGGTAGTAGTCCGACAGCCCGTCGATGACGGCGCGCGGCTTTTGCGCGCTCGCCGCCGAATCCAAAAAGACCAGATCCGGATTGTTGGCAAAGACCGGAAATTCGCGCCGAAGCTCGCGCGGGTCGAACATCGTCACTCCTCCAATGCGTCGAGGCGTCGGGCGAGCCGCGCCATCAGGTGCTCGCGCACCGGCGCGAGCTCGACGATGGCGATCGCCTCGCGGATAAACGCTTCGATCAGCATGCGCCGCGCCGCCTCGCGCGGAATGCCACGGGCCAACAGATAAAAGAGCGCCGCCTCGTCGAGGTCGCCGACCGCAGCACCATGGCTGCATTTGACGTCGTCGGCGAAGATTTCGAGCTCGGGCTTGGTGTCGATCGCGGCCCGATGACCGAGCAGCAAGTTCCGGCTCAACATATGCGCATCGGTTTTTTGTGCGCCGGGCCGCACCGTGATCCGACCCTGAAATGCGCCATGCGCGCCACCAGCGGCGACGCCCTTGAAGATTTCTCGGGTCTCGCCTCGTTCGGCCGTGTGCTCGACCGTGGTCACGATATTGGCCTCTTGGCGCTCCTTCACCAGAAAGGCGCCGTAAAGCCCGCAATGCGCGCCCTCGCCGGCGTTGCTGACCGCCAATTCGTGCCGGAGGGTGCGGCCGCCGAGCAGCAGCGCGAAATTGTCGAGCCGCGCCGCCGGGCCAAGCTCCACGCTCGTATCACCGAAAGAGAGCGCGTCCGCCCCTTCTTCGACCAGCACGGCGCGATCGAGCGCGGCGCCGGCGCCCAGCCGCAGCGCAACCACATCGTTGCGCCAATAGCGCCCCTCGCCGGCGAAGCTTTCGAAGAGCTGCACCCGCGACCCGGCGCCGAGCACGACGAGGCTTCTCGTATGCAGCGACCCGGCCACGGCGCCCGAGGCGAGATGGATAATCTCGATCGGCTCGTCGAGCGCAATGCCCGGCGCTGCGTCGAGCACATAGCCATCGGTAAAAAGAGCGGCATTGAGCGCGGCAAACGACCGGTCCGGCCCGGCGACGGGGGTTTCGAGCGCTGCGCGCAGCCGCTCGGCCCGTGCGGCGGCCGGACCAAACACGACACCCGCCGGCAGGCCCTCGAGCATCGACAATTCCGGCGCAACCCGCCCGTCCACCAACACCAGGCGGTGCTTGGCCCCCGCCAGACCGATCGCACCAGCGAGCCCGCGCGGCGCCGTGCCTTGGGCCGCAACCGGCGGCAGGGGCACTTGTTCTAGCGGCCGCAAATCGAGATAACGCCAGGCTTCGCCGCGCCGGCTCGGAAACCCTTGCTCGGCAAATCGCGCGAGGTTGCGCCGGCGCAGCCGCATCAGCCATTCCGGCTCGTCATCGGCGGGCGGCAACGCGTCGAGATAGGGCCGCGCCTCTGGCTTGGCGGGGAAATCGACCAAGACGGTCATTCGCCCGTCCTTGTCGTCCTCGCGAAAGCGAGGACCCAGAGCCTGCCCCCGGCATGAACAGGGGGCGACCGGAACACCGTTGGCCCCTCGATTCCCACTTTTGCGGGAATGACGAGAGGATGATTGCCGAGATCGAAGACCATTACGAAACGGCAGCTCACGCGGCGTCGCCAAAGGCGGTGTAGCCGCGGCGCTCGAGCTCGAGCGCGAGCGACTTGTCGCCCGACTGGACGATCTCGCCGCCGAGCAGCACATGCACGCGGTCGGGCTCGACGTAGTCGAGAAGGCGTTGGTAATGGGTGATCAGCACGATCGCGCGGTCGGGCGCGCGCTGCCGGTTGACGCCGCGAGCGACAATACGCAGCGCGTCGATGTCGAGCCCGCTGTCGGTTTCGTCGAGGATCGCGAGCCGCGGCTCCAGCATCGCCATCTGAAAGATTTCGTTGCGCTTTTTCTCGCCACCCGAGAACCCGACATTGACCGCGCGTTGCAGCAGGTCCTCGCCGATGTCGAGCTCCTTGAGCTTCGCGCGGACGGCGCGCAGAAACTGCCCGGCGTCGAGCTCGCTCTCGCCGCGATGGCGGCGGCCGGCGTTCAGCGCAGTGCGTAGAAAATACATGTTGTTCACGCCCGGGATCTCGACCGGATACTGAAACGCTAGAAATACCCCCTCGCGCGCCCGCTCGTCGGCCGGCATCGCCAGCAGGTCGCGGCCGAGATAGGTCACGGCGCCGGCGGTGATTTCGTAGCCCTCGCGCCCGGCCAGCACCGCGGCGAGCGTCGATTTGCCCGAGCCGTTCGGCCCCATGATCGCATGCACTTCGCCCGCCGCGACCGAAAGGTCGATCCCCTTCAGGATCTCGCGCCCGTCGCCCTCGAGCCGCGCATGCAAGTTATGGATTTCGAGCATCACTGTCGCCTGTCGTCCCGGCGAAAGCGCGGACCCAAAGCGAACGATGGAGCTTTTGGCCCCCGGATTCCCGCTTTCGTGGGGACGACGATGCGTGCAAACATCAGCCGACACTGCCTTCGAGGCTGACGGCGAGGAGCTTTTGCGCCTCGACCGCAAATTCCATCGGCAACTCCTTCAGCACCTCGCGACAGAAGCCGTTGACGATCAGCGACACCGCGTCCTCGGCGGAGAGGCCGCGCTGACGGCAATAAAAGAGCTGGTCGTCGCTGATCTTCGAGGTCGTCGCCTCGTGCTCGACCCGCGCCGAGGAGTTGCGTACCTCAATGTAAGGCACCGTATGGGCGCCGCACCGCTCGCCGATCAGCAATGAATCGCATTGCGTGTGGTTGCGCGCGTTCTGCGCCCGCGGCTGCACCCGGACCAGCCCGCGATAGGTGTTCTGGCCGCGCCCCGCGGAAATCCCTTTTGAGACGATCGTCGAGCGCGTGTCGCGGCCGAGATGGATCATCTTGGTGCCGGTATCGGCCTGCTGTCGGTTGTTGGTGATCGCGACCGAATAGAATTCGCCGACCGAATGGTCGCCTTCGAGCACGCAGCTCGGGTATTTCCAGGTGATCGCCGAGCCGGTCTCGACCTGGGTCCAGGAGATCTTGGCGCGCGCGCCGCGACAGGCGCCGCGCTTGGTAACAAAATTGTAGATGCCGCCTTTGCCCTCGGCGTCGCCCGGATACCAGTTCTGTACTGTCGAATATTTGATCTGCGCATCCTCGTGCGAGATCAATTCGACAACGGCTGCGTGCAGCTGGTTCTCGTCGCGCTGCGGTGCGGTGCAGCCTTCGAGATAGCTGACATAGGCGCCCTTGTCGGCGATCAGCAAGGTGCGCTCGAATTGCCCGGTCTTGGCCGCATTGATGCGAAAATAGGTCGACAGCTCCATCGGGCAGCGCACCCCGGGCGGCACATAGGCAAACGAGCCGTCACTGAACACCGCCGAATTCAAGGCGGCAAAGAAATTGTCATTCTGCGGCACCACCGTGCCGAGATATTTGCGGACGAGATCGGGATGTTCGCGCACCGCCTCGCCCATGGAGCAGAAGATGATGCCGAGCTTGCCCAATTCTTCCTTGAACGTCGTCGCCACCGAGATCGAATCGAACACGGCGTCGACCGCGACCCCGGCCAGGGCCTCACGTTCTTTCAAGGGGATGCCGAGCTTTTCGTAGGTGCGCAGCAGCTCGGGGTCGACCTCGTCGAGAGATTTCGGTCCGGCATTCTGCTTTGGCGCCGAATAGTAGGTCGCAGCTTGATAATCGATCGGCGTCAGGCTGAGCTTTGCCCAATCGGGCGGTGTCATCTTCTGCCAGGCGCGAAAGGCTTCGAGCCGCCAATCGAGGAGCCATTGCGGCTCTGCCTTTTTGGCCGAGATGAAGCGAACCGTGTCCTCGCTGAGGCCAGGCGGTGCCTCGTCGGCCTCGATATCGGTTACGAAGCCGTATTTATAGCCCTCTTGCGTCAGCGAGCGGACGGTGCCGAGTGTTTCGGTCGAAAGCGCCATGCGGATGTTCTTGGTTTTCAGTTGGGGGCGGGATGGACTGCGGAAATCGGCCGGTGCCGCACAAAGGCGGAAGGTGTCACCATCGCATCGAGCGATACCGCCTTGAGCGCTGTCTCGACGGCGCGGTTGATCGCTGTCCAATGCGGCCGGGTCGGGCAATAGTCGGTGCGCGCGCATTCGGCGATATGGACCGAGCATTGCGTCAGCCCGATATCGCCGTCGATCGCCGCCACCACTTCGGCGACCGAGATCGTCGTCGCCGGACGCGCCAGCCGGTAGCCGCCGGCGGCGCCGCGCGTCGCGCTGACGAGGCCGGCATGGGCCAGCGCCTTCAGGATCTTGGCGGTGGTCGCGCGCGGCAGCCGGGTCTCCTCGGCGACAGCCGCAGCGGTCAGCTGCCGCGCCGGGTTTGCGGCCATATGTGTCGCGACGATGACGCCGTAATCGGCAAGCTTGCTCAGGATGATCATCACAGGCCGTCAAATTCGGACTGAATTGGTACGCTATAGATGTCGTCGAAAGGCCGGCAGTCAAGCCTGAATGTCGGGTCCGGGCGCGCGCACCAGCAAGCTGCGGTCGAGCGCGGTGACCGAGGCGGCGCCGAGCAGGCCCATGTCGCGCTCCAATTCCTCGCGCAATATGGCGAGCGCCTTCTTCGCGCCGGCCCGGCCGGCGGCGGCCACGCCATAGAGCGCGGCGCGCCCGACCAGCACCGCATCGGCGCCGAGGGCCACCATTTTGACGATGTCGGTGCCGCGGCGCACGCCGCCATCGGCCAGGATCACGATGCGGTCGCCGACCGCCTTGCGCGCGGCCGGCAAAATGTCGAGCGCGGCGACGCACCAGTCGAGCTGGCGCCCGCCATGGTTCGAGAGCGCCACCGCATCGGCGCCGATCGCGGCCGCGCGCACCACGTCCTCGACCCGGAGCAGTCCCTTGATCACGAGCCTGCCCGTCCAGCGCGCGCGGATTTGCTCGATCGTGTCCCAGGTCAGCGCCCGGTCCATCTGCGAGCGGATCCAGCGGGCGCTATCGAAAAACCGCCGCCGGCCTTTCGGCACGAATTCGACGACGTTGGCAAAGCGC
>DASXAM010000121.1:0-44272 GCA_036404275.1 Allostellaceae bacterium
ACGGCTGGGCGCGGTGCCGCTCGCCGCGGCCGGGCTCGGCGGGATGCTGTATTTCACCGGCGGCGTCGTGCTCCAGGGTGTGTTGTTTGCCGTCGCCCCGCTCGCAGCGCATGCGCTCGGCAGCGGCGAACGGCGCGAAGCCGGCCGGATCGCCGGCGCCGGGCTGGTGCTGGCGGCGGTGCTGGCGGTGCCGTTTGTCGCGCTGCTGACAACATCCGACCGCCTGCTCCTGGAATTGGGCTACGACCCCGCGCTCGCCACGGAGATCGGCCGCTATATGCGGGCGCTCGCCTGGGGCGTGCCGGCGTTTCTCGGCTTTGGCGTGCTGCGCAGCCTGCTGGCGGCGCTGTCGCGTCCGCGCATCGTGATGGCGGTGCTGCTCGCCTGCCTCCTCGGCAATGCGCTGCTGAATTGGATGCTGATCTTCGGCCGCTTTGGGGCGCCCGCCTTGGGCATGGTCGGCTCGGGCTATGCGAGCGCCCTGAACCAGTGGCTGATGCTCGCGGGATTGGCCTTATGCGTCCGGATGCTGCCGGGCGTCGCAGGGCTGCATGTGCTGCGCGGCATAGCCGCCACGCGGCGGACGCTCGTTGCCATTCTTCGCCTCGGCCTGCCGATGGGCGCGCTGCGCGGGGTGGAGACCGGCGTTTTTCTCGCTACCGGCATGCTGATGGGGCTGTTGGGCGCGGCGGCGCTCGGTGCGCATCAGCTCGTGCTGAATTGCGTCGGGATCAGCTTTATGGTGCCGCTGGCGCTGGGCCAGGCCGCGACCGTGCGCGTTGCTTACGAGCTTGGCGCCGGCCGAGCCGCGACGGCGCACCGGGCCGGCTTTGTGGCGCTCGCCCTCGGCATTGCCTTTATGTCCGCCTCGGCATTGGTGCTGTGGTCTTTTCCCGGCTCGATCATTGGCGTCTATGTCGATATCGCCGACCCCGCCAATCACGACACCGTCGCGGTCGCACGACGACTGATCGCCATCGCGGCGCTGTTTCAAGTGTTCGACGGAATGCAGGCGATCGCAGCCGGGGCATTGCGCGGTTATCGCGACACCCTGGTGCCGATGCTGCTCGCGTTTGTCGGCTATTGGGGCGCGGGCTTTGCCGGAGGCTGGCTGCTCGCCTTTCCGCTCGGCTATGGCGCTGTCGGCCTATGGTGGGGATTGGCGCTCGGGCTCGCCGCGACCGCCCTCCTCTTGACCCTCCGGCTCTATTGGCTGGGGCCGCCGGCCGCCCGTCGATACCAGGCCGCTCGCGGTTGAGCGCCGGTCCGACTGACGCCTCCGCAAGCATGGTTTGCCGCGGCGACGCTTGTTATCGGTGCAAGCTGCCGCCATGTTGTCGCAGACACAAAGAGGAGAGCGATGCCGAGCGAACCCCTGATCGGCGGCGCCGCTGCCGCCGCCACGCCCGTCAAGGACGTGACCACCGCGACCTTTATGGCGGAGGTGGTCGACGCCTCGTTCGAGACCCCGGTCATCGTCGATTTTTGGGCGCCCTGGTGCGGGCCGTGCCGGCAGCTCGGGCCCATTCTCGAAAAAACCGTGCGCGCCGCCAATGGGGCGGTTCGCATGGTCAAGCTCAATATCGACGACAACCCCGAAATCGCGCAGCAGATGCGCATCCAGTCGATCCCGGCGGTTTACGCCTTTAGGGACGGGCGGCCGGTGGACGGCTTTGTCGGTGCGCTTCCCGAGAGCCAGGTCAAGCAGTTCGTCCAGCGGCTCGGCGGTGGCAAAGGCGGCCCGTCGCCGGTCGAAGAGGCGATAGCGATGGCAAAAGAGGCGCTGCAGGGCGGCGACCATAAAAGTGCCGCCGCGGTCTATTCTCAGGTATTGCAGCACGATCCGGCCAATGTCGAAGCCCAGGCCGGGCTCGCCCGCGCGTTGATCGCCGGGCGCGACTTCGCCAGGGCACGCCAGACCCTCGACCGCGTAGCGAAGGAAGATGCCGGTCACGCCGAGATCGTGGCGGCGCGCGCGGCGCTCGATCTTGCCGAGCAGGGGCAAAAGGCGATGGCCTCCGCCGGCAAATTGCGCGCCCGGCTGGCGCAAAATGCCGACGACCATGCGGCGCGCTTCGAGCTCGCCACGGCGCTGTTCGGCAGCGGCGAGCGCGAAGCGGCGATCGACGAGCTGTTGACGCTCTTCAAACGCGACCGGGAGTGGGACGAGCAAGCGGCGCGCAGGCAGCTGGTTAAATTTTTCGAGGCCATGGGCCCCGCCGACCCGTTGACCTTGAGCGCACGCCGCCGCCTCTCGGCGCTGATGTTTTCTTGAGGGAGAAGCCGGCATGAGCGAGCAGCGCGACGCCAAGACCCTCCCCGCCCTTCTGCCGATCTTTCCGCTCGCCGGCGTCCTGCTGCTGCCGCGCGGCAAGCTGCCGCTCAACATCTTCGAGCCGCGCTATCTGGCGATGACCCGCGATGCGATCGCCGGCGACCGGCTGATCGGCATGGTCCAGCCGAGCGACCCCAACCAGTCGCCGATGGGCAACCCGCCGGTCTATCCGGTCGGCTGCGCCGGCCGCATCACCTCGTTTTCCGAGACGGAGGACGGCCGCTATCTGATCACCTTGACCGGGATCTGCCGGTTTCGCGCCCGCGAGGAATTGCCGTTGCACGATGACGGCTATCGCCGGGTCGTGCCGGAATGGAGCGAATTTGCGGGCGACCTCGAGGCCGCCGCGGAGGCCGATTTCGACCGCGAGCGGCTGTTTCGCAGCCTCAAGGCCTATTTCGACCGGCACCGGATTTCCGCCGACTGGGATGCGGTCGGCGCCGCTCCGGGCGAATTTCTGGTGACCTCGATCGCGATGAATTGCCCGTTCGCGCCGGGTGAGAAGCAGGCCTTGCTGGAAGCGTCCGGCCTCGACGAACGCGCGCGGCTGCTCACCGCGATCGTCGAGATGGCCACCCTCGACCGCAGCGGCGAGGGCGGTGCCGCACGCCACTGAGGAGACGTCATGGAAGGCCCTGTCGAGATCGATCCGCGGCTCCTCGAAATCCTGGTTTGCCCGCTTACCAAGGCGCCGCTGCGTTATGACCGCGAGGCGCAGGAATTGATCAGCGAGGAGGCGCGGCTCGCCTACCCAATCCGCGACGGGATTCCGATCATGCTGGTGGACGAAGCGCGCCAATTGCGCGACGACGAGCTCCCGACAAAACGCCTGCCGCCGGGGTAGGCGTGCCGGGATGAGTGCTGCCGGGACGACGCGCTGGCCGGTCGAGCTGCGCCTCAAGCAAGCCGAAAAGCGGCTCGACATCAGCTTTGACGATGGCAGTCGGTTTTCGCTGCCGGCCGAATATCTGCGGGTCGAAAGCCCTTCGGCCGAGGTCCAGGGTCACGGGCCGGGGCAAAAGACGCTGGTCGCCGGCCGCGCCCATGTCGGCATCATCAATCTGGAGCCGGTCGGCAATTACGCGGTGCGCATCATCTTCGACGATTTGCACGATACCGGGATCTATTCCTGGAGCTATCTCTACGAGCTCGGGATCGAGCAGGAGCGGCGCTGGAGTGACTATCTCGCCGCCCTCGTCGCCGCCAGGCTCAGTCGCGAGCCCGCCCGGCGCTAAAGCGGCTCGCCGCGGGCGAGGCGCGGCAGGTCGCCCACGAGCCCCATCGCGTCGCGCATCAGCAGGCGCTTTAACGGCGGCATCCGATTGACCGCGGCGAGGCCGAGGTCGCGGGCCAAGCGCAAAGGCGCGATTTCGTTCGAGAACAAACGGTTGAGGCCGTCGGTCACGGCGGCGAGCATGACCGTGTCGAGACGGCGCCATTGCTGGTAGCGCTGCAACACCGCGTTGTCGCCGATGTCGAGCCCGATCCGGCGGGCGTCGATAACGAGCTCGGCCAGTGCCGCCAAGTCGCGGATGCCGAGATTGAGCCCTTGTCCGGCGATTGGATGGATCACATGCGCCGCCTCGCCGATGAGCACGAGCCGCGGCGCCGCGTAGCGCTCGGCGAGGAGCAGCATCAGCGGATAGGACCAGCGCGGGCCGACCGGCTCGACAGCCCCCAGAAAATCGCCAAACCGCGCCGCCAGCTCGGCGGCAAAATCGGGGTCGGGCAGGCCGATCAGACGCGGCGCCAACTCGGCCCACTCGGTCCACACGATCGACGAGCGCGGACGCCCCTCCCCTATCGCCGGCTCGTCGGTCATCGGCAGGATCGCGAACGGGCCCGCCGGCAGAAAATGTTCGATCGCAATCCCGGCATGCGGACGCTCATGCCGCACCGTCGTCACGATCCCGGTCTGGGGGTAGCGCCATTCGAGCGTCCGGATGCCGGCGGCACGGCGCAGGGGCGAGCCCGCTCCATCCGCCGCGGCGACGAGGCGGGCGCGCAGCCGTCGCCCGTCGGAGAGCCTCGCCGTTGCGGCAAAGGGTGCTGTCTCCACACTCTCGACCGACAGCGGGGCAAAAATTTGGAGGCTCGAGAGCGCCCTGGCGCGCGCGAGCAAAATGCGGCGCAGCACCCGATTTTCGACGATGTAGCCCAGCGGCTCGTCGCCGCCCAGCTCGCGGTGGTCGTAATGCAGGAACAGAGGCGAGGCGCCGTCGGCGACCCGGATCTCGAGGATCGGCTCGGCATCGGCGGCGATCGCCGGCCACAGGCCAAGCCCGTCCAGCACGCGCCGGGAGCCGTAGGCGATCGCCGAGCTGCGACCGTCGAACGCTTCACCGAGCGTCGCCGCCGGGTCCTGGCGATCGACGAGAGCCACATCGAGCCCTACGCCGGCGCAGGCGACGGCGAGGAGCAGCCCATTCAGCCCGCCACCGGCGATCAGCAGCTCGACATCATCGGTCATGGCACGAAGGTGGAATGCGCGCCGGCCGCTGTCCAGCGATCGGTGAAACCATAGCCCGCGCGGTCGTTAGCGCGAGCCGCCGCGGCGCGGTAGGCTGGCGGCGATGTTCGACAAGGTGCTGATCGCCAATCGCGGCGAGATCGCGCTGCGGATCCACCGCGCCTGCCGCGAACTCGGGATCAAGACCGTGGCCGTGCATTCGACCGCCGATTCATCGGCGATGCATGTCCGGCTCGCCGACGAGACCGTCTGCATCGGTCCGCCGCCGTCACGCGACAGCTATCTGAACCGGGCGGCGATCCTAACGGCGGCGACGATCACCGGCGCTGACGCAATCCATCCGGGGCTCGGCTTTCTCGCCGAAGACGCCGATTTTGCCGCCGCGGTCGAAGAGCATGGCCTCGTCTTCATCGGCCCGGCACCCGAGCACATCCGGCTGATGGGCGACAAGGTCGCGGCCAAGGCGGCGGCCGCGCGGCTCGGCATCCCGACCGTGCCGGGCTCGGCGGGCGCGGTGCGCGACCCGGCGGCGGCGGAAGCCGAGGCGCAAAAGATCGGCTATCCGGTGCTGATCAAGGCGGCGGCGGGCGGCGGTGGGCGGGGCCTCAAGGTCGCGCGCAACCGGGCCGAGCTCCTCCACCTGATCCCGCTTGCCCAGCAGGAGGCGGTGGCGTTTTTCGGCCGCCGCGAGGTCTATCTCGAACGCTATCTGGAGCGGCCGCGGCATATCGAAATTCAGGTGCTGGGCGACGGCGAGGGCGGGGTCGTGCATCTTGGGGAGCGCGACTGCTCGTTGCAGCGCGCGCACCAGAAGGTGCTGGAAGAGACGCCCTCGCCCGCGCTCGGGCCCGAGGCCCGCGACCGGCTCGCGGCGCTCGCCGTCGCGGCGATGCGCGAGCTCGGCTACAAAAGCGCCGGCACCCTCGAATTCCTCTTTGAGAACGGCGAGTTCTATTTCATCGAGATGAACACCCGGCTCCAAGTCGAGCACCCGGTCAGCGAGATGATCAGCGGCATCGACATTGTGCGCGAGCAATTGCGCATCGCCGCCGGCGACCCGCTCGGCTACCGCCAGGCCGAAATCCGGCTCTCCGGCCACGCCATCGAATGCCGGATCAATGCCGAGCATCCCGAAAGCTTTCGGCCCTCCCCTGGCCGCGTCACCGATTACCATCCGCCGGGCGGGCTCGGTGTGCGCGTCGACAGCGCGCTCTACCAGGGCTATGTCGTGCCGCCCTATTATGACAGCTTGGTGGCCAAGCTGATCGCGCACGGCAAAAGCCGCAACGAATGCCTGATGCGCATGCGCCGGGCGCTCGAGGAATATGTGATCGGCGGTATCGAGACGACGATCCCATTGCACCAGCGGCTGATCGAAGCGCCCGACTTCATCGCCGGTGCCTATGACATCCATTGGCTCGAACGGCTTGTCGGCGAAGCGCCGTGAGGAAGGGGCCGCGGCTCACCCCGGAGATCCTGCTCGCCGCCTACGCCGCCGGCGTCTTTCCGATGGCCGAATCGGCCGACGACCCGGAGCTCTTCTGGGTCGATCCGAAGCGCCGCGGGATTCTGCCGCTCAATGCGTTTCACGTGCCGCGGCGGCTGCGCCGGGTGGTGCGCCAAGGGCGCTTCGAAATTCGTTGCGACACCGCGTTCGAGGCGGTGCTGCACGGCTGTGCCGAGGAAAGCGACAAGCGGCCCAACACCTGGATCAACGACGAGATCGTGCGGCTTTATAATGGCGTTTTTGCCCGCGGGGCGGCGCACAGCGTCGAATGCTGGCGCGCGGGCATGCTCGTCGGCGGGCTCTACGGTGTGTCGATCGGCGCGGCCTTTTTCGGCGAGAGCATGTTCAGCCGCGAGACCGATGCGAGCAAGGTGGCGCTCGTGCATCTGGCGGCGCGGCTGCGGCGCGGCGGCTACCGCTTGCTCGACACCCAGTTTCTGACGCCGCATCTGGCGCGCTTTGGCGGCATCGAGATCGGCCGCGCCCGCTATCACCGACTGCTGGCCGAAGCTATCGCCTATCGTGCGTTCTTCCCGTCGGAATTACCTGGCGGCGAAGCGGGCGGTGATCCGCTCGCGCCTTTGCAATCGAGCACGATCACATCGTAGACCGGGTTTTCCAATGCCGACAGTGCCGGGCTCGATGCAAACATCCAACCGCTGAACTGACGCACCGAGCTTTTGCCCGGCGGGGTTTCGTCGATTTCGACAAAAGCCGCGCTTTCGGGCCGGTCCTCGGGCGGGTTTTTTTCGCAATCGCGCACGAGGATCGAAAGATTGCCGAATTGGACCTTTTTGCCGACCGGCGCATCGATCTCCGACACCCGCGCGGTGATCTTATCGAGCCCCTGCAACACCGCCACCGGCTCGGAGATCGTGTCCGCTGCGACCTGCGTTGCCAGGCAGGCTAGCACCACAGCCGCTAACGTGCTGATTGTGGCAAACGCTCTGGCATCCTCCGCCTCACCCCGACCCTCTCCGCCCGCTCCCAAACCCTCCCCCGCTGGCGGGAGAGGGAAGGGTGGGGGTCGGAGGGTGAGATGGGCGCTGGCGCCGCTCATTTCTTATAGGGGTTGACGAGACCGGCGAGGAGGGCGCCCAGCACCTCGCGTACCTGGCGCTCGTCGCAACCCATCAGCACCGCGTCCTCGAGCGCCTCTTGCGCCAACTCGCGCAATTCGGAAAGGTTTTCGTTCAATACCTTGATCTTTTCGACACAGGAAACGGGCTCACCGTCGGGCGTGCGCCACACTGGAAATTCGTTCGGGTTGCGATCCGCCATGCGTGCCGCCCTAGGGCTTGAGGCCGCCGCCGGCCGGCGCCCCACCTTGCGGCGCCTCGCCGCCTTCGCCCGGTTTTTTTTGCCCGCCCGGCTGCGAGAAGATCATCTGGCCGATCAGGTTTTCGAGGCTGACCGGCGCCTGGGTGAATTTGACCCGGCCGCCCGGCGGGATCATCTTGTCCGAGCCGCCGGGCACCAGCGCCAAATATTTGTCGCCCAGCAGACTCGACGAGATGATTTCGGCCACCGTGTCGTCGGGCAGTTTGTAGGCCGGGTCGATGCTCATCTTGACAGTCGCGAGAAAGGTCTTCGGGTCGAGCCGCTCGGAGGTGATCGAGCCGACCTTGACCCCGGCGATGCGCACATCGCCGCCGTCGCGGATGCCGTCCACCCGCTCGAATTGGGCACTGATCTCATAGCCTTGCACGGCCCGCACCTGGCTTGTCGAATAGGCGAAAAACAGAAAGAGCGCGGCGACGATCAGCACCACGGCGCCCATCACCGCCTCGATGACGTTGCCTCTCATCGCCGACCGCTTGCGCCCACGCCCGGGCCTATTCCGGCGTCCACGGCTCGTAATCACCGGTGCTCGGCGCGCGCACGCCGCCGCGCAGGATCGAGCCGGGCGGGCGATAGGCCTGGGCCGTGCCGGTCATATTCGGCTGGTGCGGCTTTTCCCAGGGATAGCGGGTGCGAGATTCGGGATGCGGCACCTCGTCTACCGTATGATGCAGCCAGGCATGCCATTCGGGCGGGACCTTGGAGCCTTCGGGCTCGCCCGCGTACATAACCCAGCGCTTCTCGCGGCTCGCCCGCCCGCCGCCACGGCGCAGCGCCCGCCGCCCCTTTTCGCGGTAATAGCGGTTGCCGAGGCTGTCGGTCCCGACATATTCGCCGCAGAGCCAAGTCAACAGTCTCGTACCGAGGCTCATCGCTCCATCCGTGCCGTCACCCTTGTTATATCGCACCGCTAGCGGCTTCGCAGCAAGGCGTTGCCGTCACGCAACATATGGTGTGCGTTCCGCGCTCAACCCCAAAACCCGATTGCACACCGTCTCCCGCTAGCCTAGATTTAGCTCTTGGGCGGGCATAACCGCCAATATCTTGTTCCGGGGGAAGGGATGCAGATCGCGCGGCGCTTTACCACAAAAGGCCAGGATCCTTACGCGCAAATCGCGTTCCGCATTGCGAGGAGCGAGATTCGCAACCCCGACGGCTCGCTCGTCTTCGCCGCCGAAGGATTCGAGGTGCCGGCCGAGTGGAGCCAGGTCGCCGCCGACATCCTCGCCCAGAAATATTTCCGCAAGGCCGGCGTGCCGGTCCGGCTGGCCCCGGTCGAGGAGGAGGGTGTGCCGCCCTGGCTGTGGCGCCGCCATGCCGACGAGGGGGCGCTGACCGCACTGCCCGAAGCCGAGCGCCGCGGTGGCGAATCGAACGCCCGCCAAGTGTTCGACCGCATGACCGGCACCTGGACCTATTGGGGCTGGAAAGGCGGCTATTTCGATTCGGAGGAGGATGCGCGCGCCTTTTACGACGAGGTTCGGCTGATGCTGGCCCGCCAGATCGGCGCGCCCAACTCGCCGCAATGGTTCAACACCGGGCTCCACTGGGCCTACGGCATCGACGGGCCCTCGCAGGGTCATTTCTATGTCGATTACGCGAGCGGCGAACTATGCGCCTCGGCGAGCGCCTACGAGCATCCGCAGCCGCATGCCTGCTTTATCCAGAGCGTCGCCGACGACCTCGTCAACGAGGGCGGGATCATGGACCTTTGGGTACGCGAAGCGCGGATATTCAAATACGGTTCGGGCTCGGGATCGAATTTCTCGAAGGTGCGCGGCGAGGGCGAGCGGCTGTCCGGCGGCGGGCGCTCGTCCGGTCTGATGAGCTTTTTGCGGATCGGCGACCGCGCGGCCGGGGCGATCAAATCGGGAGGAACGACGCGGCGCGCCGCCAAGATGGTCATCGTCGATATCGACCACCCCGACATCGAGGCATTTATCGATTGGAAGGTCATCGAGGAGCAAAAGGTCGCCGCCCTCGTCGCCGGCTCGAAGCTTGCCTCGAAGCGCCTCAACCGGATCATGGCAGCGTGCGCCGACGGGCTCGACCCGACACAGAACGCTGCGCTCAAGCGCGAGATCCGCGCCGCCCGCAGGGCGATGATCCCAGAAAGCTACATCCAGCGGATCATCCAGTTCGCGGCGCAGGGCTATACCAGCATTGATTTTCGCAGCTGGGACACCGATTGGGATTCCGAGGCTTATCTGACCGTCGCCGGACAGAATTCGAACAATTCGGTGCGCCTCTCCAACGAGTTTTTGGAGCGGGTGCGCGGCGGCGGCGAATGGCACCTGACCCGCCGCACCGACGGCAAAATCGCTAAGACATTGCCGGCCCGCGACCTGTGGGAAAAGATCGGCAATGCCGCCTGGGCCTCGGCCGATCCCGGGCTGCAATTCGACACCACGATCAACGACTGGCACACCTGCCCCGAAAGCGGCCGGATCGACGCGTCGAACCCGTGCTCGGAATACAATTTTCTCGACGATACCGCCTGCAACCTCGCTTCGCTGAACCTGATGGCGTTCCGTCGCGAGGGGCGCGGGTTCGACGCCGAGGGCTTTGCTCATGCGGTGCGGCTGTGGACGCTCGTCCTCGAAATCTCGGTCATGATGGCGCAGTTCCCGTCGCGCGAGATCGCCCGCCGCTCCTACGAATTCCGCACGCTCGGGCTCGGCTACGCCAATTTGGGCGGTCTCTTGATGGCGTCGGGCATCGCCTATGACAGCGCCGAGGGGCGCGCCTATGCGGCCGCGATCACCGCGCTTCTGACCGGGGCGAGCTACGCCGCCTCGGCCGAGATCGCGGCAGCGCTCGGCCCGTTCCCCGGCTATGCCGAGAACCGTGCGGCGATGCTGCGCGTGATCCGCAACCACCGCCGCGCCGCCCATGGGGAAGCCTCGGGCTATGAGGCGCTGGCGATCGCGCCGGTGCCGCTCGATGCAGCGCATTGCCCGGATGACGCGCTTGTCGCGGCGGCGCGCGCCAGCTGGGACGAGGCACTGGCCCAGGGCGAGCAGCACGGCTTTCGCAACGCCCAGGCGACGGTCATCGCGCCGACCGGCACGATCGGCCTCGTTATGGATTGCGACACGACCGGCATCGAGCCCGACTTCGCACTCGTTAAATTCAAAAAGCTCGCCGGCGGCGGCTATTTCAAGATCATCAACCGGGCGGTGCCGCAGGCATTGACCACACTTGGCTACGGCGCCGAGGAGATATCCGCGATCGAGCTCTATACGCTGGGCCACGGCACCTTGGCGGGCGCGCCCGCGATCGACCACGCCGCCCTACGCGACAAAGGCTTCGACGACGATGCTTTGGCCGCAGTCGAGGCCGCGCTCGCAGACGCCTTCGATATCAAGTTCGCGTTCAACAAATGGACCTTGGGCGAGGCCTTTTGCACCGGACAGCTCGGTCTCGACCCGGCCACGCTCGACCGGCCGGGCTTCGACCTCCTCGCGGTCCTCGGCTTCACCCGTGACGAGATCGACGCTGCCAACAATTGGTGCTGCGGGGCGATGACTTTGGAAGGGGCGCCGCATTTGAAGCCCGAGCATCTGCCGGTGTTCGACTGCGCCTCCCCGTGCGGCCGCACCGGCACCCGTTCGCTATCCGCCGAAAGCCACATCCGAATGATGGCGGCGGCGCAACCCTTTATCTCGGGGGCGATCTCGAAAACGATCAACATGCCGAATTCGGCAACGGTCGAGGATTGCAAGGCGGCCTATTGGCTTTCCTGGCAATTGGGGCTGAAGGCAACGGCGCTCTACCGCGACGGCTCGAAACTGTCGCAGCCTCTGGCCGCCGGCCTTTTCGGCGAGGAAGAAGAGGCCGAAGACGCGGCGGCCGTGCTCTTCGAGCAATCGCCGGCCGAGCGCGTGCCACTCGTCGCCGAGCGCATTGTCGAGCGGGTGGTCGAGCATATCGTTGAAAAGATCGTGCAGCGCGGCGAGCGCCGGCGGCTGCCGAACCGGCGCAAGGGCTACACGCAAAAGGCCTCGGTCGGCGGCCACCGCGTCTATCTGCGCACCGGCGAATACGAGGACGGCCGGCTCGCCGAGGTCTTTATTGACATGCACAAGGAAGGCTCCGCCTTCCGCTCGCTGATGAGCAGCTTTGCGATGGCGATCTCGATCGGGCTGCAATACGGCGTGCCGCTCGAAGACTTCGTCAAGGCGTTCACCTTCACCCGCTTCGAGCCGTCGGGGATCATCGAAGGCAACGACGCGATCAAAATGGCGACCAGTGTCCTCGACTACATCTTCCGCGAATTGGCGATCTCCTATCTGGGCCGCGGCGACCTCGCCCACGCCGAGCCCGGCGATTTGTTGCCCGATGCCCTCGGCAAAGGCGAAGCCGAAGCGCCTATCGCAGATCCCGCTCGGGCCGAGCCCGCGAACGCACCGCGTCCCGTTCGCCGCGACGTCTCGAACGGCTATATCCGCAACAAGCTGACTGTCCTCCACGGCGGCGCCGCCCTTGCCCTCGCCGCCGACGGGGAATCGGAGGACACCACCCTAGCGCTCCGCCTCGAACGCATCCGCGCCGCCCGCATCAAAGGCTACGAGGGCGACAACTGCCAGGAATGCGGCAACTTCACCCTCGTCCGCAACGGCACCTGTTTGAAATGCGACACCTGCGGCGCAACGAGCGGGTGCTCGTAAACGACCCGTCCCGGCTTAGAGCGAGCAATGGAGGTCAAACCGCAGGCGACGGAACAGGCATCTGCAGCCGATAGATCGTCAGCACGTCGTCTCCGATGGTTTCGGTCGAGACCCGTGCAAATCCGGATGCTGCGGCCAACTTGTCGATGCCGAGGGAGGCGATCGCCGGAGTGCCGTCGGCGCCGATCAAGAGCGGCGCATGCATCCAGGCTAGGCAGTCGACCAAGCGGGCTTGCAGCAATGCGGCCGCGAGTTGTGCGCCGCCTTCGACGAGGATACGGGTCAACCCGCGCCCGGCGAGAGCGGCGAGCGCGGCGGCAAGATCGATTCTGCCGGCCGGATCGGGGGCGACATCGATCAGAACGGCGCCGGCGGCGAGGCGGGCTGCCCGTTGCACCGAATCGGCGCAGGGCAGGGTCAAGACCCAGGTCGGGATCTGACGCGCTTCGGCGATCACGCGGGCGGTGGCCGGAACGCGCAAGCTGCGATCGAGCACGATGCGGACCGGCGAGCGGTTGCCGAGGCCGGGGAGGCGGCAGGTCAGCGCCGGATCGTCGGCGAGCACGGTGCCGGTGCCGACCATGATCGCGTCATGCTCGGCGCGCAGCAGGTGGGCGCGGGCGCGGGCCGCGAGACCGGTGATCCAGCGGCTCTCGCCGGTGCGAGTGGCGATGCGGCCGTCGAGCGATGTGGCGAGCTTTAGCGTGACGAGTGGGCGGCCTTGACGCTGGCGCATCAGAAAGCCGGCATTGATCTCGGCTGCTTCTTTCTGGCAAAGGCCGGTTTCGACTGTAATTCCGGCCTCGCGGAGCCGCTTGATGCCGCCGCCGGCGACGCGCGGGTCGGGGTCTTCGAGGGCGACGACGACCCGCTTTACCCCGGACTTGAGCAGAGCATCGGTGCATGGCGGGGTTTGCCCCAAATGGCAGCAAGGTTCGAGGCTGACATAGGCGGTAGCGCCCTGCGCCGCCTCGCCGGCGCGGCGCAAGGCTTCGGTCTCGGCATGCGGACGGCCGCCGGGCTGGGTCCAGCCGCGGCCGACGACTCGGCCCTTTTTGACGATGACGCAGCCGACCGCCGGGTTTGGCCAAACCCCACCCAGACCGCGGCGGGCCAGCGCCAGCGCCGCCCTCATATAAACGGGATCGAGGCGGCGCGCTTCCACCTCACTCGCCATCCGCGGCGATCCGCCCGACAAAATCGCCGAAATCCTTGGCCTCGCGGAAATTCCGATAGACCGAGGCAAAGCGGATATAGGCGACCTGGTCGAGGCTCGCCAGCGCCTCCATGACGAGACCACCGATCATGTCGCTCGGGATGTCGGTTTCGCCCGAGCTTTCGAGCTGGCGCACCAGAGAGTTGATGATGCGCTCGACCCGCTCGGCCTCGACCGGGCGCTTGCGCAGCGCCACATAGATCGACCGGGCCAGCTTGTCGCGGTCGAACGGCTCGCGCTGGCCGTTTTTCTTGACCACGGTCAAGTCGCGCAGCTGCACGCGCTCGAAGGTTGTGAACCGGGCCGTGCAATTCGGGCAAAAGCGCCGCCGACGGATCGCACCCCGGTCGTCGGTCGGCCGCGAATCCTTGACCTGGGTGTCGTCGGTCCCGCAAAACGGACAGCGCATGTCACCCCCTCCCTATTGCGCTTGCGCGCTTGCTTCGGCCGCCGCCGATCTCCGGCTTTGCGGGTAGATCGGAAAATTGCCGCACAGCTCGCGGACTTCGTTGCGCACGCGGGCTTCGAGAGCGGCGTTCTCGGTTCCATCCCGCGCCAGCCCGCGCAACACCTCGACAATCAGCCGGCCGACGGTGCGGAATTCGGCTGCGCCAAAGCCGCGCGTTGTCGCCGCCGGCGAGCCGAGACGGATGCCCGAGGTGACGGTCGGCTTTTCCGGGTCGAACGGGATGCCGTTCTTGTTGCAGGTGATACCGGCGCGCTCGAGGCTCTTTTCCGCGTCGCGCCCGGTCAGGCCCAGGGGTCGCAGATCGACCAGCAGCAAATGCGTGTCGGTGCCGCCCGAGACGATGTCGAGCCCCGCCTCGGCGAGAGTGGCGGCCAGCACCCGCGCATTTTCGACCACCGCCGCGGCATAGCCGCGGAACGCCGACCGCAGCGCCTCGCCGAGCGCCACCGCCTTGGCCGCGATCACATGCATCAGCGGCCCGCCCTGCAGCCCGGGGAAAACCGCGGCATTGATTCGACGGCCGATCTCCTCGTCCTCGGCCAGGATCATGCCACCGCGCGGCCCGCGCAGGGTCTTATGCGTCGTTGTCGTCACCACATGCGCGTGCGGCAACGGGGTCGGATGCGCGCCGCCAGCGACGAGGCCGGCAAAATGCGCCATATCGACCATCAGATAGGCGCCGACCGCGTCGGCGATCGCACGAAAGCGGGCAAAATCGATGATGCGCGGATAGGCGCTGCCGCCGGCGATGATCAGCTTTGGCCGATGCGCCTGTGCCAGCCGCTCGACCTCGTCGAAATCGATCCGCGCATCCTCGCGCCGCACGCCATAGGCAACCGCATCGAACCATTTGCCCGACAGATTCGGCCGGGCGCCGTGCGTCAGATGTCCGCCGGCGGCCAACGACATGCCGAGGATCGTGTCGCCGGGCTGAAGCAATGCCAGCATCACCGCCTGATTCGCCTGCGCGCCCGAATGCGGCTGGACATTGGCGAAGGCGCAGCCGAAGAGCCTTTTGGCGCGGTCGATCGCCAATTGCTCGGCGACATCGACAAATTCGCAGCCGCCATAATAGCGCCGTCCGGGGTAGCCTTCGGCGTATTTGTTGGTCAGGGCCGAACCTTGCGCTTCCAGTACTGCGCGCGAGACAATGTTTTCGCTGGCAATCAGCTCGATCTGCGATTGCTGGCGCTCGAGCTCGCCCTGGACAGCCGCGGCCAGCTCCGGGTCGGCAGTTGACAATTCGTTAGAAAAACAGCCGTCGGTCGCATCGAAATCGACGGAAGAGAGCGCAGAAGCCATCGAGAAATTACTCGTTCGGGGCAGGCCGGCCGTCGCCCAAACGGCATCGAGCGGCGCGGGCAGCCGGCGCTGCCGCTATCGTGCGAGCCAAGCAGACGACATGCTGTCCAAATTACCATATCTCGCCCAATCGTGCCAACTGCCCACCATGAATCGCGTTGCCGATCAGGCGAATGACATGCAACGGCGCGTGGCTGCCACATCTGGCGCAGTCTTGCCAGCTCTCCCATAAGTTTCGATTGACACAAGAAATTCGTGCACCGATTATGGCGATGAACTGGCACATTTCAGGAATGGTCGAGGCGAAAGATGGCGGAAGCGGCAGAGCCGAAGATGGCGGAAGATGAGCTGTTGCGGATCACCGCGGATGTGGTGGCCGCCTATGTTGGCAACAACACGTTGCCGACGACCCAACTGGCCGATGTGATCAATGCGGTTTATCATTCGTTGCGTGGTCTCGACGACCAGGCCGCCGCGGCACCGCCGGAGCCGCTAAAGCCGGCGGTTCCGATCCGCAAATCGATCACTCCCGACTATCTGGTCTGCCTGGAAGACGGCAAGCGGCTGAAAATGCTGAAGCGGCATTTGCGCTCGACCTACAATTTGACGCCCGACGAATATCGGGCGCGTTGGGGTCTGGCGCCGGACTATCCGATGGTGGCGCCGCACTACGCAGAGCAGCGCTCCGAATTTGCCAAAAAGATCGGGCTCGGCCGCGCCACCGGGCGCCAATCGGCACGGCGCGCCCCGGAAACCAAAAAGTAGCGCCCCAAACGCGTCGGCGCTCCGGCGCCGCATCACGCTCGGCACCCAGAAACCTCGTCGCTCGGCGACGAGCGGCATCTTATATTGGCCGATCCGCGCCGCCGAGGTGATGATCATGGAAGGCGATCCTGTCCCCGCGCATACCGCTTCCGCCGCGGCGGAAGCCGCGTTCGATTGGTCCGATCCGCTGCTCTTTGAACACGAGCTGAGCCCGGACCAGCGGCTCGCCCGCGACAGCGCCCGCGCCTATTGCCAGGAGCGGCTCTTTCCGCGAGCGCTCGAAGCCAACCGGCACGAGCGCTTCGACCGCGAGATTATGAACGAGATGGGGGCGCTCGGCTTTCTCGGCGCGACCATCGACGGCTATGGCTGCGCCGGGGTCGATTACGTCACCTATGGGTTGATCGCGCGCGAGGTCGAGCGGGTGGACAGCGGGTACCGCTCGGCGATGAGCGTGCAGTCGAGCCTGGTGATGTATCCGATCCGGGAATTCGGCAGCGAGGCGCAGCGCCGGAATTATCTGCCGAAGCTTGCGACCGGGGAATGGGTCGGCTGCTTCGGCCTGACCGAGCCCGATCATGGCTCCGACCCTTCCGGAATGACGACGCGGGCGGTGGCGGTGGCCGGCGGCTGGCGGCTCAACGGCGCCAAAATGTGGATTTCGAACGCGCCGATTGCCGACGTCATGCTCGTCTGGGGCAAAACCGAAGACGGCAAGATCCGCGGCTTTCTCCTCGAGCGCGGCATGAAGGGCCTCGCCACCCCGAAAATCGAAGGCAAGTTCAGCCTGCGCGCCTCGGCCACCGGCGAAATCGTCATGGACGACGTGTTTGTCCCGGCGGAGAACCTGTTGCCCGGCGTCTCCGGGCTGCGCGGCCCGTTCTCGTGCTTGAACAACGCGCGTTACGGCGTCGCCTGGGGGGTGCTCGGAGCGGCCGAGTTCTGCTGGCACGCCGCGCGCAATTACACGCTCGAGCGGCGCCAGTTCGGCCGGCCGCTCGCCGCCAACCAGCTGATCCAGAAAAAGCTCGCCGATATGCAGACCGAGATCACGCTCGGCTTGCACGCCTGTCTGCGCCTTGGGCGGCTCAAGGACGACGGCAAGGCCGCGCCCGAGATGGTCTCGCTCTTAAAGCGCAACAATTGCGGCAAGGCGCTCGACATCGCCCGAATGGCGCGCGACATGCACGGCGGCAACGGTGTCGCCGACGAATACCATGTCATCCGCCATGTGATGAACCTCGAAGCGGTCAACACCTACGAAGGCACCCACGACATCCACGCGCTGATTCTCGGCCGCGGCCAAACCGGCATCGCCGCCTTCGCCGGCTAGGGAGCCGGTGCAAAAACGGCGGTGGCGGGGGAGAAATGCGCGGCAGCCTCGGGGATGGGCGGGCGTGCGGTCGTGGGTGCCTTCACCCTGCTGATGGCTTTGGCTATGGTCCTCGGGTTCAGCTCGGGGAACGGCGATGACGACAGCGGAAGACACTTATGACTTTATCGTGACCGGCGCCGGGTCGGCGGGATGCGCGGTCGCCGGGCGGCTCAGCGAATCCGGCCGCTATCGGGTGCTGCTGCTCGAAGCCGGCGGGCGCGACAACAACCCGTGGATCCATATCCCGCTCGGCTACACCAAGACCTACGCCAATCCCCGCGTCAATTGGATGTTCGAGACCGAGCCCGAAAAAGAGCTGAACGGCCGTTCGCTTTACCAGCCGCGCGGCAAGGTCCTGGGCGGCACCAGCTCGATCAACGGCATGGTTTACATGCGCGGCACGCCGGCCGATTACGATGGCTGGCGCCAGCGCGGCTGCGAAGGCTGGGATTGGGACAATGTGTTGCCGTTTTTCAAAAAAGCCGAAGACCAGGAGCGCGGCGCCGACGAGTTCCACGGCACCGGCGGCCCGCTCCGGGTGTCGAACCCGGTGCGCTCGCCATTGGGTGACGCGATGGTCAACGCCGCGATCGAGGCCGGCATCCCGGCCAACCCCGATTTCAACGGCGCCCGCCAGGAAGGGGTTGGCTATTACCAGACGACGACCAGCCGGCGCCGGCGCTGGAGCTCGGCCAAGGCATATCTCGGCCCGGCGCGCGACCGCCGCAACCTGACGGTCGCCACCAACGCGCACGCGACCCGCATCCTGTTCGATAACGGGCGCGCCACCGGAATCGAATACCGCACCCGCGGCGGCCTGCGCCGCGCCCATGCCAAGGGCGAAATCGTGGTTTCGGGCGGGGTTTACGGCTCGCCGCAGCTGCTTCAGCTTTCCGGCCTCGGGCCCGCGGAGCTGCTGCGTGAATTCGACATCCCCCTCGTGCGCGACATGCCCGGCGTCGGCGCGCATCTGCACGACCATTTCAACACCTATCTCGTCTGGCGCTGCTCGCAGCCGATCACGATCAACGACATGGCGATGAGCGCCACACGCAAGGTCAGCGCCGCGGTGCAATACGCGCTGAACCGTTCCGGCCATTTGTCGAATGCCGGGATTTATGCCGGTGCCTTTGTCAAAAGCGACCCGCGGCTCGAAGAGCCCGATCTGCAGATCAACATGTTCGGCTGGAGTGCCATGGAGCGGCTGCGCACCGGGATCAAGCCGCACCCGTTTTCGGCGTTTACGCTAAGCCCGGTGCATCTGCGCCCCGAAGGCCGCGGCTCGGTGCGCATCAAGAGCCCGGATCCGCTGGCGCCGCCGGCGATCCGCTTCAATTTTCTCGCCAGCGACTACGATTTCCAGGCGCTGATTTACGGCGCGCGGCTCAGCCGCAAGATCGCGGCGCAGCCGGCGCTAAAGCCCTATGTCGTCGAGGAGGTGGTGCCCGGCCCGGCGGTCGAAACCGACGCCCAGATGATCGAGGAGATCCGGGTGCGCGGCGTCTCCAATCTGCATCCGGTCGGCACCTGCCGCATGGGCCGCGAGATCGACGCCGTTGTCGATCCCCGCTTGCGCGTCCACGGCGTCGAGCGGCTGCGCGTCGCCGACGCCTCGATCATGCCGCAGGTCCCGGCCGGCAACACCAACGCGCCCTCGATCATGATCGGCGAAAAATGCGCCGCGATGATCCTCGAAGACGCAAGCGCGGCTTAGCGGAAGCTCATCGAATGCTCACAGCACCAGCTGGGTTTGGGTGACAACGGCGACGAGCCGGCCCTCTGCGGTCGAGATGCGGGTCTGCCAAACCATCGTGCGGCGGCCGCGATGCACCGGCGTGGCTTCGCCGACGATTTCTGTCCCGACCGGTGCCGATGCGAGAAAATTGGTTTTGCTCTCGATCGTGGTCGTGCCGGCGCCCTCGGGTAGGTTGAGGATCGTGCCGGCGGCGCCGAGCGTATCGGCAAAGGCCATAACGGCCCCGCCATGGAGGACCGCGGGCCGGGTGCAGAGCTCGTCGCGCACCCGCATGCGCGCGACGAGCTTGTCGGCCGCCGCGCTGACGAACTCGATGCCGAGCAACGCCGCGAACGGCAGCATCTCCCGATTGAGGCGTTCGAGCATGTCCATATCGCCCTCCTCGGCGGGACACTGGCCGGACGACCGACATCATGGTAATGCCACGATTGCGTGGCTAGGGTCAGCCGCGTCGCGCCGGCCTCGGCAAAGGCCGCTCCAGCAAGGAACATCATGCGTGCGTAAATTGGCGATCGGGGCATTGTTGGCTGCACTCGCCGCTCCGTGCGGCGCCGGCGCCGGCGCCCAGCAGCAGCAATCGGGCAAGGACTCGGTCTACGAGGAGCTGAACCTGTTCGACGAGGCGTTTGAGCGGGTGCGCCAGGATTCGGTCGATCCGGTGACCGACAAAAAGCTGATCGGCGCGGCGATTGCCGGCATGCTGTCGGGTCTCGATCCGCACGCCGCCTATCTCGATCCGGCGGCGCTCAAAACCGAAAAGGTCGCGGGCGGCGGCGAGCCCGGCATCGGGGTGGCAGTCACGATCGTCAACGGCGAGCCCAAGGTCATCTCGCCGCGCGACGGGTCTCCCGCGGCCGAAGCCGGGATCAAGCCCGGCGATCTGATCTTCAGCATCGACAAGCAGCCGACCTACGAGTTGAGCCTCGTCGAAATCGAGCAGAAATTGCGCGGTCCCGCCGGCAGCAGCGTGGCGCTGGTGCTGCGCCGCGGCAACGGCGGCCCGATCCGGCTGACATTGAAGCGTGCCGCGCTCGCCGCGCAGACGGTCACCTCGCGGGTTATCGAAGGCAATCTCGGCTATTTGCGCGTGGCCGGCTTCGATGGCGGAACACAAGCCGCCCTTGCCGCCGCCGTGCAGCAATTGCGCGACGAGACCGGCGGCAAGCTCGCGGGCCTCGTCCTTGATCTGCGCAACGATCCCGGCGGCGATTTCGACGCCGCGGTCGCGGTGGCCGACTCGTTTCTCGACAAGGGCGATGTCGCCGTGGTCAAAGGCCGCAACCCCGGCGCCACCAAGCATATCAGCGCCATGCCGGGCGATCTCGCCAAGGGCCTGCCGATTGTCGCTCTTGTGAATGGTGGCACGGCCCGCGAGGCCGAGCTCGTCGCCGGAGCGTTGCAGGACAACCATCGCGCCATCCTGCTCGGCACCAAAACATTTGGCGAAAGCGCCATCGAAACCCTGATCCCGCTCGGCACCGGCGGGGCGATCCGGTTGACCACCACCCGGTTTGCCACCCCGACCGGCCGCGAAATCGACGGCAAGGGGCTTGAGCCCGATCTCACCGTGACCCCGCTCAAGCTGCAAAAGCTGGCGCAGGAGGAGGTCCTGCACGAGGCCGATTTGCCCGGCGCCCTGAAGAACCCGGACCAGCCAGTCCCCGCCGCCGCCAAACCCGGCGCAAAACCGGCGCCGCCCGGCGCACCGCCCGGTGCTACCGCGACCCCGCCGCCCAAGACCGCACCGTCGGTCGCAACCGGCGAGATCGGCGGCGCCGATGACGAGCAGCTGACCCAGGCGCTCGACGTTTTGCGTGGCCTCGCCGTCTTCAACCGCCGCGCTTCGGGCTGACCCGAAGCCCCCCTCGCCCGCGGAAGCCGGAACGTCCCGTCATGGCCGGGCGCGCCGGGTCGGATTGCACCTTTTCGCCACGCGAAAACATTTGACTGCGAGAACCGCCAGCAAGCGGCCGCCCGGGCCATGAGCTTTGTCTTCACCGATCCATTGCCGCCGGCTTCGCCATTGCGCGCGACGATTCACGCCGCCTGCCGGCTCGATGAAACCGAAGCCGTCAAGCGCCTCCTCGCCGTCGCCGAAATCTCAGCCGACGCGCGCGACCGGATTGACGCAACCGCGCGGCGCCTCGTCCTCGCAGTCCGGCGCGAGCGGCACGGCAGGGGCGGCATCGACGCGCTGCTGCAAGAATATGCGCTCTCCTCGCAGGAGGGTGTCGCGCTCCTCTGCCTCGCCGAAGCTCTGCTGCGCATCCCCGACGCCGACACCATCGACCGTCTGATCCGCGACAAGCTCGCCGATGTCGAGTGGCAGCGCCATCTCGGCCACTCGCAGTCGCTCTTTGTCAACGCCTCGACCTGGGCCTTGATGCTGACCGGGCGGTTGCTGCATAGGGACCCCGCCGGGCACGATTTCGGCGCGGCCTTGCATCGTTTTTTGGCCCGCTCGAGCGAGCCGGTGGTGCGCCAGGCGGTGACTGCGGCGATGCGCGTCCTCGGCCGCCAATTCGTGATGGGCCGCACGATCGAAGAGGCGCTCGCGCGCGCCCGCCCCGCCGAGCACCTTGGCTGGCGCCATTCCTACGACATGCTGGGCGAGGCGGCGATGACCGCTGCCGAGGCGGCCCGCTATTTCGCCGCCTACGAAGCCGCGATCGCAGCGATCGGCAAAGCGGCCGACGGGCGCCCGGTCGAAGCAGCGCCGGGTATTTCGGTCAAGCTCTCGGCCTTGCATCCGCGTTATGCGATGGCCGAGCGCGAGCGGGTGCTGCGCGAAATGCCGCCGCTGTTGCGAAGCCTCGCTGCACGCGCCAAGCAAGCCGGCATCGGTTTAACGATCGATGCCGAGGAGGCCGACCGGCTCGACCTGTCGCTCGATCTCGTCGAGGGGCTGGCGCTCACCCCGGAGCTGGCGACTTGGGACGGGCTCGGCCTCGCCGTCCAGGCCTACCAGAAGCGTGCATTGCCGTTGCTCGATTGGCTCGCCGACCTCGCGCAGCGCAGCGGCCGACGGTTGATGGTGCGGCTCGTCAAGGGCGCCTATTGGGACAGCGAGATCAAGCGCGCACAGGAGCAGGGTCTGGACGGCTACCCGGTCTATACCCGCAAGCTTGCGACCGACGTCTCCTATCTCGCTTGCGCGAAGCGCCTGCTCGCCGCGGGTCCGCTCTTCTACCCGCAATTTGCGACGCACAACGCGCACACTGTCGCTTCTGTGCTCGAGCTCGCCGGCACGCGCCGCGACTGGGAATTTCAGCGCTTGCACGGCATGGGCGAGGCGCTTTACGACGAGATCGTCGGCGCCGGCTATATGAACCGGCCGTGCCGCGTCTACGCGCCGGTCGGCGGGCACGAGGAATTACTCGCCTATCTGGTGCGGCGGCTCCTCGAAAACGGCGCCAACACCTCCTTTGTCAACCGCATCGTCGATGACCGCCAGCCGCTCGACGCGATCGTCGCCGATCCGGTGGCGGCCCTGGCGGCGCTGCCGCAAAAGCCGCATCCGCGCATCCCGCTGCCGCGCGACCTATATTGCCCGCAGCGGCTGAACTCGCGCGGCATCGACCTCGCCGATCCGAATATGTTGACCGAATTGCGCGCGGGCCTCGCTGCCGCAATGGAGCCACCGTGGCACGTTGCACCGATCATCGGCGGAGTCGAGCGTTCGGGTGCGGCGGTGCCGGTCTTCGACCCGAGCGGCCATCGCCGCCGGATCGGCGAGATTGTCGTAGCCGGCGGGGACGCGCTCGACGAGGCGTTGCGCCGCGCGTCACTCGCCGCTCCCGGCTGGGACCGCACCCCGGCCGCCGAGCGCGCTTTGATCCTCGAGCGCGCCGCCGCCTTGTTCGAAGCGAACGGCGCCGGGCTGATGGCGCGGGTTATCCGCGAGGGCGGACGCACCATCCCGGCGGCGGTCGCAGAGTGGCGCGAGGCGGTCGATTACTTGCGCTATTACGCGATGCGCGCCCGGGCCGATTTCGCGCGTGCGGAACAGCTACCCGGCCCGACCGGCGAGCAAAACGAGCTCTCGTTGCATGGCCGCGGCGTCTTTGCCTGCATCTCGCCGTGGAATTTCCCGCTGGCAATCTTTACCGGCCAAGTTGCCGCCGCACTCGCGGCCGGCAATGCCGTGCTCGCCAAGCCCGCCGAGCAGACCCCGCTGACTGCCGCCCTGGCGGTGCGACTTCTGCACGAAGCCGGCATGCCCGGCGATGTCCTGCATCTCCTCCCCGGCTCGGGCGAGGATGTCGGCGCCTCCCTCGTCGCCGATCCGCGCGTCGCCGGTGTCGCCTTTACCGGCTCGACCGAGACGGCGCGCGGCATCGCGCAGGCGCTCGCCGCCCGACCCGGCCCGATCGTGCCGCTGATCGCCGAGACCGGCGGCCAGAACGCGATGATCGTCGATTCCTCTGCCTTGCCCGAGCAGGTCGTCCGCGATGTCCTGGTCTCCGCCTTCGAAAGCGCCGGGCAGCGCTGCTCGTCGCTGCGCCTTCTCTATGTCCAGGACGATATCGCCGATCGCCTATTGGCAATGCTCGTGGGTGCGATGGCCGAGCTGGCGATCGGCGACCCGGCGCTCCTCGCCACCGATATCGGTCCGGTCATCGACGACGGGGCGCGGGCCGCGCTCGAAGCCCACGCCGCCCGCATGACCCGCGAAGGCCGGCTCCTTTATCAATGTCCGTTGCCGGCCGAGACCGCGAACGGCACGTTTTTCGCCCCGCGCATTTTCGAAATAGATAGCGCCGCCTTGCTCGACCGCGAAGTGTTTGGCCCGATCCTGCATGTCGTGCGCTGGCCCGCCGACCGGCTCGACCAGGTGCTCGACGAGATCGATGCGACCGGCTACGGCCTCACCCTCGGCATTCACAGCCGCATCGACGAGACTCGCCGCCGCATCCTCGGTCGGCTCGATATCGGCAACAGCTACATCAACCGCAGCATGATCGGCGCCGTCGTCGGCGTGCAGCCCTTTGGCGGCGAGCGTCTCTCCGGCACCGGCCCCAAGGCCGGCGGCCCGCGCTACCTGCACCGCTTCGCGACCGAGCGCACGCTATCGATCGACACCACCGCCGCCGGCGGCAACGCCAGCCTGTTGGCATTGCAGGAGGAATAGGGCCGCCGAGCTCGGCCGCCGGGACGGCGAAAGCGGCGGCGGGCCAAGCGGGTTCGACCCGTGAGATAATAGCGCAGGCTCGGCTGCGATAAACGGGGGCGCAAATGGCGGAGGCGAAAACCGGGGCGGAGCACCTGGCGGCGCTCCGCGACGGCCGGGCGGTCTATATCGACGGCGCGCAGGTCGCCGACGTAACCGCGCATCCGGCTTTTCGCAACGCCTGCGCGTCGGCGGCAGCGCTCTACGATTTCCAGGCGGGGCCCCAGAACCTAGAGCGGATGACCTTTGTGCCGGCAGGCGGTGGGCGGCGGATCAACCGTTGCTGGCAAATGCCGCGCAGCTGCGAGGAACTCGTCGCGCGCCGCCAAGCCTTGGCATTGTGGGCCGAGCAATCGGGCGGGTTTGTCGGCCGCTCGCCCGACCATGTCGCATCGAGCCTGTTGGGCCAGGTCATCGGCATCGACGTTTTCCGTCGCCACGGCGAGGCGCGGGCAAAGGCGCTGCTCGACTATTTCGACTATGCGAGCCGCAACGACCTTTTCCTCACCTATGTCATCATCAATCCACAAGCCGACCGGTCGAAGGCTTGGGGCGAGCAGAACGAGGATTTGGTGGCGCGTCTTGTCGATGAGGACAGCGCCGGCGTCACCGTGCGCGGCGCCAAGATGCTCGGCACCAGCGCCGTCATGGCGAACGAGGTGCTGGTCGCCAATCTGCAGCCCTTGACGCGGGGCGAGGAGGATCTCGCGCTGTCCTTCGCGGTCCCGATCGCGACAAAGGGACTAAAGCTTTTGTCGCGCAAATCCTATGAGGCGGCGGCGGTCTCGCCGGCCGACAACCCGATCTCGTCGCGCTTTGACGAGAACGACGCGATCCTGTGGTTCGACGACGTCAAGGTGCCGTGGGAGCGCGTCTTCGTCTATCGCGACACCGACATGTGCCGGGCCCAGTTTCACGACACGCTGGGCCACACCTTTCAAAACTACCAAGCGCAGATCCGGCTGATGGTAAAGCTCCGCCTCCTTGCCGGGATCGCGCGCCGGCTCGCCCAGACGATCGGCATCGACCAAATGCCATCGGTGCGCGAGGAGTTGGGCTGGATCGCGGCGCAAGCGGCGATGGTCGAGGGTATGGTCGCCGGCATGGAAGCGGCGGGCCACATGGAAAACGGCTGCTGGGTCCCGAACAAGCACATGATGTATGCGGCGCAGGTGCTGACCCAGGAGCTTTATCCCCGGATCGTCGACAAAATCAGGAGTCTCGCCGGCGGGGCGCTGATCATGCTGCCGTCCTCGGCGCGCGACTGGGAGAATCCGGAGCTTGCCGCGATCATCGGCCGGACCCAACGCTCTCCTGCCGCATCACCGCGCGAACGGGTCGATTTTCTCAAATTTGCCTGGGACGCAATCGGCTCGGAATTTGCCTCGCGCCACATCCAATACGAGATGTTCTATGCCGGCGCCCGGTTTGTCAGCTGCGGCCACAGCTTTCGCACCTATGACTGGGCCGGCGCGGCGTCGCTGGTGGATCGGCTGCTTGGCAAGGGCGAACGCTAGAGCTCGCGGGTGCGGCGGGCCATCGCGTCCTCCCACAGGCTGGCGCGGTCGGCGTCGAAGACGAGCTTCGGCTCTTCCGGAGTCGTGAACCAATCGTGCCGGGCCATTTCAGCGGCTAGCTGGCCGGGGCCCCAGCCGGCATAGCCGAACGCAAAAAGGCTCTGTTTCGGCCCCTTGTGGTGGCCGATGTCACGCAGAATTTGCGGGCTCGCGGTCATTGCCACTTGGCCATCCACCTTCATAGTCTCTGGCCGCTTGTATTCGGCGGTATGGACGATAAAGCCGAGCTCGGGCTGGACCGGGCCGCCGGCAAAGACGCGCAGGCTGCCCTCGACATCGGGGTTCTTGTCGCCGCTTCCTTCGAGCAGGCTCTCGATCGTCCGCTCGCCGACCGGGCGGTTGATCACGATGCCGACCGCGCCGTCCTTGTCGTCGCGCACGATCAGGATGACCGCATGGTAAAAGCGCGGGTCGCCGATCGTCGGCGCCGCGATAAGCAGCTGCCCGGCGAGCGAAGCGCCGTCCTGGGCCCGGAGGCGCGCGCCACCGAGCAGCAGCCCGACCGCGACGACGAGCGCGGCGGCGAGCGAGCGGCGCATTATCAGTCCCGGCGCGACCATGGCGCCAATCTACATCGGCGCTCGCCGATCGGAAAAGCAATGGTAAAGTCCTCGCGGGCAGACGAGGGCGCTCCACCATGGCGAACAGCGGTTGGGTCATCGAGACGGCAGTCGGCACGGGCACCGCGGGCTTTGCCGGCGATGGCGGACCGGCGGCGCAGGCATTGTTGAACGGCCCGTTCGATGTCGTATTCGACCGCGCCGGCAATCTTTATTTTTCCGACACCTTCAACCACCGCATCCGCCGGGTCGATGCGTTGAGCGGCATCATTTCCACCTGCGCCGGCAATGGCGAGGCGGGCTATTCCGGTGACGGCGGGCCGGCGACGGAGGCGCGGCTCAATCAGCCCTACGGCATCGCGATCGACCGCGCCGGCAACATCTACGTCGCCGACCGCCTGAACCACTGCGTGCGCCGGGTCGATGCCGCAACCGGCGTCATCACCAGCTTTGCCGGCGGCGACGCGTCGGGGTTCGGCGGCGATGGCGGGCCAGCCGTCCGGGCCACCCTGGTCGAGCCGAACGGCCTGGCCTTCGACCCGGAGGAGCGGCGGCTCTTTATCGCCGATGTCGCCGACAACCGGGTGCGCGTCGTCGATCTCGCCGCCGGCACGATTGCGACCTTTGCCGGCACCGGCGAAGCGGCGCATAGCGGCGATGGCGGACCCGCGGCCTCGGCCGGCGTCCATGGCGCCCGCGCCGTCAAGGTAGCCGCCGACGGCACGGTCTACGTCCTCGAGCGCCAGGGCAGCAGCTTGCGCGCGGTCGATCCCGGAACCGGCCTGATCCGGATGGCGGCCGGCACCGGGGCGCGCGGCTATAGCGGTGACGGCGGACCGGCGCTCGCCGCGGTGTTCGACGCCCCCAAGGAGCTAGCGGTTGACCCCGACGGCGACATCCTGATCGTCGATACCGAAAACCATGCGATCCGTCGCATCGACGCCGCGAGCGGTCGCGTGGAGACCATCGCCGGCGGCAGAAAGGGCGGCGGCGGTGACGGCGGACCGGCCCAGGCGGCGGGGCTCGCCCGCCCGCACGGTGCCGTCGTCGGCCCTGACCGCGCGATCTATATCGGCGACACCGAAAACCACCGCATCCGCAAGCTCGCTCGCGGCTAATCTAGGTCGCGCGCCGGCCCCGCGAGCGCCAATACCGGAACCAAACCCGATGCTTCGGGTTCTCGGGATTGGACGGAGCGCGAGGGCATATGCACTGGAAATTGCTGAATGTCGATCCGCCGGTGACCTATGCGGTCGTGCTCGACACCGGCGACGAGGTCGTGACGTCACTCGGCCGGTTTGTCCGCGAGCAAGAGGTCGAGGCCGCCTCGATCACCGCAATCGGCGCCTTCCGCCAGGCGCTGCTCGGCTATTTCGACTGGGAGTCGAAAGAGTACCAAAAGATCCCGGTCGAGGAGCAGGTCGAAGTCGTGTCGCTGATCGGCGACGTTGCCGTCGGCGATGACGGGCCGGGGTTGCACATCCACGCGGTCCTCGGCCGGCGCGACGGCAGCACGCTTGGCGGGCATCTGCTCGCAGCCGAGGTGCGGCCGACGCTCGAAGCGATCCTGATCCAGCCGCCAAGCTATCTGCGCAAGCAAAAGGACCCCGCGACCGGGCTGGCGCTGATCGCGCGCGATCCGTCGTAGCAAAGGAGAACGTCATGGCGGACCCGACGATTCGCGAGGCCGTGGCCGTGTTCGATAATGCCCAATATTTGGAAACGGCGGTTTCCGAATTGCAGAGCCACGGGCTCGACCGCGCCGATCTGAGCTTTTTGGCGCCCGAGGCGCTCGCCCACGATCCCGGGGCCACAACAAGGGGTTTGGCGGATCAATCCAAAGCGCCGCGCGTCTCGGTGACGAGCGAGACCGATCAGCGGCAGAACCGCGTCCTCGGCACCAGCATGGCGGCGACGATCGCCGCCTTTATCGCCGCCGGCTTTGTCGTGGCGACAGGCGGGGTTGCCGCCGCCGCGGTCGCCGCGGTGGCGGTGGCGGGCGGGGTCGGTGCCGCCGGCACCTGGCTCGGGCGGAAACTGGAAAAGGACGAGGAGGCGTTTCTCGACGCTCAGCTCGCCCGCGGCGGCATCCTCCTCTGGGTGCGCCTGCAAGACCGGCACGCCGAAGAGCGCGCCGTCGAGGTGCTGCGGCGGTGGTCGGCGCATGTCCATGTCCACGAGCTCCCGGCCGCGGCGGCGCTGGAGATGCAGACCGGCCGGCACGCCGAAACCTGACCACTCTTCGAAGGGGGCCGAGCATGAACGACATTTCGACCAAGCCCAACGGCGGCGTCGTGAGCCCGGTGGCGCGCGTCGATTTGTGGATGTTTCTGATGGTCGCGGCCAGCCTCGGCTGGCTGATGTGGCCCCGCTCCCGCGAGATCAACCGGCGCGCGAAGCCCGGCGCCGCTGCGCTGCGAACGCTCAGCCGGTCCGAGCGCAATCTGCTCGAGCAGGAGCCGATGGCCGGATACGGCGCTTGAGCATCCCGGGCCGATGACTGCCGAGACCGTTGTCATCACCGGCGCCAGCGCCGGGGTCGGCCGCGCTACCGCACGCGCCTTTGCCGAGAAAGGGGCCCGGATCGGGCTCTTGGCGCGCGGAGCGGAACGTCTCAACGCAGCGGCGGCCGAGGTCAAAGAGCGGGGCGGGGCGGCGTTGGCCTTGCCGACCGACGTCGCCGACGCCGATGCCGTCGAGGCCGCGGCCGACGCAGTCGAGCGCGCCTTTGGCGCGATCGACATCTGGGTCAACAATGCAATGGCGACGATTTTCGCGCCATTGTGGCGGGTCACCGCCGAGGAGTACCGGCGGGCGACCGAAGTCACCTATCTCGGCTGCGTGCACGGCACGATGGCGGCATTGAAACGCATGCGGCCGCGCAACCGAGGCACAATCGTCCAGGTGGGGTCGGCCTTGGCCTACCGCGCGATCCCGCTGCAGGCGCCCTATTGCGGCGCCAAGCACGCCATCCGCGGCTTTACCGACAGCCTGCGCTGCGAGCTGATGCACGAGAACAGCGGTATCCATGTGACAATGGTGCAGATGCCGGCGCTCAACACGCCACAATTCGACTGGGCTCGCAACAAGACGGGCATGCGCGCGCGGCCGATGGGAACGATCTATCAGCCCGAGGTGGCGGCCGAAGCGATCCTCTTTGCCGCACATGCGCGCCGGCGCGAGGTGCTGGTCGGCGGCTCGACCGTCGAGGCGGTCTGGGGCAACAAGGCCGCACCGGGAATGCTCGACCGTCTCTTGGCCTGGCGCGCGGTCGACGGGCAGCTGGCCGACGAGCCCGCCGACCCGGACAAGCCCGGCAACCTCTTCGCTCCGGCCGCCGGCAATTGCGCCGCGCATGGCCGCTTCGATGCGCTCGCCAAGCCGTCGAGCACCGAGCTCGAAATCGCGCGTCAGCCGGCTGTGGCGATTGCCGTCGGGCTCGGGGTCGTCGCCGGGATCGCGGCCTTGCTGCTCGCGCCACGCGCCGCACGGTAGAGCGCTGCCGCCAATAGGCCGCCGGCCACGGCGCCGCCGGCCGCCAGCAGCATGTCGCCGAGGGCTGCTGTCTTTGGCGGCTGCCACGGCGCAAAGCCCATGCCTTCGGCAATGATCTCCGCCAAATGTCGGGTAGACCGGCCGGCGAGCCCTTCGATCTGCTCGCGGCAGCTGAAGCCATTGGCGAGAACGAGCGCATCCGGCGCGGCGCCTTCGAGCCGTGGCAGCAGCGCATGCTCGGCGATCTTGCGCGACCATTGGTATTTGGCCGCTTCAAAGCCGAACGATCCGGCCATGCCGCAGCATCCGGTCGGCATCGTTTCGGGCGTCAGTCCCAAACGCCGCAGCACCCGTTCCTCCGCCTTCGGATCGAGGACGGCGTGCTCGTGGCAATGGATCTGGGTCAGCGCGGTTCGGCCGTGGCCGAGCTGCGGCAGCGCGATGTCCCCAGCCTTTTGATCGAAAAACTCGCTCAAGAGGTAGCTCTGCGCCTTGAGCCGCTTTGCCCGCTCGTCCTGCGGGAAGAGCGCCGGCACTTCGTCACGAAACGCCGCGACGCAAGCCGGTTCGAGACCGACGACCGTCACGCCGCGCGCCAATGCCGGCGCCAGTGTGTCGAGCAATTGCCGCAACAGATGATCGGCGGTATCGAGCATGCCCCAATCGTAGAGCGGGCGCGCGCAGCACAACGAGCGCGGCGGGATCGTCACCCGCCAGCCCGCCTTCTCCAGCACCTGCACCGCTGCAATCGCGGTCTGCGGTCGGAAGAAATTGTTGAAGGTGTCGGGGAACAGCAGGATCTCGGGGCCGCCTGGATTGTGTGTCCGATAGCCGCGAAACCAGTCGCGAAAGGTCTGGCGCGCAAAGGCCGGCATTCGCCGCCCCGGTGCGAGCCCGCCGGCGAATTTGACGGCGGCCGCAAGGCCCGGCGTCTGCGTCATCAGATTGGCAAACCTCGGCACCCGGCTCGCCGTACGCGACCACCAATAGATGAGGCCCATCGAATAGGCGGCGCGCGGCCGCGCGCGGCCGGCGTAATGGTGGTGGCGGAACTCGGCTTTGTAAGTCGCCATATCGACATTGACCGGGCAATCGTGCTTGCAGCCCTTGCACGAAAGGCAGAGGTCGAGCGCCTCCTCGACCTCGGGGCTCTTCCAGCCGTTTTTGATCGGCCCGCCATGCAGCATCTCGAACAGGAGATGGCCGCGCCCGCGCGTCGAATGCCGTTCCTCGCGCGTTGCCATATAGCTCGGGCACATGACCCCGTTCTGCGTGCTGTGCCGGCGGCACTCACCGACCCCGACACAGCGGACCGCTGCCCGCTCAAAGCCGCCGCCCTCGGTCGGAAAGCTGAACCGGGTCGGGAGCTTGGGCGGCCGGTAATCGGGCCCGAGCCGCAAATTCGAAGTGATCGGATAGGGATCGACGATCTTGCCGGGGTTCATCCGGCCTTCGGGGTCCCAGATCGCCTTGAATTCCCGAAACGCGGCGAGGAGGTCGGGACCGTACATTTTGCCGAGCAATTCGGCCTTCGACTGCCCGTCGCCATGCTCGCCCGAGATCGAGCCGCCATGACCGACGACAAGGTCGGCCGCTTCGCCGAGAAAGTCGCGCCAGCGCGCGATACCCCGTTCGGTGCGCAGCCCGAAATTGATCCGGCAATGGATGCAGCCGTCGCCAAAATGGCCGTAGAGTGCCGACTCGTATCCGTATTTTTTGAAGAGCCGGTCGAGGTCGCGCAGATAGGCGCCGACATGGTCGGGCGGGACCGCGGAATCCTCCCACCCTTCCCACGCATCGGCATGGCCGGGGACAAAGGCGGTAGCGCCGAGACCGGCCTTGCGCACTTCCCAGATCCGTTTTTGCGCCTGCTGGTTGCGCACGAGCTTGGCATCGGCCGCTGCGGCCCGAACCCGCAAATCGGCCATAAGGCCTTGCGCCTTCTCGATGGCCTCGGCCTCGCTGTCGCCACCGAACTCGGCAACGAGCCAGCCGCAGCCCTCGGGCAAAGCTTCGATCGCCGCCTCATGCGCGTGCTTCAAACGCATAAAATCGACAAGGCGCTGGTCGATGCCTTCGAGCCCGATCGGCCGGTGCTGCAGGATCTGCGGCACCGCGTCGCCGGCCTCGAAAACGTCGGGAAAGCCGATCACGACGACAACGCGAGAAGGCGGGCTCGGCACCAGCCGCAGCCCGGCCTTTAGCACCGTCACGCAGGTGCCCTCGCTGCCGACCAGCGCGCGAGCGATATTAAAGCCGTTCTCGGGCAGCAGATTGTCGAGGTTGTAGCCTGAGACGCGGCGCGGAATGTGCGGATACCGCTCGCGGATATGCTCGGCATACTGCAGGCGCAGGCGATCGAGCCGGCGATAGATCTCGGCGCGGCGACCGCCGGCGGCGATGATCGAGGTGAGCTCGTCGTCGCTTGTCGGGCCGACCCGCAACCGCAGCCCGTCATAGGTCAGCACGTCCAACTCGTGGACATTATCGGCGGTGCGTCCGGCCATCACCGAATGGACGCCGCAGGAATTGTTGCCGACCATGCCGCCCAATGTGTTGTGGTCGTGCGTCGAGGGGTCGGGACCAAAGGTCAAATGGTGTTTTTCGGCAGCGTCACGCAAATCGTCGAGGACGACCCCGGGCTCGACCCAGGCACGCCGTTCCTCGACATCGATCGTCAGGATGTGGTTCAGGTATTTCGACCAGTCGATGACGACCGCTGTATTGCAGCACTGGCCGGCGAGGCTGGTGCCGCCGCCGCGCGACAGGACCGGCGCGCCGTGCTCGCGGCAGAGCGTCACCGTAGCGACGACATCGGCCACGCTCTTCGGAAGTACAACGCCGATCGGCACCTGACGGTAGTTCGAGGCGTCGGTGGCGTACAGCGCCCGGTCCCCGGCGGAAAACCGCACCTCGCCGGCGATGTTACGCGACAGCGCGTGAGCCAGCTTTGCCGCGTTGCTTTCCGAATACGGAATGAACTCGGCCGCCTCGCGGCTTGCCGTCGCCGCCTTCACATGCGCGCGCGCCGGCGCCGCGAGCGTCTCGCTGATGCTCATCGGCTCTCACACCAGCTCGCGCACCGTGTCGGAGAGCACGGTGGCGGCGATCTTGCCCCGGTTGGGGGTGCCGCGCGCCAGCGATTCCGCGAAATGCAACGCCTGCTCTGCCTTGACCTTGGGCGGCATCGGTGGCTCGTGCGGATCGACCGATGCCTCGACAACGACAGGCCCCTTGGTGTTGAGCGCCTCGTCGAGCACCCGTCCGCAATCCTCCGGCCGGTCGACACTGAGCCCTGTCGCGCCGCAGGCGCGCGCCACCTGCGCAAAATCGATCGGCTGCAGGTCGCAGACATATTCGGGATTGCCGAGAAAGACCATCTGCTCCCATTTGATTTGGCCCAAGAGGTTATTCTTGATGACGACGACCTTGATCGGGAGCTTGTATTTGACCGCGGTGGCGAGCTCGCCCATCAGCATCGTCAGCCCGCCATCGCCGACGATCGCCACCACCTGCCGCTCCGGATAGGCGCATTGCGCCCCGATTGCATAGGGGAGCCCGCAGGCCATCGTCGCCAGATTGCCGGAGAGCGAGAACATCTGGCCGTTCCGGATTGGAATATGGCGGGCCGCCCAAGTCGTGATCGTGCCGGAATCGGTGGCGATGATGGCATCGTTCTTGAGTCTTTTGCCGAGCTCGTGCGCCACGACCTGCGGCTTCATCGGCATGTCCTGCCGCGTGCCGCGCTCTTCCATCAGCTTCATCCAATCGGCCTTCCCCTCTTGCGCTTTTTTGAGCCATGAGCGGTCGGAACGCCGGTCGAGCAGCGGGATCAGCCGGCGGAGGACACGGATCGAATCGCCGACGAGGCCAACCTCGACCGGATAGCGCAATCCGATGCGCGGCGCGTCGAGATCGATCTGCACGCAGCGTGCCTGGCCCGGCTTGGGGTAGAATTCGATATACGGAAAGCTGCTGCCGACGATCAGCAATGTATCGCAGCCTTCGAGCGCCTCCTGCGAGGGGCGCGTGCCCAAAAGACCGACACCACCAGTGCAATAGGGGCTTTCATCCGGGACGCAGGCCTTACCGAGGATCGGTTTGGCGATCGGCGCGCCGAGGATTTCGGCGAGCTCCTCGAGCTCCTTATGCGCGCCCAATGCCCCGCGCCCGGCAAGAATCACCGGCTTCTTCCCGGCATTGAGGATTTCCGCTGCCTTTTTCAAGGCCGCTTCAGTCGGCACATGTGCGCTGTCGGCCCAGACCTCCGACACGTGGTGTGGCCGGTTGCGCGGTGAGCGCACCGAATCCTCGACCGGCATCGACTGCTGGTCGACCGGCACCGTCACATGGGCGACACCGCGATAGGCGAGCGCCGTACGACAGGCGAGCTCGACTACGTTCTCGACATGGGTCGGACCCATGACCCGGTTGTTGTACTTGGCGACATCCATGTAGAGCTTGTCGAGCTCGACATCCTGTTGCGTGTCGGTATGCAGCAAGTCATGAAATTGCAGCCCAGTGATGGCGAGCACCGGGACCTGGTCGAGCTTGGCGTCGTAGAGCCCGTTCAACAGATGGATGCCGCCCGGCCCCGAGGTGGCGATGCAGCACCCGAGGCGGCCGGTGAATTTGGCATAGCCGCAGGCGGCAAAGGCCGCCGCCTCCTCGTGGCGGACTTGGACGAAGCGGATCTTGTCCTGGTATTTGCGCAGCGACTCGATGATGCCGTTGATGCCGTCGCCGGGAATGCCGAAGATCGTATCCACACCCCAATCCATGACGGTTTCGACGAGAACGTCTCCGGCGGTCTTGGCCATTTGTCCATATCCCTGCATAAGCGGCGGCCCACCCTCGGGTTCTGCGGGCAGCGCGGTGACAGATCGGCGGCCCGGGAGGTAACCCCGGCCTTATCCGGTCAACACAGGGTCGGCGTGCATGTTCCTCAGGGCCAGCCGCGGCGGCTCGCGTAATCGGTCATGCTGAGGCCGTAAAGAAAGAGGAGCCAGAAAAAGCCGGCGCCGGCAAAAAGCCATTTGAGCGAGGCCGGGCCGCGCAGCCGCATGAACACGATAAAGACGATTGCCGCCTGGGTTGCCGCGACGCCGAATTGAACGACCGGCGCCCAGACGGCGAGATGCAGATAGGCGCTCAAAATGCTTAGACCCGTCAGCAGCAGGAGCACCAGCCAAGCGACGGCAAAGGTCACTGCGCCGCCTCGCTGCCCGCCGCTATTGGGCTTGCCGCTCACGATCGCCCCGCGAGATAGATCGCCGGGTAAAGAAAGATCCAGACCGTATCCACAAAGCTCCAATAGAGACCGACCACTTCGAGCGGCGCGTAATAGGCCGGGGTCAGATCGCCCCACCGCGTCCGCAACAGCATGTAGCAAATCAGGGTCACCCCGATCGTCAGGTGCAGCGCGTGAAAACCGGTGGCGATGAAATAAAATATCCAGAACAGCTCGGCTTGGGGTGGCTCCCCCGGCTTGAGCGTGAAATTGACCGCCGGGACGACCTTGTCGGCGTAGTCGAGATACCACTCCAAGCCCTTGACGCAGATGAAGATGACGCCGAGCGCGGCGGTAGCGGCGAGCCACAGCTTGAGAGCGCTGCGCTCACCCGCCGCGGCCGCTTCGATCGCTAGCACCATGGTCAGGCTGCTGGTCAACAGAAGCCCGATGTTGACGCTGCCGCACCACATAATCGCGTCTTTGCTCGCTTCGGCGAAGGCGACCGGGTAGGCGTGGCGATAAATGAAATAGCCGAATATCAGCGCGCCAAAAAACAAAGTCTCGGTGGCGATGAACCCCCACATGCCGAGCTGCGCCGTCTCACCCTGCTGGGCGAGGGTCGCATATTGTATCTCGGGCCGCAGATCAGGCACCGGTCACGCCGTTTTGCGCGGTGAAGCCGTCGGTTTCGGCGTCGTAAGCGTAGGGTGCCACGGTCACGGTGGGGGTGCGCGCAAAGTTGTATTGCGGCGGCGGCGAGGCGGTCTGCCATTCGAGGCCGGTTGCGCGCCACGGATTGGGACCGGACCGTTCGCCCCACAACAACGACCAAGCGAGATAGCCGAGCGGCAGGATGTAGGCGAAAGCGAGGATCGAGGCGCCGGCAGAGGACAAAACGTTCCACGACTGCCATTGTGCCGGATAAGTATAGTAACGCCGCGGCATACCGAGATAGCCGAGGACGAATTGCGGAAAAAAGGTCAGGTTGAAGCCGACAAAAGTCAGGATCGCGGCAAACCGCGCCCACATCTCGGGATAGAGCCGCCCGGTAATCTTCGGCCACCAGTAATGCAGCCCGCCAAAAAATGCGCTGACCGTGCCGCCGACCATTATGTAATGAAAATGGGCAATAACGAAATATGTGTCCTGCAGATGGACGTCGAGGGCCAGCGTCGCGACCATCAACCCCGTCAACCCGCCGATCGTAAACAACAGCACAAAACCCAAGGCATACAGCATCGGCGCGTCAAAGCTGATCCGGCCTTTGTGCAGGCTGGCGGTCCAGTTGAACACCTTGACCGCCGACGGCAATGCGACAAAGAACGTCATCAGCGAGAACACCACGCCGGAATAGATCGAAATTCCAGCGGTGAACATGTGATGGCCCCATACGAAAAACGTCAGTATCGCCAGCGAGATCAGTGCATAAGCCATACCGGTATAGCCAAAGATCGACTTGCGGGCATAGCAGCTCACGAGCTCGCTGACGACGCCCATTGCCGGCAAAATCATGATGTAGACGGCAGGGTGCGAGTAGAACCAAAACATGTGTTGGAACAGGAGCGGATCGCCGCCGAGCGACGGGTCGAAAATCCCGACGCGCATAAAGCGTTCCATTGCCACCAGAAACACGGTCATCGCCAGTACGGGGGTGGCGAGCAGCATGACGAGGCTGACGGTGTAGATGCCCCAAACAAAAAGCGGCAGGTGCATCCAGGTCATACCCGGCGCGCGCAATCGATGCACGGTCACGACAAAGTTGAGCCCGGTCATGATCGATGAAAAACCATTGACGAAGACCGCCAGCGCCGCAGCGATCACATAGCCGTTCGAAAACAGCGTCGAATAAGGCGTATAAAACGTCCAGCCGGTATCGACCCCGCCCATAAAGAGCGCATAAAGCAGTACGAGCCCGGACAAGTTGAAGATGTACCAGCTCAGCAGGTTAACTCGCGGAAAGGCGAGATCGTGCGCGCCGATCGCCAATGGCAGCACGAAATTGCCGAGTGTCGTCGGGATTGACGGGATCAAAAAGAACCAGACCATGACGATGCCGTGCATCGCAAACATGCGGTTATAGATGTCGGGCTGCAGCAGCCCCTGTGGCGTCGCCAGATGCAGACGGATCAGGGTCGCGGCAAACCCGCCGATAAAAAAGAAAAACGTGATCGAGGCAAAGAACAGGAGCGCAATGCGCTTGTGGTCGCGGGTGAACAGCCACGAGGCGACCGTGTGCTCGGATTCGAGATAGCTGGTCTCAAGGTCGGCGGCGAGCGACACCATCGCAAATTTCCTATCGGGAGAGTGACCGGATGTAGGCGATCAATTTGACGAGGTCGTCCTCGCCGAGCTGGCCGGAAAAATTCGGCATGATCGGCGGGTAGCCGGCGACGGTCTGGGTGCGCGGCAACAGGATGCAGTCGCGCAAATAGCGCTCGTCGGCGCGCACCGTCGAGCCGTCCTGCAGATGGACGAGGCTGCCGTAGACGCCTTCGAGCGAAGGCGCGTGCACGGTGCTGTTCGCGCCATGGCAACCACTGCAACCGTATTTGCGAAACAGCGCCTCGCCCTGCTGCGCCAATGATCCCTCGCCCCCCTGATCGGAGAGCCAATGGGCATAGGCCGGGGCCGTCATAACGGTGACGAGACCGCGCATTCTCGCATGCTCGGTGCCGCAGAATTCGGAGCATTCGATTTGGTAGCTGCCGGTCTTGGTCGCCTTGAACCATACCGTTTCATAGGTGCCGGGAACGACGTCGTGCTTGATGCGAAAGGCCGGGATGAAAAAGCTGTGGATCACATCTTGCGACGCCAAGACCAGCCGCACGGTCTTATCGACTGGCACGTGCAGCGCGTCGATTTCGCGCTGGCCGCCTGGATGCTCAATTTTCCACATCCACTGCTTGCCGACAACGAATATTTCGAGGTCTCCCTTCGGCGATTTGTAAAGCCAGATGTAAATGGCGGCGCCCCAGACAAAGAGCACGAGAAAAGCGGCCAGCGAGCCGACCGTCCAACCGATTTCCCAGACCCAGCTTTTTTGCGTCGGATCGGCGCGCGATACGGACCGACCGCCGCGGTATTGCAGACAGAAGACCAGCATCAGCCCGACCACCAATGACAGGATCAGCCCGCAGATGCCGAGCTCGGCGATATAGAGGTTGTTGACGACGACGGCGTTGACGGCGGCGGTACGCGGCCAAAACGGGACCATCGCCTCAGCCGTGGCGCCGGCGCCAAATCATGGCAAAGACAAAGACCGCCCCGGTGATCGCCGCCAGGTTGGCGATGATGAACGCGGTCTCGACCGGCAGCGTGTAGCGGCCGAGCGGCGCACCCTCGCCGTGGCACAACAACAGCAGCCGCTCCAGCGGTCCGATCGCGCGCCCCTCTTTTGCGTCGGCAAGCGCGGATTCGAGCGCCGCCGGCGACGGACCGACCCCCAGCAAATAACGGCTGACGATGCCGTTCGGGCTCGCGACCACGAATCCGGCCGGATGCACATACTGACCGAGCGCCGGGTCGAAGCGATAGGGAAAGCCGACCGCCTCGGCGATGCGGCGCACGGCCGGCTCGGCCCCGCCGAGAAAATGCCAACCGGGACGGTTGCCGGCGTATTTGCGCCTCCCCGCCACCAGGTCGGCCGGGTTATCGCGCGGATCGATGCTCAGCGCCACGACGTCGTACTGCCGTGTGCCGGGCGGCAGTGCATCGAGGGCGGAGGCAAGACGGCTGAGCGTGACGCCGCACAAGGTCCGGCAGCGCAGATAGTCCAGTACCAGCACCACCGGCCTGCCCGCGAAAAAATCGCCGAGGCGCACCCGATGTCCTGCTTCGTCGAAAAGAGGTGCGGCAAGCGGCAGGTGGCTGCCGGGATGCGGGTCGAAGGCGAAGTCCGACAGGTCGTCGGCGGCAGCAGGCACCATGCTTGCCAGCGCGAGCAGCACCGCCGCGACCACCGTCCTCACGGCGACGCCTTTGGGAAGCCGGCGAGCCCTTTGGCCGCAACCTCCTTCATCGCCTCGGCGATCGGGATGTGCACGATGCCTTTCTTCTTGTCGATCCAATAATAGGTGTCGAGCCGCCTTTCCTCGTCGGCGCGAAACCGCGCCAGATCCTTTGCCGGGTCGAGCTGCAGGCGGGGTGCCGGCGGCTCTGCCGTCAATTTGCGGCTGACCCCGGAAACCGCCCCCGGGAAGGCCACGATCAGCACCAGAGTGCCGGCGACCAGAAACACGATGATCCCGACAAGCACGAGCCCGACGATGGGGAGAGACCAGTCCGACGGCTCGTAAGCAGTGTCTGGATTGGTTTCGACGCGCAGCTCGGCCTCAGTCATGATGCGCCTTTACCGACCGCAGCACTGTCGGGGCCGCCGCACCGCCGGTCCGTAGCCACCACAAGAACAGCAGCGTGACGAGCCCGCCGAGGGCGAGGATCGCGGCGACATCGAGCCAGAACGGGCTCGTCCGGCGAAATTCGGGCAGCACCAGCCACCAGCTTTCCGCCAGCCGGCTTCCCAAGACGAGCACGCACACGCTTGCGACGGCCAAGGGGCGGCGCTTCCCCGGCGTCCACAACAGGACAAAAAACGGCACGAAAAAGCCGAAGGCGGCGGCGACAAAGACGGCGATCCTCCATCGACCGGCCATGCGGAGGAGGTACCAGGGGATTTCGAGCTTTAGGTTTTCTTCCCAGATGATCAGGAATTGGCAGAATTCGACATAGGCCCAAAAGATCGTTGTCGCGAGCAGGATCGCGGCAAGGTCGGCCATATGCTCCCGGTCGCCGCCGGAAAGCGCGACCACGAGCAGCACGAGCGCCAGCCCGGTGTTGAACCAGCCGGCGCCGGCCGCCATCATAAAGACCGACGACCAAAAGGTCGGCTCCAGGGACATGATCCAGTCGATTGCGGCAAAGCTCGCCGAAAAGGCGAGCACGACGAGCCCGACGCCACTGATCCAGGAAAGCGAAGCGGCAACCGGATTGGCGCCAATGCGCGGCGCCCAGAGCGCATAGGCGGCCAACAGGTTCCACAGCACGACATAGACCGCATAGCGCAACAGGAAGGTGTCGATGTTGAGGTAGAACCTGCTGGCCAAGGTCCGCGCCGGGTGGGCCCAGCTGTAGAGGTCGTGCAAACCGACAAAGGCCGGAATGCCGGCGAGAGTGGCGAGCGGCATCATCGCGATTGCGGCGTCGAGCGCCGGGCGCGCCGTCCCCATCCAGCGGCCGCCGCTCAAATCGTGGACCAGCACCAGCGTCACCGCCCCCAGCGGCACGCCGAGCCAGAACAGAAAGGCGCACAGCCAGGCCCGGTAAAATCCCGCGGGATCGAGGGTGCTGCCAATGATGCAGCCGAGCACACCGAGCGCGAAGACCGCGAGCGCCGCGAGGTTTAGCCGGTGCCAGCTCCACGCTTCGGTCATTGCAGCCAATGCCGTTCGTCGGCGGGCACGTCGGCGAGGCGCGTATCGTTGCTCGCCTGTAAAGCGCGGATATAGGCGACGATTGCCCACCGGTCGGCTGGCGCCACGCGCACCGCATAAGGATACATCACACCGTAGCCGTGCGTGATCACATCGTAGAAATGCTGCGCCGGCGCCTGCCGCAGGCGATCGATAAAATAGGATGGTGGCTGCGGAAAGCCGCGCGCAACGACCATGCCGTGTCCATCGCCGGTGCGGGCATGGCAAGGTGCGCAATAAATGTCGAAACGCTGCCGCCCGCGCTGGAGCAATGCCAGGGTGACCGGCGGCGCCGCCGGCTCGGGCGCATCGTCGCGCGCGACAATGTCGGGGGGCGGCAGCATCGGCCAAGTCTCTTGTTGACCATAGGGCAGCTCGAAGGGCAGCCGCTTTGGCTGGTTCGCCATGTTGTCGCACGCCGCCAATGCGGCCGCGCAGGCGGCGATGCCGAAGAGGACGCCCTGTCTCACGCCGGCACCTCGGCGACGGCTTCGGCGCCCTGCCGCTCGAAGATATGGCGCAGCTCATGCGGCTCGAAGCGCGGATCGCGCGCCGCCACGCACAAGATGAAACGGTCCCGCGAGGCGGCGTCGAACTCGGGAACGGCGAACAACGGGTGAGAAAGGCGCGGCAGTCGGCACGACACGAACAGACCGAAAAAGCCAGCGGCAACCGCGCACAGCAAGGTGAACTCGAATGTCGAGACGACAAAAGCCGGCCAGCTGTTGTGCGGCCGGCCGCCGACATTGATCGGAAAATTCAGCATCTCGTCCCAGACCTGAATAAACCAGCCCCAGACCGCGCCAAAAACGGCGCCGAGAAAGATCAGCAACGGCAATCGGGTACGCCGCTGCGGCAACAGCGCATCGAGACCTTCGACCGGGCAGGGGGTATAGGCTTCGACGGCGCGGATCCCCTGGGCGCGCAATTGCCGCGCCGCTTCCTTGACCGCGTCAGATGTCGGGAAGCTGGCGATTATGCCGTAAAGCTCGGCTGCGCTCATCGCGCACTTTTCTGTTCGACGATCTCGCGCATCTCGGCGATCGAGACCATCGGCAGGAGGCGCAGCATCAAAAAGAACAGGGTCAGAAAGAGACCGATCGACCCCGCCAATGTCGCCCAATCCCACAGGGTCGGATAAAAATTTCCCCATTCCGCCGGCATGTCGTTGCGGTGCAGGCTCGTTACGACAATGACAAACCGCTCCAACCACATGCCGACGATGACCCCCAACGAGATCAGAAACAGCAGGATCTCGCTGCGCCGCACGCGCGGCAACCACAGGAGCTGTGGGATCAGGATGTTGAGAACGAGCTTTGCCCAATAAGACGGCGCGTAAAAGCCGAAGACGCGGGCATTGAACATCGTGCGCGTGGCGACATCGCTGCCGTAATAAGCGCCCCAAGCCTCCCACAAATAGGCGTAGCCGAGCATGACGCTGCCGACCAGCATGACCTTGCCCAGCGCGTTCAGGTGATATTCGGTGATAATGTCTTCGAAATGATAGCCATGGCGGATCGGGATCGTCAGCATGATCACCAAGGCCAGCCCGGAGACGATCGCGCCAAAGAAGAAGTAAGGCGGGAATTGCGTCGAGTGCCAGCCGGGGGTAAGACCTCCGGCAAAGTCGAGGCCGACGACGCTGTGCACCGAAATCACCATCGGCGCCATGATCGCGGCCATAATGAAATAGACGGTGCGCTGGCGCCGCCAATGCACCGACGAGCCACGCCAGCCCAATGCGATCACGCCATAAAAGAGCTGCTTTGTCCGGGTGCGCGCCAGATCGCGCACGGTCGCGAGGTCGGGCAGCAGTCCGACATAATAAAACATCAACGACATCAGAATGTAGCAAAGCAGGCAGACAAAATCCCACAATAGCGGGCTGCGGAATTGCGGCCACACTCCCATCACGTTCGAATACGGGAAGAGCCAGTAAAAAAGGCCCGGTCGGCCGATATGCAGGATCGGCATCAGCCCGGCGCAGGCTGCGGCAGCGAGCATCATCGATTCGGCAATGCGGTTGATCGCCGAGCGCCACGGCGAACGGGTCAGGTAAAAGAGGGCGGAAACGATCGTGCCGCCGCTTGCGAGCGCGATCCACCAAACGTATTCGGCAATCGCGAGCCCCCAGGCGACCGGGATCTCGACGCCCCACACGCCGATCCCGTTGATAAAAAGCCAGGCGACCGCAACTACCAGGACCAGCAGCAGCAGGAGCGATACGCCAAAGCCGATCCACCACCAGCGTGGCGCCGGACGCAGGACACGCGCGCTGACCTCCTCGCTCAACGAGCGCAACGTGACGCCCGGGGCGACAACCCGCATTGCGTCCGTCTCGTCGAGCGTCGCCGTCATCCCTTCGCCGTCACAATCTCGGGGTTGGGATTGCGGATCAGCGCCGAATAGCTGGTGCGCGGGCGGGTGTTTGCTTCTTCGAGCAGCACATAATCGAGCGGGCTCGCCTTGCGCTTGGCGACCGCGCTCCCACTGTCGTTTTTGTCACCGAAAACAATTGCCTGCGTCGGGCAGCTCTGCTGGCAGGCGGTGACGACCTCGCCGTCATGCACCTTGCGGTTGTCGCGGTCGGCGTCGATCTGCGCCGCACGGATGCGCTGCAGACAATAAGTGCATTTCTCCATGACGCCGCGCCCGCGCACGCTGACGTCGGGGTTCCACGATGCGGGCGGGCGATCGTCGGCGATCGCGTAGGCGAAAAAATTGAAGCGCCGCACCTTGTAGGGACAGTTGTTCGAGCAGAACCGCGTTCCGACGCAACGGTTGTAAACCATGACATTGAGCCCGTCATGGTCGTGCACCGTAGCGTGCACCGGGCAGACGACCTCGCATGGCGCGTTCTCGCAATGCATGCACGGCATCGGCTCGAATGCGATGTGCGGTGTATCGGCCGGCCCTGAATAATAGCGGTCGATGCGCAGCCAATGCATTTCGCGCCCGGCCAATACCTGGTCTTTGCCGACGACAGGCACATTGTTCTCGGCCTGGCAGGCAACGACGCAAGCCTGGCAGCCGATGCACGAATTCAAATCGATTGCCATCGCCCAGGCGTGACGCGGATATCGATAATCGGTGTAGAGCGATTGCGGATTTCCAGGCGATTGCAAAAATCTCGGATTGTTCCTGTATTCGGCGAAGGTGCCCTCGCGCACGAGGTCCTGCCCGGCGACGCGGTCGTGCCCTTGCACCCCGGCGAGCCGATAGGTGCGGCGGGTCTTGACCACGCCGGCCCCCGCAAGCAGCCACGGAGCGGCAGCCGTGCGCAGCCGATACGCGTCGAAGCCGACGCCGACGCCGAGCCCGCCGGCGCGCCGGCCAAAGCCGAGCGGGAGGGTGATGCAGTCGGGCGCCTGGCCCGGCAGGACAAAGACCGGCGCCGGCAATTCGCGACCGGCGGCAGTGATCGCCACCACATCCTCGGTGCCGATGCCGAGGCGTTTTGCCGTCGCCGGCGCGACCAGCGCCGCATTGTCCCAGGTGAGGCGCGTGAACGGGCGCGGCATCTCCAGAAGCCAGGGATTGTCGGTGTCGCGCCCGTCGCCGAC
>DASXAM010000122.1:0-14410 GCA_036404275.1 Allostellaceae bacterium
AAACCACCAGGCGCCAAGGCAGACGATCACCGCCGAGATGGCATAGACGACCGTCGCCGGCCGATATGGCGGAGCAATGCTGCGGCGGCGCATGGCCGCCAGCCGATCGCCGAGCAGCAATAGCGGGATGACGATCGAGACGATCGCGATCTGGCCGATCTCGACGCCGATATTGAACGAGGCCAGCGCCGGGACCAAGGCGCCCCGCGGCAGGCCGAACTCCTGCAACGCACCGGCAAAGCCGAAGCCGTGGATCAGGCCAAAGCAAAAGGTGATGCGCCAGCGCTTGTCGATGTCGCGCGAGATGAAATTCTCGACAGCGACATAGACGATCGAAGCCGCGATCGCCGGCTCGACAATCGTGCTCGGAATGCGCACGAGATCGAGGGCCGCGAGCGATAGAGTAATCGAATGGGCGAGGGTAAAGGCGGTGACGATCTTGATCACCGGCAACAACCGGCGCGCCCACAGCACGACCGAAATCAGAAAGGCAATGTGATCGTAGCCGAGAAAGATATGCCCGATTCCGGCCTCGATATAGCGCAACACGATCTGCCACAGGCTCGGCGGCGCGGCTCCGGTCAGCGCCGTCTCGGTGCGCTCCGCGTCGAGCAGATCCTGGGCGGCGCCGGGACCGGCGCCGATTAGCACGACTTGGCGCGCGTCGGGCGACACGTCGATCAGCACGGTCGAACGGTAGCGCAAAGGATCGGCAATTTCGGCACAGGACCACGCGATGCGGATCACGACGCCATCGCCGTCGGCGGCGACAGTGCCGGCTCCCGAATGGCACATCGTACCTCTGGCGCCGGAGACCACGGCGTGAGCGCGGATATAAGCGAGAATGCGAGCGCCGGCGGCGTCGAGCGCGGCTGGGCGAACCCGGTCGGCGGCACTATCGAACACGTCCGTGCCGATGGCGCGATCGACATCGCTGCCTTTCATCGCGACCTCGACCGCGACCGTGCGGTCAGGGCCGATTGCGATGCGCGCGTTGGTCAGGTTGATCTGATGCGCTGGGGCTGCACCCGCGCCGCCGAGCAAAAGCGCAATCGCTAGCAGGATTGCGCCGATCATGACGGACCAGCGATCTCAAGGAGCGCGGCCACCGGCTTTTCCACCTCGGCCGGCAGAGTGACGAGGCGGTCGCCCTGCTGCAGCCGCGCGTAGCGCAGCAGGCCGTCCGCGGCGGCATTGCCGAGTTCAACGCGGGCGACGGGTCCGGCCGCATCGCGGCCGTAGAACAGCATGATCGTCGGCGGATGGGCGAGCCCGTCCGCGGCGAGGGCGGCGGCAGCGGGATGGCGCGCCACGGCGGCGGCGATCGCCAGCCGGTCGAGCGCATCGAATTGGGCGGCGATCAGCGGGGCGAGCTTCGGGTCCGCCTTGTGCACAAAGCCGCCGGGGAGATGCACGTGCTGGCCGGTATGGTGGAACCAGAGGCCCTCCGGGTCGCGCTCGAAGCGGTGCAAGACGCCGCCCCGAACGATCTCGACCGCCCAGATCTGCGCGATCGACACCGGCAACAGCAAATTTGCCGGGCGCAGCGCCATGTCTCGCGCGAGCTGCCATTCGGTGCCGACATCGCGCGGCAACAGGTAGATCTCGGGGCCGCTCAAGATGCTGACAAACTGGGCATTCTGCGCCGGCGTCGTTGCCCCGAAGCCGAGGCGCACCGGGTTCTTTGCGGCCGCCGCGAGCGACACGAGAAAGCCCGGCGGGTCGAGCCCGTATTCGACGAGCTGCCAGCGGGTGTACTCGCCGGCCGCGAACACGCGCCGCGGCGGCGTAACGGCCAAGAGCCGGATCGCGGTGGCGATGTGTTCTGCAACGATCGACCGGACCGGCGCGCCGTTGACGAGCCAGTCGCGGTCGCGGCCGCGGACAAGGACGGTGCGGCTGCCGCCGCCGTCGAGGTCGACCCGCACCACCCGTTCGACCTCGACCGGGACGATGCCGTGCCGCTCAAGATGAGTGCGCGGCGCATCGACCGGCCAGCGGCCGGTAAGCGCCACAACGCCGATTAGGCCGGCCATCAATCCGGCGGCGGCGAGGCCGAGACCGCTCCCCGCGGACAGCCTCACCGACGCCGCCACCAGACGGCCGCGCCGAGCAGCATCACGACAAGCGGCAACAGCACGACGAGCACGACAAAGGTGACCTGCATCTGCCGGTGGGTCAGGCGCACCTCCGGCAGGCTATAGGCGGCGGGCTTCAAGAGGGGGGTAGCGGTGTCGTCGGCGAGCCAGCGGATCATCGCCACCGCAAGCTCGCCATTCGAGGCGTAGGGGAAAAAAGCGTTGGCGGCAAAGCCGGCGCTGCCGACGAGGACGAGGCGAAACGCGGTACCCCCGGCATCGGGCCACGCCCCGCGCAGCGCGGCGGCGAGAACGCGAGGTCCTGGGCTTGTCTCGGCCGGACCTGCTGCGGGCACGGTCGCGTTCAGCGGCCGCACCTGGCTGTCCTTGCTGGTTGCGATCAACGCCGTCGCGGCGACACCGGCAACCGGACGCAATAGCCGGATCTCCCGAGCGCCGGGAAACACGGTCAGCGCCAGTTGGGCGGTGATCGGATGCGGCGGGTAATAGGGCACCGCCACCTGCTCCGGATCGGTGCCGTAGTGATTGGTCGGATCGACGACGACCCCGTCCCCAACCGCAAGCCCGAGCTTAGCCAAAAGCGAGGCCAGCTCCGGCGCGACCGGGAACGCGGGGTCATAGGCCAACAGCACCCGGCCGCCGCGGGCGAGGTAATTCTTCAGCAAATCGACCTCGACCGGGGCGTAGGCGGTGCGCGGCCCGAGATCGGCAACGAGAGCGCAATCTTGCGGCACCGCCGTGAGCGTCGGCGCCTCGATCGCCCGATCGCGGTAGCCGATTGTCTCGATCGCCAGCTTGAGCCGGTCGATGTCGTCGAGCGGCGCTTCGAGCACGCCCGTTCCGCCCGGCTCCTCGCTCCTGTTTTCGACATGGCTCAGATGCACATGGCCCGGCGCATAGCGTTCGCCGTGGCCAGTCACAAAACACACCGTCTCCATGCGCTCTTTCAGCGCGCGCTCGATTGCGTAGGCCATCTGACGCAGATCGACCGTGTTTTCGACGCGGGTGCGCCGCCCGTCCGCCTCGACAATCACCGTGTTGTAGAGCCTCACGCCGTAGTCGCGCGCGGCGGCAATTTCGGTGTCGAGGTCGAGCGGCCGCACCGTCAGATGGGGGTACTCACGCGCCGCGATGGCGAGGACCTTCCGCGCCGCCCCCGCGTATTCGTCGCTGCTGTTGTAAAAATAAGTCAAGCGCACGTCTCGCTGCAGGCTCTGTGCTACGGTCACGAATTCGGGCGGCGCGGTAAACCGGCCGCTGACGGTCAGGTCGAAATGCGCGTCGTGGCGATAGAGCGCGATATTGGCGAGCAGAACGAGACCGAGCGCGGCAACCAGGATCGCCGCCGCTGCCGGCCGCGCGAGGCGGCCTCGGATATGGAGCGGCAGGCGCAGCCCAAGCGAAAAGATCAGCCCCAAAGCCGCGCACCACGCGCCGAAATTTAGCACCGCGCCGACAATCTGGTCGCTGACGATGAGGCGGGATGCGGCGGCGAAAGCGAGCGCCAGCAGGCAAAGCAGGGCTTCGAGCACCCAGCGGGCTTTCCCACGCATGGTGCGCCCTCAGCGCCGGGCCAGCGCGCGCACGCTCAAAAACAGCCCGAGCAGCGCCACGCTGATAAAGAATCCGGCGTCGGACAGGAACAGCGAGCCGGTTGCAAACGGCTTGAAATGCACCAGCAGCGACAGGTTGACAACAAAGGCGTCGAACGGATCGGGCAACAGCCAGCCGAAATGGTCGATAATCCACAGCAACAGAAAGAGGCTCAGCGACAACAGCGCGGCGACGACCTGGTTGCCGACGAGGCTCGAGGTGAAGAGGCCGACCGCGACCAATGCCGCGCCGAGCAGGAAGAGCCCGAGATAGCCGCTCCAGATCGGTCCCCATTCGGGGCTGCCGAGGAGCGCCAAGGTGAGCGCATAAACCCCCGAAAGCGCCAGCATCACCGCGACGAGGCTGAGGCTTGCCAGATATTTCGCAAATACCACCGCCACTTCCGATACCGGGGCCGCGAGCAGCGTCTCGATCGTGCGCAGCCGCCGCTCCTCGGCGACGAGCCGCATCGTGATTATCGGCACTGTCAGCAATAACAATACGAATATTTGAAAGAAGATATGGTCCAGCGTCGGCGCGTGGCTGACGAACAAGGTCAAGGTGAACGTGTAGCCCATGATCACCAGGAACACGGTCAGCACGACATAAGCGATCGGCGAGGTGAAAAGCGCCATTTCCTCCTTGAGGAGGAGCGCGGCAAACGCTCTCATGCGGCCCTTGCCTCGGCGGCCGAGGCGCGTTGCGTCAGTGCTAGAAAGACTTGCTCGAGGTCGGGCCTTGCCTCGACCAGCTCGTCGAGCGCAAAGCCGCGCGAGACCATCGCCCGGGCGAGGTCCGCGGGGCGCAATTGTCCGGGCGCCGTTTCGACCAGATACCTTCCTTCGCTCCCCGCAGTGTCCAGGCCAGCACTGGCGACGCCGGAAACCTCGCGAAGTGCGGTCAGCACCGCCGACGCCGGCCCGCCGACGCGAAGCCGAAACCGGCGAGCCGGTCCCGCTTCGCCGAGCGCGTCGGACGTCAGCAGCTCACCGTCGCGCAGGATCATGACGCGCGTCGCCAAGCGCTCGATCTCGGCAAGCACATGCGAGGCGAGCAGCACCGTGCGGCGCCCGGCCAGCGAACGGACGAGCGCACGCACGCCGATCACCTGATAGGCGTCGAGTGCGTTGGTCGGTTCGTCGAGGATCAGCACGGGCGGGTCGCCGAGGAGCGCCTGGGCGATCGCCACCCGCTGGCGGTAGCCACGCGAGAGCTTGCCGATCGGCATGCCCGCGACCGGCTCGAGATCGAGCCGGCCCACCGCCATCTCGACCGCGCCGCGCACCGCCTTGCCGGCGAGGCCTTTGATCGCCGCCATAAAGCGCAAGAACTCGCTGACCCGCATACCGTCGTAGAGCGGGGCGTCTTCCGGCACGTATCCGACCCGGCGCCGCGCGGCAAGCGAGTCTGCGGCGACATCGATCCCGGCGACCCGCAGACCGCCGCTCGTCGGCGGCAAATACCCGGCGAGCATGCGCAAAATCGTGCTTTTGCCGGACCCGTTCGGGCCTAATAGCCCGATGATCTCGCCCTCCGCGACCGCAAAGGACACACCGCGCACGGCAACACGCGGCCCATAGCGCTTAAAGAGCGTGTCGACGATGACCATGTCCGGCATCGGCGCTCGTGCTCACTGCCAGCTACAGCTGCTTCCCCGGCGAAAGCCGGGGTCCACATCCAGCGACAAATGGGTCCCGGCTTTCCCCACGGAACTTATCCGTGGGCTGAAGGCCCACCGGACGGCAATTTGCGACAAAGGTTCACGGATCGTCTGCACGTCCCGGTTTTTATTCGTAATATTCGGGCGAATGCTTGTGCTTGTTAAAGGTGTCGGGGTCGTGGGCGAAGATCACGTCGGCATTCTCGGCCGCCATCATGTGCTTGATCCAGCTATAGGCGTTGAGCATCCCGGCCGGATCGTAGGCGAGCGAGACGCTGGGCAGAATGTCCTTTTGCAGGTTCTCCATCAGGTAGCAGACGTCGGTGGTCAGCACGACGACGCCGCTCTTTGGCAGCCGGACGATCATCATTTGGGTGCCAGGGGTGTGCGAGACCGCACGATGGATGTAGATGCTGCCGTCGCCGAACAGGTCGAGATCGCCGTTGAGCTCGATCACCTTTTGCGCGGCCGGATCGTTCTCACCGACCTTGCTGCGCAGCATCGCGAAGTCGCTCGTGATGTAGCAGCAGCCATAGCCGGGCTTTGGCCAGAACGCGTTGACAATCTCGTCGCGCTGATAGACGACCGTCGCGTTCGGGAACTTGCCGACATTGCCGGCATGGTCGAGGTGCATGTGGCCGAGGACGACATAATTGATGTCCTCCGGCTTGACACCGATCTTGGCAAGCTGAGCATCGATCGCCAGATCGGGGCTGCGGCTTTTCGCGACATCGCTAAGCATCGCGCCGAGCGGTCCCCAATAGGTCGGGTCGGCAATGACCTTGTCGTTGTTGCCGGTATCGAACAACACATTGCCCTTCGGGTGCTTGATCAGAAAGAACGCGACCGGAACCGAAATCTTGTCGGTGGCGCCCGTCTGCAGCGCCGATTTGTCGATATTGAGCCAGCCGGACGAGAACACGTAGAGCCGCATGCCGTCGGGCGATGCCGCCGAGGCCGCGGCGGCGAGCCAGCAGGCGCCGATGACGGCAACGAGACCGACGAAGAACGAGCGAAAAATCGATTTCATCTATCCCTCCCATAGCGCCCGGCACGTTTTACGGCCGCGAGTCCGACGCCGGGTTCGGTTGAAACCACCGGAGCGCAACCGCGAGCGGTTATGGTTAACCAGAAATTAGCCCAATGCAACGCGGACGACAAACAGCCCGGCCCGAGCCGCTGTTACGTCCCGTCGCGTCCCCGGTAATCATATTACGGCAGATGGTGGCCCGCCAAAAGCGGGGTCAATGCGACATCAGCACCGGCAGAGTCATGCTGCCGAGGACCGTGCGGGTGGCGCCGCCGAGCAGCAGCTCGCGCGCGCGGGAATGGCCGTAGGCACCCATCACCAGCAAATCGGCACCGAGATCGGCGGCGCGCGACAACAAGACGTCGCCGATCGGAACATCGGCCGAAACGGTCCGTTCGATCACCGCCTTGACCCCGTGCCGGGCGAGGTGCAGCGAAATGTCGGCGCCCGGCAGCTCGCCATGCCCGCCGGGTCCCGCTTGCGGGTCGATCGCCAGCACCGTCACCTGTTCGGCCGCCGCCAAGAGCGGCATCGCGTCGCCGACCGCGCGGGTCGCCTCGCGGCTCGCGTCCCAGCCGACCAGCACGCGCTGTCCGAGGGTGGCGAAATGCCCGGCATAAGGCACCACCAGGATCGGCCGGCCGGAGGCGAGCGTCACCCGCTCCGGATGCGGGCGAAACGCGGCCATCTCGGGATTGTCCGGATCGATCTGGCCGAGGATCGTCAGATCGGCATAGCGCGCATGCAACGCCGGGTCGCCTTCCCAGCTTTCGCCGGCCGCGCGCCATTCGAACGACAGGCCGCGCAATTGGGCGGCATGCTCGAAGGTCTCGCGCATCTGGTCGGCGTCGGCCGAGGCGCGCTGCCGGAACTCCTCGTAGGCGCTTTCGATCAGCGCCATGTCGAGATAGCCGGCGCGCACCGGAAAGGCCGGGTCCGGCACCGGGTAGAGCCCGACCAGATGGGCCGCCGAGCGTTCGGCCAACGCGGTCGCGACGGCGATGCGCTCGGGCGCATCGGCCGCCCGGTCGAGCACCACCAGCAAGTCTTTGTAGCTCATCGTTCGACCTCCCAGCGAAGGTGCGAAGATAGCGGCCCGGTGCCGCGCGCGCCAACCCGGCATCGCCACCCTTGCCTCGACCCGCCGAATCGGCGAAGAAACCCGCAACCCGCCGGAGAACCCGACTGATGCGCGCGCTGCTCCTCGCCTTCCTTGCCTGCCTCGTCGGCTGCGCAGCACCGGTCCCGGCCGTCAATTTCGCAGCCGAGCCGGGCGGCCATTTCACCTTCAGCGCCGCGACCAGCACGGTCATGACCGAGAACGACGATGGCGCCGCCGAGGAGATCCGCCGCGACTGGCTGGCCGATGCGCTTACCGCGCATGGCTACTGCGGCGCCGGCTATGTCCTCGATACGCGCCAATTCGCCCAGGCGCATGACGGTCTCTTCGGCAATGGCGGCGATATCGTCTATACCGGCCGCTGCCTGTGACGGAAAAAGGAAGAACCCATGCTCGACCAGCCGCTGACCAGCAAGATGATCGCCAAGAAGGACGGGGCGGTCGGCCATTTGATCTTCAACAACCCGGCGCGGCACAACGCGGTCTCGCTCGAAATGTGGGAGGGGGTCGGCCGAATCATCGACGATTTCGAAAAGGATGATGCGGTCCGGGTCATCGTCGTCAGTGGTGCTGGCGGGCGCGCCTTTGTCTCCGGCGCCGACATCTCCGAATTCAAGGAGCGCCGCGCCTCGGAGGAAGCGGCGGCCGCCTATGCCCGGGTTTCCGAAGGGGCGCGGCAGCGCTTGCAGGAGACGCTGAAGCCGACGATCGCGATGATCCGCGGCTATTGCATCGGCGGCGGGGTCGGCACCGCCTTGGCCTGCGATTTGCGGATCGCCGCAGAAGGCTCGCGCTTTGGCATCCCGGCGGCAAAGCTCGGTCTCGGCTATGCCTATGACGGGATCAAAAAGCTCGTCGATCTGGTCGGGCCGGCCTATGCGCGCGAGATCTTCTACACCGCGCGCCAGTTTACCGCCGAGGAGGCGCTGCGCATGGGCCTCGTCAACCGTGTGGTGCCGGCCGACGCGCTGGAAGCGCATGTCGCAGAGTGCTGCGCGATGATCGCGGGAAACGCCCCCTTGACCGTGCGCGCGGCCAAGGTCACCATTCGCGAGGCGTTGAAGGACGAGAGCCTGCGCGACCTCGAGCTGTGCAAGCGTCTCGTCGACGAATGCTTCGCCAGCCAGGATTACATCGAGGGCCGCACCGCCTTTATGGAAAAGCGCAAACCGGTATTCAACGGGCGTTAGGCTTTCCCATCTAAGCTTCCCGATCGTCGAACCCGGCCGCGGCCCCATCCCGCCCCCGCTCGCGCACAGGGCGCCGACGGATCGCTTGCGTCCCTCGCAGCGTTTGCCTGCGGCCGGATCGGATGATCGGAGCGGGCATTGATGGTCGAGGCGGTTTGGGGCCGGTTGCGGCACGGCGGGGTCTGGCGACGCCGGATCTGGCGGTCTCGGTTCCGCGCCGACTGGCTGCCGTGGCTGTTGCGGGCGGTGTGGGCGCTGCGCTGGGCGACGTTGCTCGGCGTGGTGGCGCTGCTCGGCTGGGGGCTCGCCGCCGAAAGCCGCACTTCGTTTCTGCAGTCGCTGATTTTCACGCGGCTCACCCGCAATATGAGCTTTGCCGTCGCGGCCGGGCCGAGCCCGTCGGTCCTGTTTCCAAAGGACGGACCCTATGACGAGCGGCTGGGCTATGCCGAGCTGCCGCGCTACATCGCGGCGCTCGGGCGCCATCAATTCGCGGTCGCGCAGCAGGCGCGCTGGTCGCCGGCGCTGATGCGGTTTGTCAGGGACGGCGGCTACACGATCTATCACGAGAAGCCCGAAGCCGGGCTCAAGCTTTTCGATACCGGCGGCGGGCTGATCTATCGCGCGAGCTATCCCGAGCGCACCTTCGCCGGCTTCGGCGCGATACCGCCGCTGGTGGTCAACAGCCTCCTCTTTATCGAAGACAAGGACCTGCTCGATCCCGGCGATCCGGACCGCAATCCGGCGGTTGATTGGCCCCGCTTTATACTTGCCGCTGGGGGGCGCGTCGGCGGGGTCGTCGACCGGCATTTGCGCGCCGGCGGGGCGAGCACACTCGCCACCCAGACCGAGAAATTCCTGCATTCGCCGGCGGGCCGCACGCCGGGTTCGATCGAAAAGCTGCGGCAAATGGCGACCGCTTCGGCGCGCGCCTATCTCGACGGCCGCGACACGACGCTGGCGCGCCGCCATATCGTCACGACCTATCTGAATTCCGAGCCGTTTGCCTCGCGCCCCGGCTTTGGCGAGGTCATCGGTGTGCCGGAAGCGTTGTGGCGCTGGTACGGCACCGATCTCGCCGAAGCCGACCGGGTGCTGACAAGCCCAGCCGCGACCCCGGCGGCCATGGCGCGCAAGGCCGAGATTTATCGGCAGGTGCTGAGCCTGCTATTGGCCGGGCGACGACCCGCCTACTACCTGCTCGCCAACCCGCCGGCATTGGCGGCGCTGACCGACCGCTATCTCCATTTGCTGGAGGCTGCCGGCACAATCGATCCGGCATTGGCGCACGCCGCGCTCGCCACCCAGCTTCACTTCATCGGCCAATTGCCGCCGCCGGCAGCCGCGTCCTTTGTCGGCAACAAGGCGGTCGATACCTTGCGCGCGCATCTCGTCTCGCTGCTCCACCTGCCCGATTTGTACGCGCTCGACCGGCTCGACCTGACCGGCTATGCAAGTGTCGATACCGGCGGACAAAAGCGCATCGTTGATGTACTCCAGCGGCTGGGCGATCCCGACTACGACCGGTCTCTGGGTCTTTACGGCAAGCAGCTCCTCGGCGGCGCCAGCCCGGCCAAATTGGCCTGGAGCGTCGTGCTCTACGAACGCGGCGCCGACCGCAATTATGTGCGCATCCGCGCCGACAGCCTGAACGAGCCGTTCGACATCAATTCCGGCGCCAAATTGCAGCTCGGCTCGACCGCAAAGCTGCGCACGTTGATCACCTATCTCGACATCGTCGCGGATTTGCACAAGGAGATGGCGGCATTGCCACGCGACCGGCTCACGGCAATGGCGGCGGCGGCCAAGGACGATCCGATCGCCAAATGGTCGGCGGATTATTTGGCCGGGGCCAGGGACAAGGGCCTGCAGGCTATGGTCGATGCCGCAATGCAGCGCACCTATTCGGCGGCACCGGCGGCGTTTTTTACCGGCGGCGGGATGCAGAGCTTTGGCAATTTCGAAAAATGGGAAAATCATGAGCGGCCGACTGTCGCCTTTGCCTTTGCCCATTCGATCAACGACGCCTTTATCCGGCTGATGCGCGATATCGTCGCCCATGAGACCGCAGCCGGCGGCGCGCCGGTGCAGGCGCTCCTCTCCGACCGCAGTGATCCCGAGCGGATGGATTATTTGCACCGGTTTGCCGACCAGGAGGGAAGGCGCTACCTCGACCGCTTTTGGCGCGATTACCGCGGGCTCAATGCGCAGGAGGCGCTCGACCTTTTGGCGAGCCGCACCCGCCCGAACCCGCGCCGGCTGGCGGCGGTGTTCCGCTCCGTGCGGCCCGAGGCGAGCCGAGCGGCATTGGCCGCGTTTTTGTCACGGCATCTGCCCAAAGCGTCGATCGATGACGACGAGCTGTGGGACATCTACCGGGAGTCGAGCCCGCGCACCGTGTCGCTGCGCGACCGCGCCTATATCGCCGGCGTGCATCCGCTCGAATTATGGCTTGTCGATTATATGCAAACCCACCCGGCGCCGAGCCGCGACGAGGTCGTGCAGGCGAGTGCGGCGGCGCGACAGGAAGTCTATCGCTGGCTCTTCGACAGCCGCAGCCCCTATACGCAGAATTTGCGCATCAAGACGCTGCTCGAGCAGGACGCGTTCGAGAAGATTCTGCTCGACTGGCGCCGCCAGGGCTACCCGTTTTCGCATCTGGTCCCCTCCGACGGCACCGCGATCGGCAGCTCGGGCGACCGGCCCGACGCGCTTGCCGATCTGATGGGGATCATCGTCAACGACGGCGTGCGGGTGCCGACGGTGAGCCTCAAGCGGCTCGATTTCGCCGTCGGCACACCCTATGAGACCGATCTGACGATCGCCCCCGAGCCGCAGCGCGTGCTCGCCCCCGAGGTAGCACGCACGGTGCGCCGCGCACTCCTCGGCGTCGTCGCCGACGGCACCGCCAACCGCTTGCGCGGCATCTATCGCGCAGCCGACGGCAGCGCCTTGCCGGTCGGCGGCAAGACCGGCACCGGCGACAACCGCTTCGACCGGTTCGGCCGCGGCGGACGCCTCGTTTCGCAGCGCATCGTCGATCGCACCGCGACTTTTGTATTTTTTCTCGGCGACCGCTTTTTCGGCACGGTCACCGCTTATGTGCCGGGCAAGGCAGCCGGCCAGTATCATTTCACCAGCGCCCTGGCCGTGCAGCTCTTAAAAGCGCTAAAGCCGCAGCTCGACCCGCTCTTGACCTCGCCGTCTGCCATTCCGCCGGTCCGCGCGCAAAACCGCGACGCGCACCCGGCCCACGCCGGATAGCCCAACCGAGAGCGCTGCGTCGTTTCTTTCGTTCGCGGCCAGCCTCGTGCCGGCGCCCACCTCCTCAAGAGGCGGACCACGCCCGGCTGAGTTTACATCGTGACCGCTTCAAAGTGCATGCACCTCAGGCCGCATCTTTCGTTTATGGCCGGGCTTGTGCCGGCTATCTGCGTCTTTCCGGCAAGAGGTCGGATGACCAATCACCGGTCAGTATTCGACCACGCTCCTGATGGACTCGCCGGCGTGCATTAAATCGAAGCCTTTGTTGATGTCGGCGAGGGCGAGCTTGTGGGTGATCAGATCGTCGATGTTGATTTTGCCGTCCATATACCAATCGACGATCTTTGGCACGTCGGTGCGGCCTTTGGCGCCGCCAAACGCGGTGCCTTTCCAGACCCGGCCGGTCACCAATTGAAAGGGCCGCGTCGCGATCTCCTGGCCGGCGCCGGCGACCCCGATGATGACGCTCATCCCCCAGCCGCGATGCGCGCATTCGAGCGCCTGGCGCATGACCTGGACATTGCCAATGCATTCAAAGCTGAAATCGGCGCCGCCCTTGGTCAAATTGACGAGATACGGGACGAGGTCGCCCTCGACCTCCTTCGGGTTGACAAAATGGGTCATGCCGAATTTTTCGGCGAGCTCGCGGCGCTTCGGGTTGAGGTCCACGCCGACGATCATGTTGGCGCCGACCATGCGGCAGCCCTGCACGACGTTGAGCCCGATGCCGCCGAGCCCGAAGATCACGACATTGGCGCCGGGATATACCTTGGCGGTGTTGATCACCGCGCCCACCCCGGTGGTGACGCCGCAGCCGATATAGCAGACCTTGTCGAAGGGCGCGTCCTCGCGGATTTTGGCGACCGCGATCTCGGGCAATACCGTGTAGTTCGAGAAGGTCGAGGTCCCCATGTAGTGAAACAGCTTCTGCCCGCCCAATGAGAACCGGCTGGTGCCGTCGGGCATCACGCCCTGCCCCTGGGTGGCGCGGATCGCGACGCAGAGGTTGGTCTTGCCCGAGAGGCAATATTCGCATTGCCGGCACTCGGGCGTGTAGAGCGGGATGACGTGGTCGCCCTTTTTGACGCTCGTCACGCCGCGCCCGACATCGACGACGATGCCCGCGCCCTCATGGCCGAGGATCGCCGGAAACAGGCCTTCGGGGTCGGCGCCTGACAAGGTGAATTCGTCGGTGTGGCAAATGCCGGTCGCCTTAATCTCGACCAGGACCTCGCCGTCCTTGGGACCGTCGAGCTGGACCGTTTCGATCGTCATCGGCGCCCCGGCCGTATGAGCAACTGCAGCGCGAGTCTCCACGACCACCTCCCTCGACACTGAGTGACGCGAGCTTCTCTTCGGACGGCCCGCGGAGTGAAGGCGGTTATCGCATGGTGCCCAGCCGCGGACAATAGTCGCACGTCGGAGAGCGCGCTTGTATCCGCCGTCCGGCCCATCAGAATGGGCTGTCAAACGTCGGGGGAGGAAATATGCGGCTCGCCATTTCGCGTCTCGTCTTGAGCATCTTGCTGTTGTTTGGTGCAGTCGCTCCCGGCCTCGCTGCCGATGTCGAAGCCGGCAAGGTCGTCTTCAAAAAATGTGCGCTCTGCCATACCAACGAGAAGGGTAAAAACAAGGTCGGTCCCTCTCTTTTCGGCATTGTCGGCCGCAAATCGGCGAGCCTGACCAATTATAATTACTCCGATGCAATGAAAAAGTTCGACCATGTGTGGACGCCGGAACTGCTCAACACCTATTTGACCGATCCGCATGCGGAAGTGCCGGGCACCAAAATGATCTTTCCCGGGCTGAAAGACGCGGCAGACCGCGCCAACGTTATCACCTATCTCGAAACCCTCAAATGACCGGCGCTCTGCTGCGGCTTCTGATCCTGGCGCTGCTCGTCGCGGCAGGCTCGGCTGCGGCCCGCGCCGATCAGCAGAAGATCGCGATCGGCTGGCTGTCACAGACCGAGAAGCGCAGCTGGCCCTTGTCCTATCTCGACCAGCCGCCGTCCGATGAGGGGATCGAGGGCGCGCGCCTCGGCATCGCCGACAACAACACGACCGGAAATTTCACCGGGCAGTCCTTCGATCTCGTCGAGTCGGTGGTACCCGAGAACGGCGATGTCGCCGCCGCCTTTCGCAACCTGACCGGCAAAGGCATCAGCCTCATCGTCACCGATCTCGCCGCCTCCGCCTTGCTCAAGGTCGCCGACCTCCCCGAAGCCCGGCAGGTCACGATCTTCAACACCGCCGCTCCCGACGACCGCTTGCGTGCCCAGGATTGCCGGGCCAACGTCCTGCACCTGCTGCCGAGCCGGGCGATGCTCGCCGATGCGCTGGTGCAATATCTTGTCTTCAAACGCTGGAAGAACCTGCTGCTGGTCGAGGGCAAGAGCGAGGGCGACCATGAATTCGCCGCCGATATCCGCCACGCCGCGGAGAAATTCCAGGC
>DASXAM010000123.1:0-3313 GCA_036404275.1 Allostellaceae bacterium
CCGCCCTGCCGGCATTGTGCCCCGCCTCTCGACTGGATAATCTCGACGGCTGATACATCCACCACCCACCTTTGAAGGAACGGCGAACAGGCATGGCCCGTCCCCCGCTACCTCCGTTTACATTGGAAAGCGCCAAAGAGAAGGTGCGCCTGGCCGAGAATGCCTGGAACATGCGCGAGCCCGAGCGTGTCGCGCTCGGCTATTCCGAAGCCAGTCGGTGGCGCAACCGCGCCGAATTTTTCCAGGGCCGTTCGGCGATCATCGAATTCTTGCGGCGCAAATGGGCAAAAGAGCTCGATTACCGCCTGATCAAGGAATTATGGGCGTTTGCCGACGACCGGATCGCGGTCCGCTACCAATACGAATGGCACGACGATTCGGGCAGCTGGTTTCGCGCACACGGCAACGAGCTGTGGGAATTCGACGCCGACGGGCTGATGCGGCGGCGTGAGGCAAGCATCAATGACGTGCCGATCCGCGAGGCCGACCGGCGCTTTCATTGGCCGCTTGGCCCGCGCCCGGCCGACCATCCGGGACTGACCGAGCTCGGCCTTTAGCCGCCGCCGCAAACCGCAGCCGCACCAACGTCAGTCGGAAAGGGACCGCTTTGCCCGTCATCGAAACCGCGCTGACCCGCTTGCTCGGGATTGAGCACCCGATCCTGCTGGCGCCGATGGGCTCGGCAGCGGGCGGCAAGCTCGCCGCCGCGGTGACCAATGCCGGCGGGCTCGGGCTTGTCGGCTCGGGCTATGCCAACGCCGACACGATCCGGCGGGAATTGGCCGAAGCCGGCAATACCCGGGTCGGGATCGGCTTTATTTTGTGGGCGCTCGATCGCAATCCCGCAGCGCTCGACGTGGCGCTCGACGCGCGGCCGGCGGCGGTCATGCTGTCGTTTGGCGACCCGACGCCGTTCACCAGCCGGATCAAGAACGCCGGCCTCACGATCATCTGCCAGGTGCAGACCCTGGCCCAGGCGAAGGAAGCCGCTGCCGCCGGCGCTGATGTGATTATCGCCCAGGGACGCGACGCCGGCGGTCATGCCGGGACGACGCGCGGCACGATGGGCTTTGTCCCGGCCGTGGTCGATGCGGTTGCCCCGATCCCGGTGGTCGCGGCGGGCGGCATCGCCGACGGTCGCGGCCTCGCCGCCGCGCTCAATTTGGGCGCAGCCGGCGTGTCGATGGGGACGCGCTTTACCGCGTCGCGCGAGTCCTTGTGGGACCCGACGATGAAAGCCGCCGCCCTCGCCGCCGGCGGCGACCAGACGCATCAGACTCGCGTTTTCGACATCGTGCGCGGGGCACCATGGCCGGGGATCTACCCCGGCCGCGCCTTGCGAAATGCCTTCTCCCGCGAATGGCACGGCCGCGAGGAGACTTTGGAAGCCGGGTGGCAGGAGCAGGAAAAGGCCTATTTGGCGACCGACCCCAACGATTTTGCAACCCGCGTTGTCTGGGCCGGTGAAGGTGTCGACCTCGTTCACGACATTCCGACCGCCGCCGAAATCATCGAGCGGATCGTCGCCCAGGCGGCAACGATCTTGACCCGCGGCGGTGCAATGGTGCGCAGCTAGCGCTGCAATTGATTGAAAGCTGGATCTTGGGGAGCCGTAGCGAGATGAGACTGAACGACGCCGTCAATATCGAAGACCTGCATAAAATGGCGAAGCGGCGGCTGCCGAAGATCGCATTCGATTTTATCGAAGGCGGTCTCGAAGACGAGCGCGGGCTCGCAACCAACACCTCTGCCTTTCATAAGCATCAATTATTGCCGCGTTATCTTGTCGATGTGTCGGTACGCGACCAAAGCGCGAGCTTGTTCGGGCACACCTATGCGAGCCCGTTCGGGATTTCGCCGACCGGCGGGGCCGGCCTCTTCCGCCGCGGCGCCGATCTGATGTTGGCCCGCGCGGCGGCTGAAGCGAACATCCCATACATCATGTCGGGCGCCAGCAACGATTCGATCGAGGCGGCGGCGAAGGTGGCTCCCGACAATGCGTGGTACCAGCTTTACGCCGCAAGCGACGTCCATGTGCGCGAGGACATGATCCGGCGGGCCGCCGATGCCGGGCTCGGCGCCCTGGTGCTGACCGTCGATGTGCCGATCGGCTCGAAACGCGAGCGCAATATCAGAAACGGTTTTGCGAATATCCGCGGCGGCCTCTTCCAGGCATTGAGCCTGAAGCCCTCGATCCTGCTCGAAGCGCTGACTCATCCCGGCTGGATCGCCGAGTATCTGCGGCATGGCGGCGGCACGCCGATGCTGCAGAACTGGCAACCCTATGCGCGCAACGGCGCCAATGCCGAGGAAGTGTACAATTTCTCGCGCTCGCTGATGCCGTTCGCCGCCCAGACCTGGCGCGACCTTGAACGCTATCGCCAGCTCTTTCCGCGCGCCCTTGTCGTCAAGGGGATCATGAGCCCGCAGGATGCGCTGCGCTGCGCCGAGATCGGCTGCGACGGCATCATCGTCTCAAACCATGGCGGGCGCCAGCTCGACCAGGCCCCGGGCTCGCTTGACGTATTGCCGGCAGTCAATGCGGCGGTCGGCGACAAGCTCGCGGTCATGCTCGACAGCGGCGTGCGGCGCGGCGCCGACATCCTGGTAGCACTCTGCCTCGGCGCAAAATTCGTCTTTATGGGCCGGCCCACCCTCTACGGCGCCGCCGCCGGCGGCATTCCCGGCGTCAAAAAGGCGATCGATATCTTCAGGGGCGAGATCGACCTCGTCATGGCCCAGATCGGCTGCCCCACCCTCGCCGAGCTCGGCCCCGACTTTTTGTGGACCGAGGACTGGCAGCGCAATCGTTGACCAAAACGTTAGGCTAGGAACCGATCCTGCAAGGGATGCGCCGGCCAGCGGAGTTGGAAGCGCATTCTTCTGACGATGCAGATGATCGAGGGCTGCTTGCGCTCGGGAGCGGCAGGCGGCAAGACTGGGGCTCAGCGGTTTCCTGATCGGCGGAGGGGATGATGCGCGTCGGATTTATCGGGCTCGGCATGATGGGCAAAGGCATGGCGGCCAATCTGCAAAAGGCCGGGCACCAGCTCGTCGTGCATGACCTTTCCCGCGCGGCGGCCGAGCCGTTTCTGGCCAAGGGTGCCCTCTGGGCCAATTCGCCCAAGGAGGTCGGCGCGCAAAGCGAAATCGTCTTCACCTCGTTGCCGGTGCCGGCCGATGTCGAGCAGGTGGCGCTCGGGCCGAACGGGCTGATCGAGGGCATGCGTCCCGACACGGCGTTTTTCGACATGTCGACCAATTCGGTGGCGATGGTGCGCAAAATCAACGCCGCCTTTGCCGAGAAAAACCT
>DASXAM010000124.1:0-5003 GCA_036404275.1 Allostellaceae bacterium
TCGACACAAGCGTCCGCGCGGCGTCTCCGTCGGCGGCAATGATCTGCGTGCCGCCGCTGCCGACGACAGTGTCGCGGACCACGGCGTCCAAGAAAATTCTTTGGCGCCCGCCATCGAGGACGGTGGCGGAGAAGATTTTTCCTCCGGCGAAGACCTCCTGTTCTCCGCCATTGTGGATCGTGACGCCACTGACGTTTCCTAGCACATTCTGGAGGCCGCCGCTGTAAATGCTCGTGCCGCTGGCATTGCCGCCAGACGAGACGGTTTGGAGCCCGAACACTCGTGCCTCGTTGTCCGAGCCGCCGGACGAGACGAATTCAAGCCCGGTGCGCAGCACCTTCGTGGCGCTCGCAACACCGTTCAGTTGAACTTCCTGAAGACCGCCATTGACCGTCGTCCCGCTGGCAAAGCCGCCACTGACGATCTGTAGGCCGCGCCCCAGGAACGATCCCAGAAGCGTCGCGGCAAACGCAGACCCTTCAACTATCTGCTCGCCCAAACGGTCGACCGTGCCAGATGCGACCCCGCCAGTGGAGACAAACTCGGTCCCGTCCTCGCTCACGACAGTGCCGACGGCGCGGCCACCGCGGAAAACGAGCTCCTGGCCGCGGGAGCTGATCATTGAGCCGCTGGCAGCAGCGCCGCTCAATATTTCTTCCACACCGCCCCTCACCACGGTGCCGCTGGCAACGCCGAAGGCCGAGACGATCTGCAGCCCGCCAACCTGAACAAAGGTGTCGCGCGCGATGCCGCTGGCGTCGACATCCTGCTCCCCGCCGGAAGCGACCGTGGTGCCGCTCGCGAGCCCAAAGAGAAACCTTCCGATGAACCCGCCGTGAACGGTCTCGCCGCCGCCGCTGTTGACGGTCGTGTCGATCGCCAAGCCGCCGGCAAACACGATTTCGCTGCCGCCGGAATTGACCGTGGTGCCGCTCGCGACGCCCCCGGACGACACGTTCATTTGGTCGCCTGGGCCGACCACGGCACCCGACGACGTAACCCCCGAAGAAATATTGAAAACCGTCATCGCCTACGCCTCCCGATATTATCGAAGCCGCGGCGCATGGCACTAAATTTCCAAGTTCAATCATATCATTAAGGAAACCTTTTCGCAAGCCGTTGTGGCTGTCAGCGCCGATTGCCTGCCAGCAGAAAAGCGCTTACAGATCTCTGAATCTACAAGGCTGCGGCGCTTTTATCGTCTTTATCGAGCGCAACAAGATTGCGGCCGCGCTCGATGATCCGGTAGCCGAAATTTGCCACAGCCGCCTCGAGCTGCGCCTTGTTCGATTTGAGCCATTCGATGATCAGGATCGGGCGGTGGCGGGCGATCAGGCCGGCGGCGCCGGCGACGACCTCGAGCTCCATGCCTTCGACATCGATCTTGACGAGGTCGAGCCTTTTGAGCGGCAGCGAGTCGAGTTTGAGGCAGCGGATTTGCTGCGCCGCGGCGGGCGAATAGTCGATCGGTTGCCCGATAAACTCGTTCTCGGGACGGGGCCGCAATTCGAGGCTGCCAAAGCTGCCGGGCGCTTGATAATCGGGGATCGGAATCGCGAGCGTCTCGTCGCGCGCACCGACCGCGGCGTGCACTGCGCGCGCGTTGAAGCAATTGTTGAGCGCGATGTTGCCGGCGAGCGCGTAATAGAGCCGCTCCTGCGCCTCGATTGCCAAGACCGAGCCCCAACCGGTCATCTCGGCCGCGCATTCGATCGTGTGAACGCCGATATTGGCGCCGCAATCGACGGCAACAACCCCATCGCCGAAATGCCGGCGGCGCTCACGCAAGAGCGCCAACAGCAGTGCCACCTCGTCCGGATCGAAGGCCGACCATTCGAGGATTTCGCCGCCGACGCCAAACAGCCGGTCGCCCACCCGGTGATAATCGAAGCGGTTGACGATCAACGGCCCGTGGCTCGACGCGGCGAGCACAAAGGCGATTTTGCGCCGGTTGCGGGTCATGGCCGGCCGCTCGCCGCGCTTGCCGCGCCGCGGAAGCCCGGAATGCGGGCAATCACGTCCTTGACATGCTCGGGTGTGATCAGCCGTGTGCATTCGAACTGGCGCGGCGTGCCGGCATGGCGCGGGCACCACAAAAAATCATGGTGGTCGAAGCGGTGCCGCGGGTCGTTCCAGCAGCTGTTGCAGGCGTGATAGTTGACGACCCGGTAGGGTGTTGCGAACTCGTTGGTCGGGTGGGTAAAGCCACTGATCATGACCACCGGAATGCCGAGCGACCAGGCGAGCCAGGCGAGCCCGCTCGACAGCCCGACAAAGAATTCGGCGTGGCGCAGCCAGCGCACGCGTTCGGCCAAGGGGCGGTCGCCGGTCTCGTCCTCGGCGCCGTGCGGGATATGGTTCCAGACGAGCCCGTGGCCATGCACCGGCTTTTGGTCGATGCAGACGACGCGATAGCCGGACGCTTTGAGAAAAGCGACAACCTCGCGCCAGCCATTGGGATTGTTCCAGTATTTGCACTGCGTCGTGCTCTGCACGGCGATGCACACGTAAGGCTCGGCGAAGGGCCGGGCATCGTCGTCTAAGGCGGTGATGCGGGGCGGCACCTCCGCGGGATCGACGCCCAGAATATAGCCGGCGGTGCGATGCAGCCCGACCTGGCGAAAATCGCAAGGCTGCCAGATGCTGTCCTGATCGTCGAAAAACAACCCCAATGAATAGGTTGCGTAATATTTGTCAGGCTCGACCTCGTCATGCGCGAGGAACGCGATGTCGGGATAGGATCGGCGCAACAGCGGAATGATTGCCGGCGACATTGCGCAGCTCAAGCGGCAGCGATGAGACTCCTTGAATTTGACCGCATAAGGAAACCAGCCGAGCGTGTCGCCGAGGGTGCCGACCGGCAACTGGATCAGCACCTCCCGGTCTTCGGCCGAATATCGATGGGCAAAGACGAGCGTATCCTTGGTCCAGACTTCGATGCCGAAACGAACAAAATAGCGCTTGCTGCTGTTGATCAGCGCACCTTTGCTTTCGGTTTCGAAGAGCGTATTGCCCGTGTCGAGGTCGCGCAGTCGCACCCGCCACTCGCCGGGTGGCAAGGTGACGCGCGCGCCGAGATTGAAGTCGAAGCGAATGCCTGCCGGCGCTTCCTGTGTCGGGGTCGCGGCAGGGGCCGGATAGGCCCACGGCCCCGGCGCGGCGGCTGCCGCCGATCCCGACTCGCTCGCAGACGGCGCCGCTGCCGATTCGGATTGGTTCGTCGGCGCCGGAATGGGGAAATTGAGCGGATCGTCCATATCCTCGGCAGCGCTCGCCAGCGCGTAAAGAGTACACTGAACGTGCGATAAAATTCAATCTCGTCGTGTATGGTTTATAGTGGTGTCGATTTGACATTCGGCCCCCATGCTCTTTTCTTGTCATGCCTGGGAAAAGTGGGCGTAGAGAGCAATAAAAACACTGCTTGGACGGCCTGGCCCTTGCGGGCCGTGCGGGGGTGGTGAAAGGCCGACGGCGAGGGCAAAGCTCGCGATCGGGATTCGCCGGTTGGAGCCCGACGCCGGGGCGGGTAGAAAGACGAGGATATGCCCACGCCGTCCGGTATTCTGCGCATCGGCACTCGCGGCAGCGCGATGGCGCTGCGCCAGACGACGCGCGTGCGCGGCCTGCTCGCCGCCGCGGCACCCGAGCTTGCCGGCGCGGATGCGGTCGAAATCGTGACAATCCGGACCACCGGCGACCGGGTGCAGGACCGGCCGCTCGCCGAGATCGGCGGCAAGGGCCTTTTTGCCAAGGAAATCGATGCGGCCTTGCTGGCCGGTGAAATCGATCTCGCGGTGCATTCGCTGAAGGACCTCGAAACCCGGCTGCCCGACGGGATCGCGATCGGCTGTGTCTTGTCGCGCGACGACCCGCGCGACGCGCTGATCTCGCGCAGCGGGGGGCGCCTCGATGCGCTGCCCTCAGGTGCGGTTATCGGCACCGCGTCGCTCCGCCGCCGGGCGCAGCTGCTGCGCCGCCGCCCCGACCTCGAGATCGTGCCGTTTCGCGGCAACGCCGATACGCGATTGCGCAAGCTCGACCAGGGCGAGGTCGATGCAACGCTGCTCGCCCTCTGCGGGCTCCAACGCCTCGGCCTTGCGCACCGGGCGGCCGAGATCCTGCCGTGCAACATCATGCTGCCGGCCGTCGGGCAGGGGATGCTCGCGGTCGCCTGCCGCGCCGGCGATGCGCGGGTGCAGGCACTGCTCGCCCCGCTCGACGATGCCCGGAGTGCTGCCTGCGCCGCGGCCGAGCGGGCGCTGTTGGCGGCGCTCGACGGCTCGTGCCGCACCCCGATCGCCGCCTTTGCTGAAATCCCGGGCGAGACACTGACGATCGAGGGTCTGCTGCTGACCCCCGACGGTAGCGATGCGGTCGGTGGAACGCGCGCCGGTGCGCCCGCCGACGCCGCAGCGCTCGGCCACGACCTCGGCAGCGAATTGCGGCGTCGCGCCGGTCCCGAATTCGGCCTCTCAGCGTAGCCGCGGACCTGGGTCCATTCCGAGATAGACGCGGCCGCCGATCGGGTACCATTCGGGCGCAATCGTGACTGTCTGGCCGACGACGTGCAGATCGCGCCAGCATTCGGCGAGGCGGCTGTCGCGCCGGAACGAGGTGCTGCCACCGTGCCGGTAGACGAGGTCCATCGCCTGGCGTGCGCTGTCGGCGGCATAGGTCGAGGCGAGCCGGCAGCGAGCGCGCTGCTCGAGCGTCGTCTCTTCGCCGGAGGCGACGGTGTTCCACAATTCGGTGATCATTGCAGTGCGGTAGGCGCGGCCGGCGTTCAAGATCGCGTCGGCACGGCCGACCGCCTCCTGCACCTGCGGATTTTCGCAGAGTAGTCCGGTATTGCGGCCGCGCGGCGTCTTCTCGCGGGCGAGCGCGATCAGCGCATCGATGCCGGCGCGGGCGATGCCGGTGATCACCGCGCTGTGGTGCGGACCGACCCAGCATTGGCTCGGCAAGGCGTAGGTGACGCCGGGCCAGCGCTGCCACTCGTTGTC
>DASXAM010000125.1:0-21404 GCA_036404275.1 Allostellaceae bacterium
GGTCGGGATGCGAGGGCTGCGGCGATGCGCCGGGCAAGTCGCGCCGCGACGTCGCGCTTGGTCATGACCGGCCAGTCCTCGACGCCGTCGGCATCGACCAGGTGGATCGTGTTGCGGTCGCCGCCGAAGGTGCCGGTGCCGGGCGAAACATCGTTCGCCAGGATCCAGTCGCAGCCTTTGCGCCGGCGCTTCGCGCGGGCGTTGGCGACGATGTCTTCGGTCTCGGCGGCAAAGCCGATGACGAGCCGCGGCCGGTCGTTGCCGCGCACGGCGATGGTCGCCAGAATGTCCGGGTTCTCGGCAAGGCGCAGCACCGGCGGGCCGCCGCCATCCTTTTTCAGCTTATGCCCGGCCGCGATTTCGACGTGCCAATCGGCCACAGCCGCCGCCATCACCGCGATATCGACAGGGAGTGCTGCTTCGCACGCGGCGAGCATTTGCGCCGCGGTCTCGACCGGCACCAGCCTCACCCCGGCAGGCGTCGGCTCCTGCGTCGGCCCGGCGATCAGCACCGTCTCGGCGCCGAGCGCCGCCAAGGCCGCCGCGATCGCATGGCCCTGCTTCCCCGAAGAGTGGTTCGATAAATAACGGACCGGATCGATCGGCTCGCGGGTCGGCCCGCTCGTGACCAGCGCCCGGCGGCCCGAAAGCTCCCCCGTGCCCGCCAGCATCCGCTCGATTGCGGCGACGATCTCCAAGGGTTCGGCCATGCGGCCCGCACCGGTTTCGCCGCAAGCGAGGTCGCCCGCGCCGGGTCCCACCCGCTCGACCCCGCGCGCCGCCAAAATCGCAAGATTGGCCTGGGTCGCCGGATGCGCCCACATCATCACATTCATCGCCGGCGCCACCAGCACGCGCTTATCCGAAGCGAGGAGGCTCGCCGTTGCCAGATCGCCGGCGAGGCCTGCCGCCATGCGCGCGATCAGGTCGGCGCTGGCCGGGGCGACGACGACGAGATCGGCCTCCCGCGTCAAGCGGATGTGGCCCATCTCACTTTCGTCGGTCAGCGACCAGAGATCGTCGTAGACCTTGTCCTCGCTCAGCGAGGCGACGGAAAGGGGGGTAACGAATTGCTTTGCCGCCGCCGTCATCACGCAACGTACCGCGGCGCCACGCTCGCGCAGCCGGCGGATCAAATCGAGGCTCTTATAGGCGGCGATCCCGCCCGAAATGATCAACAGGATATGCCGGCCGTGCAGCAAATCGCGCCCTCCACCGGATGCTGCGCCAGTATGCTACCGCCGGCGGGCAAGGGCGAGAACGTCAGAAATGCCGCCACCCCGCATGCTCGACCGCGATCTCCCGGCCTGCCGCATCCACGAGCCTTACACCGGCACCGGCCTCAATCCGGCCGATTTTTGTGATCGGCAGCTCGAGCTTTCTCGACAGGGTCGCAATCCCCTCGGCATCGGCCGGAGCTGCCGTGAACAGCAGCTCGTAATCGTCGCCGCCGGCGGCGAGTTGCGCGCGTAGGCCGGGCTCGCTCTCAGCCAATTTCTGCGCCGCCGGCGAGAGCGGCAGCTTGTCGAGCGCAACGACGGCGGCAACCCCGGAGGTCTCGCAGATATGCCCGAGATCGGCGAGGAGTCCGTCCGACACGTCGATCATCGCATGCGCAATCCCGGCTAGCGCGGGTCCGAGAGCCACGCGCGGCTCGGGCACCTGAAAGCGCGCAATCAGCGCGGCCCGATCCTCGGCCGCAAGCTCCGGGTAGGCGCCGCGCCGCGCGCCGAGCCCCAGAAACGCATCGCCGATCCTGCCCGACACCCAGATGTCGTCGCCTGCTCGCGCGCCATTGCGCCGGATTTCACGCCCGGCCTCGACCTCGCCGATTGCGGTCAACGACAGCGCCGCCGGACCCGCGGTCGCGACCGAATCACCGCCCAGGAGCGCAACGCCGAAATCGCGCTGGTCTGCGGCGAGCCCCTCGGCAAAGCCGGCGACCCATTCGGCGCCGAGTGCGGGCGGCAGCGCTGTCGTCAGCAAATAATGGAGCGGCCGCGCGCCCATCGCCGCCAGATCCGAGAGATTGACCCGCAGAAGCTTTTTCGCGACGAGGTCCGGCGGGTCGTCCGGCAGAAAATGCACCCCGGCGACGATCGCATCGGCGGTGACGACGAGATGGCGCCCGGGGCCGCATTCGACCAGCGCCGCATCATCGAGAAGGCCGAGCCCGCCGGGTCCGGCGAGCGGCGCAAAATAGCGCCGTATGCGCTCGAACTCGCCCGGCTCGGCGGCGGCCATCCGCTACATTTCCGTCGGGCGCAGGCTGCGGCCGAGGCGGTCGAGCACGCCGTTCGCCATCCCGGGCTCCTTGCCGTCGAAAAAGGCGTAGGCGACCGCGGTGTATTCGCTGATCGCGACGCGCGGCGGGATGTCGGGCCGGTGGGTCAATTCATAGGCGCCGGCGCGGAGAATGCCGCGCAATACCGAATCGAGTCGCGGCAACGGCCAGTCCTCGACCAGCTTTGCCGCGATCGCAGCGTCGAGGCGTTCCTGGTCGGCGGCGACGCCGCGGACGATATCGGCAAAAAACCCGGGGTCCGCCTCGCCCAGCCGATCGCCGTCGATCTCCTCGCCAAAGCGGTGGCGCACGAACTCGCGGACCACCGCCTCGGGCTCGGCTTCGGGGTTGGCCTCGAGCTGATAGAGCGCCTGGACCGCGGCCAGCCGGGCGACGCTGCGCCGCCGGCTGCCGGCGCGCTGCCGCGGTTCGTTCTCCGCCGCCGCGGTCATCGCCCGGCCTGGGCAAATTGCCGCTGCAGATCGACGATCGCGAGACAGGCGCGCACCGCGGCGCCGCCATGGTCGCGGCGGTCGAGGGCGGCGCGGGCGAGCGCCTGCGCCTCGTTCTCGCAGGTCAGAATGCCGTAGCCGATGGCAAGCCCGTCGCGCACTGCCAATTCCTGTAAGCCGCGCGCGCTTTCGGCGCAAATATGCTCGTAATGCGTGGTCTCGCCGCGGATCACGCAGCCGAGCGCGACAAAGCCGTCAAAGCGGTCGGCGGCGCGGGCGACCGCGGCGATCGCCGCCGGGATCTCGAAGGCGCCGGGGACGACGACACTCTCATGAGTGGCGCCGGCGGCGGCGAGCGCACGCTCCGCCCCCTGCCGCAACGTGTCGGAGATATGCGGGTAGAACCGCGCCTCGACGAGGAGGATATGCGGCGGCCGGGTAATCATGCGCGCCGCAAGATCGAGGCGACATAGCGGGCGATCATGTCGATTTCGAGGTTCATCCGCTGGCCCCTTTCGGCGCGGCCGAAATTGGTGCAGCCGAGAGTATGCGGGATGATGTTGACGCCAAAGCAGGTCCCCGCCACCTCGTTGACCGTCAGACTGACCCCGTCGAGCGCGACCGAGCCTTTTGACGCGATAAACGGCATCAACGCTTCCGGCGCCTCAAAGACGAACCGGACCGATTCGGCCTCGGGCCGTCGCTCGACAATCTGCGCGAGACCGTCGACATGCCCCGACACGAGATGGCCGCCCATCTCGTCGCCAAGCCGGAGCGACTTTTCGAGATTGACCGGGGTGCCCTCGCGCCATTCGCCGATCGTCGTCCGCGCCAGGGTTTCGGCCGAGGCCTGCACCGTGAACATTCCCGGCTCGACCGCCACGACCGTCAGGCACGCACCCGAGCAGGCGATCGACGCACCAATCGCGATCGCCGCGGTGTCAAACCCGGTCGCGATGCTCAGCTCGCCCAATGCGCCGTGGCGCACCCGGCGTACCTGGCCGAGATCGGTGACGATACCGGTAAACATGGCCCGAAACTACGGCGGTGCCGGCCGATTTGCCAGCACCGTTTCGCCAGTCCAGGGCCGCTGGAGGGGCGGCCCGCGGCCGGATGGCGGAACAGCGAGTTATCCGGCGGTTGCGACCCAGCCCGAGGAAGGGGAGGGCCGCCAAGAGGGTGATCGCCGAGCCCGGCTCCGACACTGGCAGCGGTGTCACCAAGGTCCAGAACCCGGTGTAGGAGCACTGGCGGTCCGTGCACTGGAAATCGGTGCCATCGCTCGCGACCCGCGCGTTGTCGCCTGTGACGTTGTTGTCGGTAATGGCCATCTGCAAGGCCGCGAATTGCAGATTCTCGACAACCGACCCCGAGATGTTTCCAGTTTTGTCAAACGACAGGTTCACCGACGCATCCTGGTGGTCGAAGAAAGGGCCGTGCGCCGGCAGAGAAAGGTTGGCGTCGAGCAACGAAAAGTCGGTGTCGCCGCTTACCTCGGATATTCCGGTCATCTGCGAGGAGAACGAATAGGAAATTCCGCCCTTCCGGAAATCCTCGTTGCTGACCGAGAGAAAACCGGCGACACCGGCGACGAACCCCGGCACGGGCTTGCCGGACACTTGATATGTCAACGCCGTCTCCGTAAAGCTCCACGTGACGGTGGCCGATGCCGAACTGGCCCAGCCCAGCAGGGCGACAGCCGCCAGCGCAGCGCAACCCGCGGCGATGAACAGGCGGGCTTGCCTCGACATCCGATTTCCTCCTCGATCAACGATCTTCGCATTTAGGGCAGGTGATGCCGGCCCGAAGCAACGTTAAGGCGGGAAAATCCGCACCCGTGCTGCCGCGGTAATTGATATCGAGCACGGCAAAGCCGCGGCTTGTTGCCCAGTGGGAAAAGTTCGCTATGGGCCGTTCACCGCAAAAGGGGCACGACGTGGGCGGCGAACTGCAACAGCCCGGCCAGCGCCAGAGCAATCGTCAGCACCATGCCCGATCCCGGCTCCGGCACTATTGTCCAGAAGCCGGTGAAATCGCAGAGGGTATCGGGGCATTGCAGGTCGGAACCGTCGGTCGCGATAGTCCCGTCACCGCTCTCTACTCTATTGTCGGTAATTGACATTCGAAGAGCGACAAACTCAAGATCTTCCTGGACAAAGCCCGACAGATCGCCGGCGGCATCGAACGCCAAATCTGCGGACGCATCGCGATCGCCGACCAGAGCATCGGGGTTGTCCCGCGGCAGAAAGGCTTCTGTAAAGCCGAGGAATGAAAAATCCTGATTGCCGCCGACGGTGGTGCCGTCCGGCCCCCGCAAAAACGAATACGAGATTCCGCCCGCAAGCAAATCGCTATCGCTGACCGTCAGAAAACCGGCAACCCTCGGAACAAAATGCGGCACCGGCATGCCGCCGAACGCGAAGGTCAGAGATGTTTCGGTGAATTTCCAAGTGACGCCGGCAAATACTGTAGAAGCGGACGCCAGAAAGACAAAGGCGCTCAAGGCCGCGAAGCTGCACACCGTGGTCAAAGCGACACGCTTTGGCATGACAGATCTCCTGGTAGGCGCCCACCGGCAACCTTACAGCGAGGGTCACCCGGTGAGCAAGATCAAGGCGCGATAAATTCGAGGCGCCGGCCGGTCAGAAACATCGCATAAAAGTAGAGCTCGGCGTCGAGCGCGCGCTTGATGTTGTCGGCGCGGCGAAAGCCGTGCTGCTCGCCGTCGAACAACAGGTAAAGCGACGGGATGCCGCGACGGCGCAAGGCTTCGACCATCGCTTCGGCCTGCTCCGGCGGCACCACCCGGTCCTCGGCCCCCTGAAAGAACGCGACCGGCGCCGATAAGCGGCTCGCGCTGTTGACCGGCGAGCGGGCGACATAGAGGTCGCGGCGCTCGGGGTAGGGGCCGATCAGCCCGTCGAGATAGCGGCTTTCGAATTTGTGGGTGTCCTTGGCCAAGGCCTCGAGGTCGCTGACCCCGTAATAGCTGGCGCCGGTCTTGAACTCGCTGCGAAAGGTCAGGGCCGCCAAGGTGGTATAGCCGCCGGCGCTGGCGCCGCTGATCGCCCAGCGCTCAGGATCGACGGCGCCTGCGGTCTCGGCGAGATGGCGGGCGCCGGCGACGCAATCGGCCACGTCGAAAACGCCCCAATTTCCCTGCAATGCCAGACGAAACTCGCGGCCATAGCCGGTGCTGCCGCGGTAATTGACATCGAGCACGGCAAAGCCGCGGCTCGTCCAGTATTGCGTGCCCCAGCTCAACGTCGCGGACGCGCTGGCGGTCGGGCCGCCGTGACAATGCACGATCAGCGGCGGCAATTCGCCCGCGGGTGCGGCAAAATCCCGGTTGCGCGGCGGGTAGAAAAGACCGTGCGCCTTGGCGCCGTCATCGGAGGCAAAGGTTACCGGCTGCGGCGCCGACAAATAGCCGCGATAGCGCGCGATGTCCTGCGTCGTCGAGCTGCGCAGCACCGCGCCGTGTCCGGTGGCAAGATCGAGCTCGACGATCGCCGCCGGCTTCGCCGGCCCGCCGCCGCGGAAATAGACCCGCCCGCCCGCGGCGCGGACCGAGGAAATGTCCTGGTATTCGGTCGCGACCGGATGGGTCTCGAGCGACGCCAAATCCACCGTCGCCAGCCGATGGATGCCTACCTCGATATAGCTGCAGACGAGGAGCTGCGCCGACGCGAAGGCAAAGGTAGAGCCGCGGAAATTCCAATGCGGCCGGCCGAACTCCGCGGCGAGCGGCCAGATCGGCTCGATCCGGGAGGTGTCCGACAGCGGATCGCCGCCGATGCGGAACAAATTCCACCACCTGCCGGCGATGCCCGCCTGGGCGCGGTCGGAGACAAAATAGAGGCGGCTGTCGGGCGACCATTCCGGCTGAAAGATCGATTCATCCTCGCCGCCGGCAACCCGCCGCTTGTTGCCGAGCGATCCGTCTGCGGCGATCTCGGCCGCCCACAGCTCACAGCCGACCCAGGGCATCAGCGGATGGTCCCATTCGAGCCAAGCGAGCCGGGTCCCGTCCGGGCTGAAGCGTGGTGCGGCGTAGAAATCCCGCCCCGCCTGCACGATGCGCGGCGCCGCTGATCCGTCGAGCGTGATCTCGACGAGGCTGTTGACCGGCTGGGCGGCGCCCGTCCCGTGGTCCTCGCAGACCCAGATCATCCGTCGGCGGGCGGGATCGATCGTGCCGTCGGCATAGCGCAGCCCGCGCGGCGTGCCGGGCTCGGGCGTGATGGCCGCGGGTGTCGCGCCGGGCTCCTGGCGATGCAGCCGCTGGTCCGCATCGTTGCAGAAATAGGTTGTGCCGTCGCTGACCAGAAACGCGCCGCCGCCATATTCGTGCACGCGGTTGCGCAAATTGAAGGCGGGCTGGCCGGACCCGGATAGCGGCGGGGTCACATCGGCCGTCGAGCCGTCCGCGGCACGACGAACGAGGACCGCGCGGCCGCCTTCCTGCGGGCGCGCTTCGAGCCAGTAAACATCGGCGCCGTCGAGCGCGATCTCGCCGAGCCCGATCGACGCGGCGACGATCAGGTCCGAGGTGATCGGCGACGCCCACGATCCATAAGGTGCCGTCTGTTGTTGCGGCATGGCTTTCTCCCGCGCGGCCGGACAGGCAGCGCACCCGATGCAGCACGGCCGGCCGATTGAACCGCCCGCAGCGCGATCGGTCGATCCTGCATTCCAAAATACAGATGTTCCTGTTCGGCATGTAGAGGAGCGTCGGAACGGGCGATCTCTTCTCGGCATCGACGCGCTCGGGCGCGCCAGTGTATCCTCGGACATGATTCTCGCCGAGCCGGCGGCGCTCGCCGCGGCGGTGCCGGCGGGGGCGCGGCTTTTGGGCCTCGATGTCGGCACCAAGACGATCGGGCTCGCGCTGTCGGATACCCGCCGCATTGTCGCAACTCCGCTCGAAACCATCCGGCGCCGGCGCTTTGCCGTGGACATGGACCGGCTGTTCGCGATCGTCGATGCGCATCGTGCGGGCGGGCTCGTCATCGGCCTGCCGCTGACCTTGGCCGGCAGCGACGGGCCGCGCACCCAGTCGGTGCGCCAGTTTGCCCGCAACCTGGTAGGCTTGCGCGATCTGCCGGTGACATTCTGGGACGAGCGGCTGTCGACCGCCGCCGTGACCCGCGAGATGATCGCCGCCGACCTCACCCGCAAGCGCCGCGCCGAAATCGTCGACCGCGTCGCCGCCGCCTACATCCTGCAAGGCTGCCTCGACTACCTCGCCGCCGTCTCCGGCCTCGCTCGCGGCTAAGCGCGCTCGGAATCTAATCGAAAATTCGGGTTGTCAGGGTGCAGCGAGCCCATCCAAAATAAACCGTCGCGTTGGCGGAGCCGGCGATGGATGGGTGGACGGAGATTGCCTATTCGGCGTTCGGTCTGTCCGTGGCGGTCTCCGCCGTGCAGATCGGCAAATGGGCGTTGCACGCCGATCCGCGGGTGATCGCCAATGCCGGGCGATGGTCGGCGGCGGCGCTCGGCGCGCTCGCTGCGGCGGCGCTGGTGTGGCTCGTTGCGGTGGGCCGCTGGACCCAGGCGCTGATGCTCGCGGCGTTTGTCATGCCGGTGTTGGTCCAAGGTGCTGCGCGCTGGCGCTCGCTTTTCGGCTCGCTCGAGCTGCGCCGCCGCCGGCGGCCGAAGGCGGCGCTGGATACGAGCGCCGGATACCCGGGCGGCATGGTCGATCCCGATCTGGTGCGCCAATCGCTCGCGGTGCTGACCCGCTATCTCGATCAGGTAAAAGCCGCGGCGGAATACCGGCCGGCCGCTCCGCGCCTTGCCAATGGCAGCGGACATGCGCGGATGCCGGACGACGAGGCGCTCGCGGTTCTGGGGCTCGGGCCGGGCGCCTGTCCTGAGGAGATCCGTGAGGCGCACGCCCGTCTACAGCAGCGTCTCGACCCCGCGCTCGGCGGCACGCGATATCTCGCGACGAAGATCGACGAGGCGCGCGACGTCCTGCTCGACCGCCCGTAACTCGGAAGAACATCGAAGGGGACCTTGCGATGTCTGAAAGCCGCCGGACGAGGCCCGCCAAAGCTGCAGCGGAAGAAGCGCCGCCTCCGCTCAAAGTCGATCTCCGAGAAGAAGCGCTGAATCTGCCGGCCGCCGGCGAGACGCCGGAGGAAAGGTTTCTGAGGCGGCAGGAAGAGGTCCGGCAGCAGGACCACGCCGAATTCACCGAATATCTGCAGGAAAAGGCCGCGCGCGACCGGCCGGCCGCTGCACCCGAAGCGCCGCCGCGCAAATTGCGGGTCAACCGACGCAATCTCCTCAAGGTGGTGGCCGGCACGGCGGCGGTCGGGGAGGCGGCGGCCCTCGGCTATTCGGTGGTCAAGGACCAGATCCCGGCGCACGGCCTCCAGCACGGCGGCGGCACCTACACCGAGGCACAACGCCATAATATCGAGCGCGAGCTGATCAACCCGCGGGCGGATATCGGCGGCCGCGGCTTTGGCAAATGGGTGCTGCTGATGCCGACCAAGCTCGGCGGCGGCACTTATGCGGTCGATCTGAACACCGGCCGCTGTCTCGCCTGGATCACCTATTGGCCCTATGGTGACTACAACCCGATCTCGCACCATTTGTGCGCATTTCCGAGCGCTGACCCGGTGCAGGGGTTCGAGTGGATCAACAGCACCCAGGGCGGCAAGAATTCGCTGATCTACGGCATCCCGACCAACATCACGACACCCGCCGAAGGCTTCAACATCTACCGCGTGCGCTACGACGGCTCGCAAATGGAGGTCATGGAAAACGTTTCCGAGACGACCGGGCTCGGCCTCGGCGTCCATGTCAACATCGACCCCAAGACCGCCGAGCGCTATTTCGTCACCGACGGGCAAAAGGACATTGCCGCCTGCTTCGACCGCCGCACCTCGAGGGTCATCACGACGCTCAAATACGATTGGGAGCCGAACGACCCGAACCTGGCCATGGGCTGGCAAAACGGCGGAACCTTGAGGATTTCGAAAATCTACCCCGATCCGACGACCGGCAAATACGACTATCTCGGCACCAAGGGACAGAAGATCGAGTGGGAAATGGTGCCGATGGGCGAATTGTTTGTCGAGGAAGGCACGCTGCCCGGCGCCGATCCGCGGCATCTCTCCGGCGCCGACGGCACGATCTGGCATCCGAGCGGGCGGTGGGCCGCGACGGTGGTGCGGCTGTGCGGCGGACAGGTCGTGCTCGACGCCGAGAACAATTTCGAGCCGGTCGCCTTTTTGCAATTCAACAAGGACGCGCCCGACCAGTATCCGGTCAACAAGATCGACAGCGACCATTGGGAGGTGCGGTTCGACAAGATCATTTCGCCCGCCCACGAGATCGGCTTTTCGCCCGACGGCCGGTTTTTGTGCATGATGAACAATTTGCGCGAGAACAATTGCTCGGTGTTCGATTCGAGCGATCCCGATCCGCGCAACTGGAGAAAGATCGCCCATATCGAGGACCCGCTGTGGCGCGGCAAGTATCCGAACCCGTTCCACATGGTGTTCTCGATGGACAGCAAGAAATTATATCTGTCGATCTTGCACCCCTCGCCGGCGTCGAGCGGGGTCATGGTGGTCGATACCGAGACCTGGACGATCAAGAAGGAAATTCAGGGGATCGGCCCCGACATGCAGACCCTGGCGGTGACCTATGACGGCAAATACGTGGTAGGGGTGTTCAGCGGCTTTCAGCGGCTGGCGAGCGGCATCGCCTTTATCGACGCCGCGACCGACGAACTCGTCGGCATCTGGCCGAGCAATGGCGGCCACCATGATTGCGTGATCATCCCGACCGAGCTCGAGCACATGAAGCACACCCGCTCCTGCACGCTTTGATCCAAATCGCGCCGGCGGAATTCCCGGCGTCACCCTTGTCACCCGAGAACGCATGATCGAGGGACAGCGGTGATGGCCCGAGGCCGGCGCGACCGCTGGCTGTTGCTCCGGCTGGCAGCGCAGAATGTCGGGCGCCGGCGCCTGCGGGCGCTGTTCTTGGGCGCGGCGGTGATGCTCGGGGTCGGCGTCGGCTTTGCCGGCTTTGTCATCGGCTGGGCCTTGTCGGCAGGGGTCGCGGCGAGCCTCGCGCGGATGGGCGCCGATATTCTCGTCGTGCCGGAGGGCACGCTCGTCAACCTGACCGCGGGGCTCCTGACGGTACAGCCGACAGCGGCAACGCTCCCGGCGGATTTGGCGCCGCGGCTCACCGCAATTCCGGGGGTGGCGCGGGTGGCGCGGCAGCGCATCGTGCCGGTGCTGGTCGACGGGCATCCGGCGGATCTTGTCGCCTTCGACCCGGTGCAGGATTTTTCGGTGCTGCCCTGGCTCGCGGCGCATCGGCCGGGGCCGCTCGCCACCGACGGGGCAATCGCCGGCAGCGCGCTCGCCGCCGAACCGGGCAAACCGGTCACCATCTGCGGCAAGCCGCTGACGGTCTATGGCCGGCTCGGCAAAACCGGCGTCGGCCCGTTCGACCAATCCTGGTTCGTCAGCTTCGAGGCGCTCGGCGAAATCGTGTCTTTTTGCCGCGCGCAGGGACAGCCGCAACCGCATGCCGCGGCGGGCTGCGCCGGCGATTTGCGGCTCGATCGGGTATCGGCGTTCCTGATCCAGCTGGCGCCGGGGGCAAAGCCCGCGGCGGTCGAATTCGCGCTCGGCCGGCTCTCCGGGATCCGGAGCGTCGAAGGCAACATGGTGCTGACCGCGTCGCGCCAGGTGCTCGGCTCGTTGCTGCTCGGCATCGTCGCCTTCACGCTCTTTCAATTGGCGGCCTTGTCGATCGTCGTCGCCTTGCTGTTTTCGGCCATCGTGCAGGAACGCCGCCGCGAGATCGGCCTGTTGCGGGCGATGGGTGCGGGACCGCGGCAGGTGACCTTTGTCATCCTGGCCGAAGCGGCGATGATCACCGGGCTCGGCGGGTTTGCCGGCCTGGTCTTCGGCGCCGCGCTGATGCTGGGCTTTGCCCGCTCGCTCGGATTTTATTTCAGCCTGCTCGGCGTTCCGTTCGCCTGGCCGCCGCTGTGGGTGCTCGAAGCGGGCGCTCTCGCGGCACTTTTGCTTGCGGCATTGCTCGGTCTCGGCGGCGCCGTCGTGCCGGCTTTGCGGGTGCGCCGGTCGCCGCCGCACGCCCTGATCCGGCGCGAGGCGCGGTGATGCTGTCGGCGCGCGGGTTGCACAAGCGCTATGACGGCGCAGACGCGGTATGCGGCGCCAGCCTCGACATCGAGAAGGGCGAGTTCGTCTCGATTGTCGGCCGCTCAGGATCGGGCAAATCGACCCTGCTGGCGATGCTCGGCGCCTTGACCCCGCCCGACGCGGGCGAATTGCTGATCGACGGCGCCGATCTTTGGCGGATGGCGGAGCGCCGTATCGCCGACTACCGCTGCCGCCGGATCGGCTTTGTGTTCCAGTTTCCGAGCCTGCTGCCGAATTTGACGGCGCTCGACAACACGGCACTCCCTGCGCTGCTCGGCCATGCCATGCCGGCCGAGGCGGCCTATGTCCGCGCCGCCGATCTCTTGGCGCGGGTCGGGCTCGGCGAGCGTCTTCTGGCCTATCCCGGCACGATGTCGGGCGGCGAAGAGCGGCGCACGGTCATCGCCCGCGCGCTCGTCAATTCGCCGCAATTGCTCTTCGCCGACGAGCCGACGAGCGATCTCGACCAGGACACCGAAACCGACGTCATCGACCTGTTGCACGAATTGCAGGCGAGCGAGGGCTTTGGCCTGGTCCTCGTCACTCACAATCTCGAGCTCGCCCGCCGGGCGGAGCGCTGCTATGAAATGCGCGACGGCGTGCTGGCCGCGTTCGACCTGCCGACAATCGCGGTTGCGCGCCGCCCCCCCTCACGCGTTTTTGGTCCGGCTGTCGAGCCGGCCGCACCGGCGCCATCGGCGCCCGCGCCGGTTCCGCTCGGCCGCGATTTGTGGGGCGGCGTGCAACGGGTGCTCGTCGCCGCCGCTATGGTGCTCGGGCTGGTGCTCGGCGGCGATTTTGTGCTCGGCAGATACCAGGCGGCGCAGCTGCGCGAGCGTTCGGCGCGCGCCGCGGTGCTGGCGGAGACGGCGCTCGACAGCCTGCGCGGTGAGGTTGCCTCGGTCACCGATCTCGGCGACCGGCATTACGAGCTCGCCATCGACCTTCGCAATGTCGGCGACGGGCGCGCGATCTATGTGATGGCGCCCGACATGCGCGCCTATGTCCAGGTGGCGCAGGAGTGGCGCGAGGTGCCGATTTCCGCCGAGGGACGGGCCGCCGCCAAGGTGCAAAAGATCGTCGGCCTGGAGACGTATCGCTACCGCTTCCGGGCGCAGGTCACGGGCTATGCCCAGCTTCTGCCCAACTATATGCATGTGCGCTTTGCCGATACGATGCTGGTGAGCCCCAGCGACACGCCAAAGGGCGAGGTGTTCGAGCGCCGCGACAATTACTACGTCTATCTGAAGCCGTCCGACATCCCGGACAATGTGATCCTCGAACGGGTGCACTTTCCGGGCAAGCCGCCGGTCTGGATCCCGATGCCGCCGCACTGACGCGTCAGGCCGGGCGGCGATCGGCGCGGGCGGCGAGGCGAAACTCGATCGCGTCCCAGATTTTGGCGGCGATGTCGACACCGTCGAGCCGGGCGATTTCCTGGATGCCGGTCGGCGAGGTGACGTTGATCTCGGTCATATAGTCGCCGATCACGTCGATGCCGACAAAGACGAGGCCCTGAGCCCGAAGGGTGGGGCCGATCGCGGCACAGATCTCGCGCTCGCGCACCGTCAGCTCGGTTTTTTCCGGACGGCCGCCGACATGCAGATTGGCGCGCGCCTCGCCCTCGGCCGGGACGCGCATGACGCCGCCCATCGGCTCGCCTTCGACCAGGATGATGCGCTTGTCGCCGCGGCGCACCTCGGGCAGGTAGCGCTGCACCATGACCGGCTCGCGCTGGATCGATTCGTACATCTCCAACAGCGCCGTCAGGTTTTCGTCGCCGGGCCGCAAGCGAAAGACCCCGGCGCCGCCATTGCCGAAGAGCGGCTTCAGGATGATGTCGCCGTGCTCCCGCCGAAAGGCGCGGATCTCGTCGCGGTCGCGCGTCAGGAGCGTCGGCGGCATCAGCTCCTTGAAGCGCAGCACAAAAAGCTTTTCGGGCGCGTTACGCACCGCCGCCGGGTCGTTGACGACGAGCGGCCCGTCCTCGGGCAGGAGCTCGAGGAGGTGCGTCGCGGTGATATAGGCCATGTCGAAAGGCGGGTCCTGGCGCATCAGGATCACATCGATCCCGGCGAGATCGAGCTCCTCGAAGGCGCCGAAACGGTGGTGATGGCCGGGCCGGCGGAAGACTTCGAGAGGCTGGCCGCGCGCATAAAGCCGGCCGTCGCGCAGGGTCAGCGCCTCCGGCAGGTAGTGAAACAGCGCATGGCCGCGCGTCTGCGCTTCGAGCGCCAGGGCAAAGGTCGAATCGGCGTCGATATTGATCGTGTCGATCGGATCCATCTGGATCGCAACGGCAAGCCCCATGGCAACTCCTTTTCCCGTCAGCCGGACGCGAGCGCGATCTGCAGCCTGCGGCGCTCGTCGCCTGCTCTTGACCGAACCCCTCACACCCTCTCGGATGCAAAAGCTCGTCGTCCCGGCGCAGGCCGGGACCCATGTCGGCAGTGGATACCGGCTTGCGCCGGTATAACAAAAAGATGGACCCGGTGCGGTTGTTCTAACAAGACCAATCGGCTTGGCCGGGCGACCATCCGCCCGGCATGCCCATCACCAGCACTGATGGCTTAGACGTTCCGATCGAGCGAAAGCCATTCCTCAGCCAAGATACCCGCAGATTTTTGAAAAGGAGATCAAACCCCAATCGGATAATCGCCTTCGCGCTGGCGTTGTTTCGCGCTAGGGGCGCGGCGCGCGGAGCTTCCTATCATTGGGCGTGGCGGCAGTGCGCCGGGACCTATGGACCGGTTTAGTTCAATTGCGAGCGCAATTGCTGCAGGAAAGCGGCTCCTTGATGACGCGCGCGGCCGTCGGGGGCGCGCATGATGAATTGCTCCAGCGCCGCCGCCGCCGCCCGCAGATTGCCGAGTCGCTGATGCAGCATTCCCGATTCCCACCACAATTCGGCCAGGTCGGGAGCGAGCATCAGCATCGTCTCGACCACCTTCGCCGCACGCTCGCTCCGGTTTAGCTGAAGGAGGCGCGATTTGATGTTGTTTTGCAACCGCAAGAGCACGTCGCGGTCGGCGACCGGCGCGTAGTGCTCGGGCGACAATTCGCTGTCGTTCCCGCCCAACGCTTTCAGCAGCTCACGCAATTCGGCGGCGCCGCAGATTTGGCCGGCGTGGAACGGGTCGAGGATCAGCCGCTCCGAGCCCGCCGACAGCCGCACCAGAAAATGGCCGGGAAAGCCGAGCCCGGCCGCCTCCCAGCCTCGGGCGCGGGCGGTGTCGATAAAGAGGATGCCGAGCGCCACCGGCAGACCCTTTCTGCGGTCGATGACCCGCATCAGATTGGCGTTTTGCAAATCGTCGTAGGTTTCTTCGTCTCCGCTGTAGCCATATTTCAAGAGAATGACCTCGTTGAGCGCGTGGGCATGGGCGGCGAGGTCGCCCGCGGCCCCCGGATGGCGCGCGACATCGCGGGCAACGAGCCGCAAATGCTCACGGTAACGGGCGAAATCGACCCGCGGGCGCTCGAACGAGGCGAGTGCCAGCGCCGCCTCGGCGATCGGCCACACCGTGGCGCCCGAAGCCCCGAGCTCGCGCAGAAATTGGCCGCAGGCTTCGGGGTCCGAGGTTGCAGGCGGTGCCGGCACGGCCTTGCGCGCTACAATTTCTGCACTTCGACCGGCGTCGTCGGCGCCGCCACCGGCGCATTCGAGCCGGGTCCGGGCCCGGGTGCCGTTTCGGCCGCCTGCGGCGCCGCCGGCTGCGTCCCCGGTGGCATGCCGGGGCGGATCTCGACATAGGACACCACCCGCTTGACATCCGGCGTGTAGCGGGCCGCCGCCGTCGCCTGGTCGAGCTCCGCCTGGCTGCGCGCCGAGCCGATCAGGTACACCGAGCCGTTGACGGTCTCGACTGTGTAGTTGACCGAGCGGACCTTGCCGTTGAAGACGAGGTCAGAGCGCACCCGCGCGCTGATCCAGGCGTCCTTGGCCGAACGCCATGCGCTTTCCGGCGGCGCCACCTCGATTTCGTCGTAGACGACGCGCACCCCCGGCACCCGCCCGGCGATGTCCTTGGCTTCGGCCTTCATCTGCGGTGTCGGCACAGCACCGGTCAACAGGGTGCGGCCTTCGTAGACGGTCACGTTGAGATCGGCCTGCAGGTTCGGGTTGGCTTTGATCCAGGCGTTCTGGACATTTGTCTTGATCTTGAAATCGTTGGCGGTGCCGCCGACACCGCGCTCCTGATTGGCGGCATAGCCGGCGCCGCCGGCGGCGGCAAGACCCCCGACGATTGCCGCGGCACACCCCCCTGTGGCAAGCGGTGCGGCGAGAACAAAGGCAAGACGCAAAAACCGACGTGCGCTTGACATGGTTGACCCCCCGGCAAAAAGCAACTCCCCGCGGCATTTTCGGACAATTGGGCTCGGCTTCCAAACCACGGCCGGCCGGAACCGCGAGGCTTTCGGCCCGCGGGTGCGGCGAAACGCAATGGAATCCGGATGATTCCTCGGTTCGGGCGCCCCCGATCCCTCAGAATTCGGGTCGCCAGGCGCCCGGCCAATGACGCGGCAGCCGATAGCGCGCCACCAGCATCACATCGAATCGGAGATCGAGGGTGTCGAGATCCGGCCGCGCTTGCAGCAGCGCTTGCGCGGCGCGGGCGATGCGCCGCCGCTGACGCGGGGTGAGCGCGGCAGCCGCGTCCTCGATTTGGCCGCGCGATTTGACCTCGATCACCGCGAGCACGTGGCCGCGGCGGGCGACGATGTCGATCTCGCCGGCCGGGCAGCGCCAGCCGCGCCTGACGATCCGCCAGCCGCGCAGCCGCAGCAGCCAGCAGCACAGCCACTCCGCCGATCGGCCGCGCCGCTCGGCCCGGCGCCGGCGCTCGCGGCTGCGAGACCGGCCCTGCCTCATTTCCCACCCCCGCGCAGCGCCAATGCCCGCCGGTAAAGCTCGCTCCGCGGCAATCCGGTTTCCGCGGCGAGCCGGGCGGCGGCATCGCGCACCCCGAGTTCGCCCAATGCCGCCCTCAGCTTTGCTTCGATCTCGTCCGCTGCCGGCACTGCCGGCAAGGGCGGCCCGACGACGATCGTCACCTCGCCGCGCGGCGGTCCGGTCTCGCGGTAATGGCCGGCGAGCGCGCCGAGGCGGTCGCGCCGCACCTCCTCGTGCAACTTGGTCAGCTCGCGGGCAACCGCCGCCGGCCGGTCGCCCAGAATCTCCGCCATATCGGCGAGCGCCGCGGCGAGCCGCGACGGGCCTTCGCAAAAGATCAGGGTCGCGGCGAGCGACGCCCAATTGCGCAGCGCACGGCGGCGCGCCGGGCTGCGCGGCGGCAAAAACCCCGCGAACAAAAAGACATCGGGCGGCAGGCCGGAGAGGATCAGCGCGGTCAGCGCCGAAGACGGGCCGGGAACCGCGGTCACCGGCAAGCCTTCGGCGAGCGCGGCGCGCACCAGCTTGTAGCCGGGGTCGGAGACGAGCGGCGTGCCGGCGTCCGAGACCAACGCCACCCGATCGCCGCGGCGCAGCGCCGCGAGGATCGACGGACGCGCTTCCTCCGCATTGCGGTCATGGTAGGAGGCGAGGCGCACCCTGATGCCGTAGCGGGCCAACAGCCGCGCCGTCACGCGCGTGTCCTCGCAACAGATCAGGTCGGCATCGCGCAGCACCGCCAGCGCCCGCAACGTAACGTCGCCCAAATTGCCGATCGGGGTGGCAACGACATGGAGACCGGGTGCCGTCGTGGTCGCGAAATCGGCGGCCGCGCCCAGCGCCGACAGCACCTCGCGCTCCGGTTTACTCGCTGCCGAGCGCCGGGTAGGCTCGCGCCCCTCGCCGCCCTTGCCGGAGCACGAATTTGCCGCGCTGGTGTGTCTCCCGATTCGCCGCACCTCTCGCAGTCCTCGCCGGCGCAGTCCTCGCCTCCTGCGCGCCACCGCCGATGGTAGCGGCGCCGCTCGCGCCGCCGCAACCGCCCTATGGCGAGCCGCAAGCGCCGCCACCGCCGGCGCCCCAGCCGGGCGGACCGGCCAAGGTAGCGCTGCTGGTGCCGCTGTCGGGGAGCAACGCCGCCCTCGGCAAGGCGATGCTCAATGCCGCGCAGCTCGCCTTGTTCGAAACCGGAGGCGACCAGCTGACGCTGGTGCCGCGCGATACCGGCGGGACCCCGAGCAGTGCCGCGAGCGCGGCGCGCTCGGTGATTGCCGAAGGCGTAAAGGTGATTTTCGGCCCGCTGGTGGCGGCCGAAGTCGAGGCGGTCAAGCCCGTGGCGGCCGCGGCGCATGTCAATGTGGTCGCGTTTTCGACGGTCGAGAGCCTGGCCGGCGGCAACACTTTTCTGATGGGGTTTTTGCCGCGCGAGGAGGTCGTGCGCGAAGTCGGCTTTGCCCGCGACCGCGGATTGCGCCGCTTTGCTGTGCTGGCGCCGAACACCACCTACGGCCATTTGATGACGGACGCGCTGCGCCAGACGGTGGGCCCGGCCGGGGCGAGCGTCACCGGCATGCAATTCTATCAGCCGGGCGGCGAGGTCGAGACGGCAATCCACGGCTTGCTCCCCGCGGCGGCGGCCCCGTCCGCGCCCGACCAGGCACCGTCGGCGGCGGTCCCGCCGGCGCCCGCGTTCGATGCGCTCTTGCTGCCGGAAGGCGGGGCGCGGCTGCGGCAGATTGCGCAGCAATTGCGCAGCGCCGGGCTCGACACCAAGGCGGTGCGTCTCCTCGGCAGCGGGCTGTGGGACGTGCCCGACATCGGCAGCGACCAAGCGCTCGACGGCGGCTGGTTTGCTGCTGCGCCGCCCGAGGCGCGCCGCGATTTCGAGCAGCGCTACCGCGCCACCTACGGCAGCGAGCCGCCGCGCCTGGCGGCGCTCGGCTACGACGCCGCTTCCCTGGCCGCCGCCCTCGCACGCGGCGAAGGCGGGCCACCCTTTTCGCGCGAGGCGATCTTGAACCCGAACGGGTTCGCCGGGGTCAACGGTCTCTTCCGCTTCACCCCGGCGGGACTGGTTCAGCACGCGCTCGCCGTTCTCGAAGTCCAGCCCGAAGGCAATATCGTCGTCAGCCCGGCGCCGCAGAGCTTTCAGAACATCGGTTATTGAAGGGACCGGCCGACGCCGGATGCCGGCGCGGCCGGCGATAGCGGTTAAAAAAACCGGAGACAATACCGTTTACCTCCTCTACTGTTTTCACAAGGCTCGTCAAAAAAGGCCTCTTCGCGGGGGAAACGACCGATGACGGCTACCGAAGCCGCGGCAGCCGGGACCGCAGCGGCGGTTCCTTGGTGGCAGGGGCCGACGCGCGACCAGTGGCCTGCCTGGGTCGCGGCACGGCTCGGCCGGAGGCTCGCGCGTGGCATCTACGGCCAGAACCCGAGCTGTCTCGCTGGGCGCTTCCCGACCGAAATGCGCGTTCCGCTATCACCAGGGCGCCGTCTTCGGCGGGCTCGTCAGCTTTATCATAGCGCTGCGGCTCGGGCTCGAGACCCGGAGCAGGCACCTCGTCGCCAGATTGTCAGTCGCTTGAAGAGGAGGGCAGGGGCCCGACCGGTCTGATCGATACAAGCAATCCGCAACGCCCCGACAGCGGGGCCGTCTCCAAAGGGAGGAGAACGCCATGGCAGCGGTCGAAAAAACAACAACGGGACCGTGGTGGAAAGAGCCGACAACAGACCAATGGTATGCGTTCGGGGCGGCGTGGATGGGGTGGACCCTCGACGCCTTCGACTTCACGATCTTTCTGTTGATCATGGTGCCGATCGCCAAGGAGTTTAACGTGCCGCTGACCGCGGTGGCGATCGTCTTTACGTTGACGTTGTGGATGCGGCTCGTCGGCGCCACCGCGTCCGGCTGGCTCGCCGACCGGGTCGGGCGCAAATTGCCGCTGATGCTGTCGATCCTCGGCTACTCGCTGTGCAATTTCATCGCCGGGTTCTCGCCGACCTTCTTTTTCCTGCTGTTTTTCCGCTCGCTTCTGGGCTTTTTCATGGGTGCCGAATGGCCCGCCGGCGCCTCGCTCGCGATGGAGACCTGGCCGATCCGCTCGCGCGGCTTTATGAGCGGCGTGCTGCAAGGCTCATGGGGGCTCGGCTTCCTGTTGTCGAGCCTGATCTACGGCCTCTTCTACAAGTACATCAGTTGGCGCGGCATGCTGTGGATTGGCATCGCCCCGGCATTGGCGCTCGTTTATATCCGCTTCTACGTCAAGGAGCCGGCGGTGTGGCTCGAAAACCGCCGGTTGCAGCGGACCCAGCGGCGCGAGGTGACGGTGCCGCTGGCGAAGATTTTCCAGCGCGGCATGATCGGCAACACGCTGAGCGTGTGCTGGTTCCAGGCGGCCGGGTTCGTCACCTATTATTCGATCAATGCGCTGTTCGCGACGCATTTGCAGCACGACACGCATTTGAGCCCGGCGCTGATCGCAACACCGCTCATCTTCTCCAACCTGCTGGTGTTCCTCGGCAGCTCGGGCTGGGGCTGGGTGTCCGATAAGCTCGGCCGGCGTCCGGCGATGATCATCCCGGCGTTGTGCGCGGTCCCGCTGGTGCCGATCTATCTGTTCGCCGGCAATTTCACCTGGGTCGTGATCGCATTCATGCTGCAGGGCTTGTTTGCGGGCGGGGCCATGTACGGCCAGGTGCCGAGCTATCTGACCGAGCGCTTCCCGACCGAGATCCGCGGCACCGCCACCGGCTTTTGCTACCATGTCGGCGCGATTCCTGGGGCGATGGTCCCACCGATCTTGACCTATTTTGCGATAAACCCCGCCTGGAATTTGGGGTTTGCGATACCGATGCTGATCGGGACCTTGCTGGGTCTCGTCAATTTCATCTTCGCGGTCGCGCTTGGCCCCGAGACCAAGGGAACCGAGATGGTCCCCGATCTGGTCGTCGCCTGACCCAATTCGGGACGCGGTCTCCGGCCGGTTGCGCCGGAGACCGCGACGCGCTCGGCGCGACCCGCTAATCTGCGCAATCGCCGTTGCGCGGAGGGGCAGGTGGGATTGCGGCGTGGGCCGATTGCATTGCTGTTTTGGCTGGTTGCCGGCCCGGCGGCGGCGAGCGACGCCGGCACGGCCGGGCTCGATCCGGGTGCGGGGTCGGTTGTCAACGGGGTCTATCTGAACCCCTATTTCGGGCTGCGTTACCCGCTGCCCGCGGGCTGGTCGCCGGGGCCGCAGCCGCCGGCACCGTCCTATTCGGGCTATTATGTGCTGGCCACACCTTCGCCGCCGAAAGGCGCCGAGGGAACGATATTGGCCGCGGCGCAGGACACCTTCTTCGCCGCCCCGCCAGTCGCCGATGCCCGTGCCATGGCGGAGGATCTGGCCAAAAGCGCTGCGACCGGCGGGGCAAAGCCGATACTATCGGATACGGTTATCGCCGGCCGCCGCTTTACCCGGCTCGATCTGGCGGGGAGCCCGCTGTCGCGCGCGGTGCTGGCGACCGATATCCGCTGCCATGTAGTGATTTTTACGTTTGCCGCCGCCAAACCCGAGCAG
>DASXAM010000126.1:0-5780 GCA_036404275.1 Allostellaceae bacterium
AAAGAGCTGGTCTTCGATGTGAATGCCGGCGATCCCGGCGGCGGCGAATTCGCGCACCGTGCGCATCGTGTGCAACGGCTCGCCAAAACCGGCGCCGGCATCGGCGACGAGCGGGGCGGCGACCGCACGCGCCACTTCGGCGGCGACCCGGACCTGCTCGTCCATCGTCAGCAATGGCTCGGTGATCGCGCGCGAGGCGCCGGTCGCATAACCGCCGGTATAGACCACCGGCGCGCCCGCCGCTTCGGCGAGACGGCCCTCGAGTGGCGTCGTCGCCGACGGCATGTAGAGAAACTCGCCGGAAGCGAGAAGGGCGCGCAGCCGGGCGGTTTTTGCAGTCATGGCAGGGTCTTTCGGTCAGCCGAGCGAAGCGATAATCTCGCGATAGGCGGCTTCCGGGAATGCCTTCAAGGTCTTGGTCCGCACCGCTCCGGGCATGCCGAGCAGCAATGTGAAGCGCGCCGCCACGGCGTCGTCCGGGGCCTCGTAGACCGCCACCAGGTCGTAATCGCCCATCGTCATGTAAAGGCCTTTGAACTCGCCCCCCATATCGACGAGCGCCTTTTTCGCGGCGTCGAGCCGACGCGGCGATTCCTTGACTTTTTGCGCGCCCTGATCGGTCCAATTCGCCAGCATGATGTAGGTTGGCACGTGTTTCCTCCCAGATTGAGCCCGCCATTGTTGCTGTCGGGTATCATAGCATAAGGCGAGATGGGAGCCGGGAGAGCAGTCGGATGTCATTGAGGGGATGGCGGCTTTTACCGGCGTGCTGGCTGGTGCTGATGTTTCTCGCCGGTGCCGGCGGGACGCCCGCCGGGAATTGGCAGGTCGTGCTCGCTGCCGGGGACGACGCCCAGCCGGTGTTCGACAACGCCGTCGCTGCGATGGCGGCATGGCTGGAGGCGAGAGGGGTGCCGGCCGCCGACATTCATCGCCTGAGCGCCAGCCCGGCGCAGGTGCGTGACGCAGTCGAGCCGGCGACGCTCGACAATGTGCTGAGCAGCATCGCCGAGCTTCCGGTGCGGCCGGGCGACCGTTGCCTTGTCTTTCTGACCTCGCACGGCGAGCATGGCGAGGGGTTGTGGCTCGCCCGCTCGCGGACCGCACTGCATCCGGCGGCATTGGCGCGCGCGCTCGCGCAAGGCTGCGGCGCCGCACCGACCGTGGTCATCGTGTCGGGCTGCTATTCCGGCGGCTTTGCCCACGGCGAAATGACGAGGTCCAACCGCGTCATTATGACCGCCGCCCGCGCCGACCGGCCGTCCTTTGGCTGCCAGGCCGAGCGCACCTATACGTTTTTCGACCAGTGCCTGTTGGCGACGCTGCCGAAATCGGCCACTTGGCGCACCGTCTTTGCCGGAACCAAAAAATGCGTCTCTCGAATGGAGCGTGTTCGTGGTGAACGCCCATCCGATCCACAAGCCTATTTCGGGAGGGCCGCCGATTTGAAAATGCTTTTCTAAGCCGCGCAGCGGGCGGGCGTCCCGCCGGAGCTGCGCTGTCTCAGCGAAACGAGCGCGTGAAGGCATTGCAAAGACCCCCATTCTAACCCTCACCCGACTGCGGGGAAGGAGGAGCCGGGGGTTCGCACCGAACGAGACCTCACTGGTGACGACCACACGATTTTCGCCCAGGCAGCGGCGAGAAAGCAGCCGGGCGCGTCAAGGGCTTCGATCATGGGCCCGATCCGAGCGGATCACGCCTAATGTGAGACGACGATCGGCACCTCGCCACGCCGGCGGGTGACGGCGACGGCAACCTCGCTGCCGTGGCGGCGAAACAGCACATCGGCGCTGCCGTTACGTGCGCGCAGCCCGCGCATGTGCAGTTCGTCGAGGAAATCCGGCAGCATCGGGCGGTCAAAACGGATTTCATCGACCGTGTGATCGAAGCGCAGGCCGAGGCTCGCTTGGATCAGCGCGAATACCGTAGCGCTGGCCCAGGCCTGCGGAATACAGGCAACCGGATAAAGAGTGGGCGCGTTGAGCTTGCGCCACGGAAACCCGCAAAACAGCTCGGGCAGCCGGCGCAATTCCATATTGCCGGCGGCGTCGAACAACCCGCTGAAAATGCGCAGCACCTCGCGCTTGAGCCCGTAGCGGGCGAGGCCCAGCGCGATCAGCGCGTTGTCGTGCGGCCATACCGAGCCGTTGTGATAGGACATCGGGTTATAGCGCGCAGCCGAAACCGCGACCGTGCGCACCCCCCACCCGGAAAAGGACGCCATGCCGAGCAAGGTGTCGGCGACCCGGTGGGCATGTTCGGGACTGGCAATGCCGCTGAAGAGGGCCTGCCCGGCATTCGATGCGACGACCCGGCACGGGTTTTTGGCGCCGTCAAGCGCCAGCGCGTAGCTCGACAATTCCTCGCACCAGAACGCCGCCTCGAATTTTTCGCGCAGCGCCGCGGCCTGGCGGGAGAGCGCGGCGGCGGTCCCCGCCTCGCCCAAGGCTTGGGCGAGGACCGCGGCATGGGTTTTGGCAGCATAGACATAGCCCTGCACTTCACAGAGCGCGATCGGGCCTTCGGCCAGCCGGCCATCGGCGTGAAAGATCGCGTCGTGCGAATCCTTCCAACCCTGGTTGACCAGCCCCTCGGCATTCTGCCGGTGGTATTCGACAAACCCGTCGCCGTCGCGGTCGCCATAATGGTCGATCCAAGCGAGCGCGGAGAGCGCGTTCGGCCATAGCGCCCGCACGGTTTCGAGATCGCCGGTGCGATTGAAGTATTCGCCGATCAGCACGACGAAGAGCGGGGTCGCATCCACGCTGCCGTAATAGCGCCCGAAGGGCACCTCGCCGAGCCGCGCCATCTCGCCGTCGCGCATCTCGTGCACGATCTTGCCGGGCTCGGCGTCCCGCTCGCGATCGATTTCGACGGCTTGAGTCGCAGCGAGGAAATTCAGCACCCCCTTGGCGATCGCCGGGTCCACCGACAGGGCGAAAAGTGCGGTTACGATCCCGTCGCGGCCGAACACGGTGTTGAACCAGGGGATGCCGGCAAACGGGTAGGGGCCGTGCTCGGTTTCGGTCAGCAGCATGTAGAGGTCGGCCACCGAGCGACGGGCGAGCTCGTTGAACACCGAGTTGGAGCTTTCGAAGCTGGTGGCGCGCCCGCTTGATGTCTGCATCGCCCGTCGCGCCATGCGCAGCGAGCTGTAGAAGCGTCGGGTCAGGTCGGGACCCAAGGTCGCTTCGTCGCAGGCGATCCGCAGCACAATGCGTATCGCTTCGCCCGGCTGCAAGGTTCCCGCAAACCGGCCGGAACCGACGTCGAGGTGCCCCGGCGCCGGCGCAAACTCGATCGTAGTGGTCCGCTCGACCCCGTCGAGGCCGAAATAGCGCAGCGCGACCGAGCTGTCCGAGCGCCGCTCCGCGGCAAGCTGCCCGCGCCGCGCCCGTTTTTGGCCACGCACCTCGAACAGATCGGCAAAGTCCGAGCCGAATTCGACGGAAAGCTCGAACGCATGCGGCTCCAGGTCGAAATTGTGGACGAGCAGCCGCTCGTAGCAGCAATGTTGCCAAATGTATTTGCGGCGGTTGACGTGGATCAGCTCGCCGCGCAACAGGATACGGCCCCCAGGCGACAGGTAATCCGGATTGGCAAGGTCGACGGTCAGGACGGCGTTGTCTTCCTGCACGTTTGAGCTCAAGAGCAGCAGCGGGACGCCGTTCAGCCGCAGCTCGCAGCGCGACAGAAAACGTGTGTCGCGGTAATACAGACCGTCGGGATTGCCATCGCCGCCGATGATGTCACCGCGCGGATCAAACACCGCAAAGGTGTGGCCATGCTTGAGCGACCGCGGCCGCCGCTGCTGAAACGGTGCGATCGATTCGATATAAAATCTCGAGGCTTCGTCCGGCCCCGCCGTGGGCTGCGCCATCGCGCCGGCGGGCCCCGTCAGTCAGCGTCCTCGACCTGGCTCAACCGCGTCGCCGGCTTTCGGCCTAGCACCTCGTTGTAGAGACCGACATAGTCCCGCGCCATACGCTCCACCGAAAAGCGGTCGAGCGCGCGGCGGCGAATCGCCCGACGGTCGAGTGCTTTGGCCGCGGGGATCGCGGCGACCGCCTCGTCGATGCTGTCGACGATAAAGCCGGTGATCCCTGGCTCGACGATTTCCGGGACCGAGCCGCGGCGAAACGCAATAACCGGGGTGCCGTTCGCCATCGCCTCGATCATCACTAGGCCGAACGGCTCGGGCCAGTCGATCGGAAACAACAAAGCCATGGCATCCCCCAAAAACGCACACTTTTCATCCTCACTGATCTCGCCGATGAATTCGATCAGCGGATCCTTCAGCAACGGCTCGATCTCGGCTTTGTAATAGTCGCGATCGACTTTGTCGACCTTGGCCGCAATGGTCAGAGGCAGCCCGGCGCGGCGGGCGATCTCGATCGCCCGGTCGGGCCGCTTTTCCGGGCTGATGCGACCGATAAAGGCGAGATAGCCGCCGTCGCCGCGGCCGAGCGCGTAAACATCCGGCAGGCCATGATGCACCGTGCCGCGCCAATTCGCCCAGGGAACCGGCGTGCGCTGCGCATCCGAGATCGAAACGAGCGGCATCATCGCGTATTCGCGGAAGAGCGCCGGCAGGTCGGGCAGGTCGAGCCGGCCGTGCAACGTGGTCAAGATCCGGCGCGGGTCCGCGGCAAACAGCGGAAAATGAAGAAAATCGGCATGGAAGTGGATGATGTCGAACTGGCTCGCGCGGAGCCTGACGCGGTTCATCAGGATCAAGTGATGAAAAATCGGATCGCGGCAGGCGGGATCGAGCCGTAGCGCCTGCCGGCACGGCGCTTCCAGCGCAGCGGCGGTGATGGAATCGCCGCTCGCGAACAGCGTCACCTCGTGACCTTGGCGCACCAGCTCTTCGGTCAGATGCGACACCACCCGCTCGGTGCCGCCGTAAAGTTGCGGCGGGCAGCTTTCATATAATGGCGCGACCTGCGCGATCCGCATCGTTTCGAGCCCCCTCGATCCGTTGTCTTATTGCAGAACAAAGCCGCAGGAGGGGCTTTCGCGCAGGGCAAATTGCCTCGCCGGCGACGCACCCCGTTAACTGCCCTGCCCGCCGGAAGTTCCGCTCGCCGCGACGTGCGGCGCGCTCGCACGGCCATCCTTGGTCGCGTCGAGCCCCCAGTCTTGCTCGCTGCAAAAAGGACAGCGCCGCCGAGCGAGCCCACCACAAGCGGCCCGGGACTGGAAGCGGCAATATCCGGGCATCACCTATGTTCCGGACCTCGACCATGGGGAGGTAGGTCAATGCCGTGGCTTCCGGACGACGCCGAAAGGCATACCCGCAAAGCGACAACGCCGGAGCTGCGGGAGCTTTGGGCAAAAGTCGCCAACGACTGCCTCGAGCGAACCGGCGACGAAGGTCGCGCGATCCGCGAAGCCAATGCCGTCATCGCCCGCCAAGCAGCCGCCGACGACTAGGTCCTGTACTCATAAACGGCCCGATGGCCGCTTTTCGGACTTGAGCCGCCATCGCCTGGGCTGGATCAAGACTTACCGGCGTATTTTGCCCCATTCTGGCCAGTTCGTCGCCTTCATGCGGGGGTCTACAACGCGTTCAACGTGCAGCGGCACCTGAAGTGCGGTAGTCTGCCGGAAGCGGGCAGCAAGGGTGCCATCGCGCCCGACCCATCTCGCCACCGAGTCATGTCCGAACTCGATGTTTTAAGGTGAACAAACTCTGGAACTGCTCGATCACTCGCCGTGACTTCGTCGCCAAGGCAGCTATCACAGCCTTTGGCGCCGCAATCACGACTAGCAGA
>DASXAM010000127.1:0-2826 GCA_036404275.1 Allostellaceae bacterium
AATGTTCGATGCGGCGAAGCTCGCGGCATTGCGCGCCAAATACGAGGGGGCGAAGGAGACCGAGATCGCACCCGAGCGGTTCCAAAAGCCGCTCTCCCAGGTCTTTGGCAGCGCCTATCGCCGGCCGATGCCCTATGCCGGCGTCTCGACCTTGCTCGACGCACCCTATCGGCCGGACGCATCCGATCTGCCCGATTTCGCCGGGCTCGATGTGGCGCTGGTCGGCGTGCCGATGGATCTGGGCGTCACCAACCGGCCGGGTGCGCGCTTTGGCCCGCGCGCGGTGCGCGAGGTCGAGCGCATCGGCCCCTACAACCACGCGCTCGGCATCGCCCCGGGCGGCGAATGCGCCGTCGCCGATATCGGCGACGTGCCGATGCGCTCGCGCTACAGCCTCGACCAGTCGATCGAGGACATCGCGCTCTTCTACGAGCGCATCCACGCCGCCGGGGTGCGTCCGCTGTCGGTCGGCGGCGACCATTCGGTGACCTATCCGATCCTGAAAGCGCTCGGCGCCGGTCGCCCGCTCGGCCTCGTCCATATCGATGCCCATTGCGACACGATGGGCGAGATCGACGGCTCGAAATTCCATCATGGCGGCCCATTCCGCCAGGCGGTGCTGGCCGGCGCCCTCGACCCCGAGCGCACGATCCAGATCGGCATCCGCGGCGCCGCCGAGATTTTCTGGGGCTTCTCCTATGAATCGGGGATGACCGTATTGCATATCGAGGATGTGGACCGGCTCGGCATCGCCGGCGTCGTCGAAAAGGCGCGCGCCGTGGTCGGCGGCGGCCCGACCTACATCTCGTTCGACGTCGACGGGCTCGACCCGGCCTATGCCCCCGGCACCGGCACACCCGAGGCCGGCGGCCTCACGCCGCGCGAGGCGCTGGCGATCCTGCATGGCCTCAAAGGGCTCGACATCGCCGGCGGCGACGTCGTCGAGGTTGCGCCGCAATACGACCCCACCACAAACACCGCGATGGTCGGCGCACAGATGCTGTTCGAGCTGTTCTCGCTCACCGTCCTCGGCGCCAATTTCCGCCGCCGCTAGCGGTGTGCTCCCCGCCGCTCGTCCCCGTCACATTCGGCGATCTTTCCGAAGCGCCGCACCCCCACCAACCTCCCCCGCATGCAGGGGAGGGAGGGGGCGAGGCGGGCGAAGGTGTGCCGGACCGATGGAGTCATCCGTTCGACGGATGCCGCTAGCGCTCAGAACTATTCAGCTGATTCAGCTGGCTGACGTAACGCCCTGCCTCGCCCTCCTCGCTTTCCCGGCGAAAGCCGGGATCTACTTCCGCCGTGGGCACCGGCTTTCGCCGGTGAAGCGGAATTGAGCAGTGAATCACCTGAATAGGCCGGAGCACTAGCGTGTGGCGCCGTAGGCCGTGCCATCGACCGTGAACCCGTAGAAGCGCTGCGGGTTGTCGAAGAAGATCTTGCGCTTGAATTCGGACGAGATGTCGTTGCGGTCGGCCAGATGCGCCACCGCATAGGGAAATTCGCCGTCCCAATGCGGGTAGTCGGAGGCAAAGAGGATGTTGTCCTCGGGAAAGAAATCCGGGACATAGCGCAAGGTCTTTTCCTCGGGCTCGCACGACACGAACACCCGCCCGCACGCCATGTATTCCGACGGCTTCGCCTTCAGCCGCGGCGCGTCGAAGCGGCGGAACTCGTACTCCTCGTCCATATGCTCCATCCAGAACGGGACCCAGCCGATCCCGGCTTCGAGAAAGGCGACGCGCAAATCCTGATATTTTTCGAGGAGGCCGCTGTATATGATCGCGGTGCAGGCGATCAATTGCTCGGGCGCGTGCGAGAGCGTGTGCACCTCGAGAAAATTATTGAAATGGCAGAAGGGGTCGAGCGTGTCGCTGCCCGAGGCGTGAAAGCCGACCGCCACCCCCTGGCGCGCGCATTCTTCGTAAAACGGCCAGAAATCCCGATGTGCGACATTGCGGCTGCGGTCATAGGTGTTGACCATGACGCCGACCGCGCCGAGCTCGCCGACCGCGCGCTCCATCTCCTGGATCGCCGCCTTGACATCGACATGGAGCGGCACCAGCGCCACCCCCTTCAACCGCTTGCGGTCGGTCCCGCACCATTCGTGCATCCAGTCGTTGTAGGTATGGCACAGCGCCACCACGAAATCGGGCTCGCGCACCCGCGTCAGAAAGAGGCCGCCAGTCGGGTAGATCACCTGCAGGTCGATCCCTTCCCGGTCGTTGTCGGCGAGGTTGTGCGCTGCCGAGGCGGGGCGCTTGTCGATCTTGCCGTTCTGCTGCCGGTCGAAATTGTCGCTCGGGTAAAACGTGGCGCGTTTCCGGAACTCGGCCGGCATCCGCTCGCGATAGACCGGGTCGTAATCCACGGCATGCCCGTCCGCATCGATAATGACCATGCCGTTCTTCATGTCGCCCTCCTCCTCGGTCGAGGCCCGTTTCTATAGCACACCGGTGGAGCATGCGGTACGCAAGGAGGCCATGGTCACTTTGAAAGGAGTGCCGCGAGCTCGCCGACTTTTGTGTAGATCTGGCTTCTGGCATCGGCCAGCACCCGCAAATTGTCCGCCTCGCCGCCGCCGTCGGCATGCTGGAAATGGCAGGCCGGGTCCTTGTCGCGGCTGCGATCCTTGTCCCGGTAGAGCTGCGGGTAGCGGATCTTGTTGAGGCAGGTGTTGACCCGCAGCAGCAGCGCGTTCAGCTCCTGCAGTTTGGCGCTGCTTTCGGCGTTGAAGTATTTGGCGGTCAGCATCCAGTTCAGCATGTAGTTTTCGTTGTATGCGACCACGCTCTCGTTGTAGCGCTTCCAGGCCTCGTCCTGGTC
>DASXAM010000128.1:0-12091 GCA_036404275.1 Allostellaceae bacterium
GGTGACGCTCAACCGGCCTGCGGTCGGCAACGCCTATGACGACACGCTGATCGACGGGCTGATCGCGACCTGTGGCCGGCTGGCGCGCGAGTCGGGCTTGCGCTGCGTCGTGCTGCGCGGCGCGGGACGGCATTTCCAGCTTGGCGCCGATCTCGCCTTTTTGCGCCGATTGCATGCCGTGCCGGCGGCGGACAATCTCGATTTTTCGCGCCGCACGATGGCCGCGATCGAGGGGTTGCAGCATTTCCCGCGCCCGACTTTGGCGGTGATCCAGGGCGGCTGCTTTGGCGGCGGCGCCGGGATCGCCGCCGCCTGCGACATCGCCATCGCCGCCGAGGATGCGGTCTTTGCGATCAGCGAGGTGCGCTGGGGGATTACCGCAGCGCCGATCGTCCCGCTGCTCACCCGCCGCCTCGGGCCGCGGGCGTTGGGACGATGGGCGCTGACCGGCGAGCGGTTCAGCGCCGCCGAGGCGCTGCGCATCGGGCTGGTCCATGCGGTCTGTCCGGCGGCGGAATTGGAGAGCGCCGCCGCGCGTCTCGTCGACGAGCTGCTGATGGCGGCCCCGGAAGCGGCAGCGATGACCAAAGCGCTCGTCGCCGAAGCGGTCGAGGCGCCCGACACGCAGGGGTTTCGCGAGAGGCTCGTCGGCGAGGCCGCAGCTCGCCGCCGTCTGGCGGAGGCCGCCGAAGGTCTTGCGAGCTTTGCCGAAAAGCGTCGGCCCGGATGGTATCCTGGAGAGTAAGCGGCGTCAGGCCGGGCTGGAGGCGGGCTTTTCGTTGACGCAGCGTAAGAGCCGCCAATAGCCGAACAGATTGCTCGGCCGCACCTCGCGGATCGACAAGCCGCTGACCCGGCGAAACTCGTCGAACGAGAAATCCGGGTGGAAGCCGATATGCCGGGCGAGCCGGGCGAGGCGCGCTTCCAGAAAGCGCGCTATCGGGTTCTCGCTGGCGAAATGGTTGACGACGACGATGGTGCCTCCGGGGATGCAGACCCGGCGCATTTCCGCGGCAAACCGGGCCGGGTTCGGCACCACCGAGGCGACATAAAGCGCCAGCACCGCGTCAAAGGAATTATCGGCAAAGTCGAGGTTCTCGGCGTCCATCTCGTGGAGGCCGGCGACATGCGCAAGACCGAGCCGGCTGGTGCGGCGCCGGGCCTTTTCCAGCATCTCGGCCGAGACGTCGATGCCGGTCACTTGCGAATCGGGCCGAAAATAGGGGAGCGACAAACCGGTGCCGACGCCGACTTCGAGAATCCGCTGACCCGGCCGGTCGTTGGCGATGCCGACCGCCGCCTTGCGGCCGGGGTGAAACACCGGGCCGAAGACGATATCGTACGAGCCGGAAAACAGACGGTAGGTGCGGATCGTATCCTGCAAATCCATCGGGTCGCTCTCGTCTGCTCGACCGGGCCGGCGACGGCCGAGACAATATGAGGACATATCTATCCCGGTGCGTCTACCCCTGCTGTGTACGCAAACGCTCGCCGACAGTTCAAATCAGGATTATCCGCTCGGCCTCCTGGCCTTTTCTGCCTTCGACAACCTCGACCCGCACGCGCTGGCCCGGATCGAGCGATGCCACCCCGCTGCGGCGCAACGCGGTGATATGGACAAACACGTCCTTGCCGCCGCCATCGGGTGAGACAAAGCCGTAGCCCTTTTCCGGCTCGAACCATTTGACGGCACCCTCGAGCGTCATCGTCGGTTGCGGCGTGCGCCGGTCGTTGGCGCCGGCCACCGGGCCGGCGGTGCTCTCGTCGACATTCAAGACATTGGTCACGAGCGGGCCTTTGGCGCCTTCACCGATCTCGCAGGTAATCGAGGCGCCTTCGCGCACATCGTCGTAGCCGGCGCGGCGCAGCACCGCCATCGGCAGAAACGCGTCCTGCGAGCCATCGTTCGGGATGACGAACCCGAAGCCCTTGCTGGCGTTGAACCACTTGACTTTCGCTTCGACGCGACGACCGGGGAGCGTGTCTTCGCGGAAGAAACCGGGGCGGCGGTCGTACATGGGTCCTCTAAACGAAGAATAGAATGCGGGCGAGCGCGTGAACGCCAAATCTTAACGCAACCCGGCGGGGTCGCGCCAGCGGTTCAGCCGGTCGCGCGCGCGTCTTCGAGGATCATCGCCGCGGCCTTTTCGCCAATCATGATCGAGGGCGCGTTGGTGTTGCCGGCGGGCACGCTCGGCATAACCGAGGCGTCGGCGACACGCAGGCCGCGCACGCCGTGCACCTTGAGCCGCGGGTCGAGAACGGCCGCCTCGTCGCCGCCCATTCGGCAGGTGCCGACCGGATGCAGGTTGGAGACGCCGTAGCGCCGGATCGCGGCTTCGAACTCGGCGTCGGTCGCGACCTCGCGGCCGGGGATCAGCTCGCCCGCAACATAATTTGCCAGAGCCGGCTGGCCGACGATGTTGCGCGCCAGCCGCATGCCGGCGGTCAGCGCGTCGAGGTCGTAGCGCGTCTTCAGAAAATTGAAGCGGATGGCAGGTGCGGCGAGCGGGTCGGCGCTTTTCAGCCGCACATTGCCGCGCGCATCCGGGCGCAGATGAATCGCGCTGACCGTAAAGCCTGGAAACGGGTGCGGGTAGACGCCCTTGCGCGTGCGCTCGGCAAAGCTCCACAGGCTGAAATTGAGCTGGATGTCGGGCCGGGCAAGCCGCGGGTCGCTGCGGGCAAAGCCGCCGGCGCAGATCCCGTTGGTCGCCAGTGGGCCGCTGCGGAACATCAGGTACTGCAAGCCGGCGGCAACCTTGCGCAGCGGGTTGTTGGCAACGTCGTTCAAGGTGATCGGCTTGGTGCAGCGAAACGCCATGCGGACATAGAAATGGTCCTGCAAATCGGCGCCGACGGCGGGCATGTCGCGCACCACCGGAATGCCGTAGCCTTGCAGCAGATCGGAGGGGCCCAGCCCCGAAAGCTGCAGCAATTGCGGCGAGCCGTATACACCGCCGCAGACGACGATTTCGCCGCGCGCCCGCGCGCTCCGCGCCGCACCATTTTGCCGATATTCGATCACGGCGGCCCGGCCGTCCTCGAAGAGGATCCGCGTCGCATGCGCATTTGTCGCCACGGTCAGGTTCTGGCGGCCGCGCGCGGGCTTCAGATAGGCCGCCGCAGTGCTCCACCGTCGCCGCCCCTTGGTCGTGCTCTGAAACGGCCCGGCGCCGTCCTGGTTGCCGTTGTTGAAATCGTTGTTGGGCGGCAGCCCGGCTTCGACCGCGGCGGCGATCCAATGCTCGGCCAGCTCGAAGCGCGCCGGCTGGTCGGACACCCTGAGCGGGCCGCCGGTGCCGTGAAACTCGTCGGCGCCGCGCTCCTGATCCTCGGCCTTTTTGAAATACGGCAAGACGCTGTCCCAATCCCAGCCGGTGCAGCCGCGCTGGCGCCATTCGTCATAATCGGCGGGATTGCCGCGCATATAGACCATACCGTTGATCGAGCTGGTGCCGCCCAAGACCTTGCCGCGCGGTTGGTAGAGGGTGCGGCCTTCGAGCTCGGCCTCGGGCTCGCTCTCGAACATCCAATTGACGCGCGGATTGCTGAAAAGCCGGCCATAGCCCATCGGCACATGGATCCAGGGATAGCGGTCCGCGCCGCCAGCCTCCAGCAGCAGCACGCGATAGCGCCCGCTCTCGCTGAGCCGCGCCGCCACCGCGCAGCCCGCCGATCCGGCCCCGGTCACAATAAAATCGAAGACGTCTTCGTCCGGCATTTCTCTCCCCTTGGTTTTATGCCCGAAGCGCCACCGCGGCGGCGGCCGGAATTGCCCCTCGATCCGCCGGGAACAGGAGCTCCTCGTACACGTCGATGGTGCGCGAGCACATCGCGTCACGGGTGAAGTTGGCGGCGATGTGCGCGATGGCGCGTCGGGCCCATATGTCCCGCTCCTCCGGGCCGAGTGCCAGCGCGGCGCCGATCGCGGCGGCGAGGGCGGCGGGATCGCCGGGTGGAGTGAGCCAGCCGGTGACGCCCGGCACCACCGTCTCGCGGCTGCCGCCATGGTCGGTGGCGACGACCGGCCGCCCCATCGCCTGCGCCTCGGCGGCAATCCGCCCAAAGCCCTCGGGGCTTGTCGACGCGGACACGACGACATCGGCGAGCATATAGGCGGCGGGCATGTCGCGGCAGTCCTCGACAATCCGAAACTGGGCTCCAAGCCCGTGCCGCCCGATCGCCGCCTCGATCTCACGGCGAAATCCACGATGCTGCTCCGCCCCGACCAGAACGGCGCAGATTTCGGGGTGGCCGAGCCTGCCGATCGCGGCGACAAAGTCGAGCCCGCCTTTCCACCGCGTCAGCCGGCCGGGCAGCATCACGACCGGCGCGCCATCAGGCAGGCGCCATTCTGCGGCGAGGGTTGCGACGCGCTGCCCGCCGATCCGCTGCGGATCGAAGATTTCGAGATCGACCCCGCGCGGGATCGTGCGCAGCCGGTCGGCGCCGACACCGTAAACACACGCCGCGTGCTCGGCGACAAAATCGGAGATTGCGATCACCCGCTCGCCTTGCGCCATGACCGAATTGTAGTGCCGTTTCAACGCCGAGCGGGCGCTATAGGCGTTGTGGAAGGTGGTGACGAAATGCCGGCCCGCCGTCCGTGCCGCCCAATAGGCGCTCCATGCCGGGGCGCGGCTCCTGGCATGGACGATGTCGATGCCGAGCCGCCGGACCGCGCGCAACAGACGCCCTCGGTTGCGCCACATGACAAGCGGGTTCTTGGCGGCGAGCGGCATCGCGAGATGCGCGGCGCCGGCGCGCGCCAAGTCACGCTCGAGCGGCCCACCGGCCGAGGCGACCCAGGCGGTCCAGCCGGCAGCGACGAGGGCCGCCGCCACCTCGACCGTGCCGCGCTCGGCCCCGCCCGAAACGAGGCTCGGCACGACTTGCAAAACCGCCGGCGGGCGGGTTTTCAGCACCGCGGACATGGCGCCATCGTCGCCGTCCGCGCCGACTGCTGCAAGTCTGCGATCAACTCGCCGCCGATATCGGTCGGCGACGAGCCGATGGTCAGGCCGGCGAGAAATCGGATTGCCGAAACGGAGAGTTCCGGCTTAGCTCCCCCTCGCAGCGGTTCAAGAGGTCAAAGTGGGCGCGAGAGAAGAAGAAGCCAGGGCTCTGGTCGAGGGCGTCGCGGCCGAGGCGTCGCGGGTCGAGACGCCGTGCGGCGACGGCGTCATGGTGTGGCGGGTCTGGGGCGCCGGGCCGCCCTTGGTGCTGTTGCATGGCGGCTACGGCTCGTGGGCACACTGGATCAGGAACGTATTGCCGCTGGCGCGCCGGTTCACCGTCGTCGCACCCGACCTGCCGGGGCTCGGCGAGTCGGCGACCCCGCCGGAGCCGCACAACGCCGAAAGCCTGGCGCGGATCGTCGCCGACGGCTTGGCCGCGATATTGCCGGGCGAAGAGCGCTTTCACCTCGCCGGCTTCTCGTTCGGCGGGGTGCTCGGCGGCCATGTCGCGGCGTTGCTCGGCGAGCGGGTGCGCGGCTTTACGATCGTCGGCTCGAACGGGCTCGGCCTGCCGCGCCAGCCGACCGAGCTCGAACGCCAGAAACCGGGCGGGAGTGTCGAGGAATTGCTCGCCATCGCCCGTCATAATCTCGGCGTCCTGATGATTGCCGACAAACAAAAGATCGACGACCTTGCCGTCTACATCCAATACATCAACGCGCCGCGCGGCCGGGTCAGAAGCCGGCGCTTTTCGCGCACCGACACGCTGCTCCAGGCATTGCCGCGGGTGACGGCGCGGCTCTCCGGCATCTGGGGCGGGCGCGATGCCGGCGCCTATCCCTATCTCGACGAGCGCCGGCGCGTGCTCGAAGAAATCCAGCCCGGCCTGCGCTTCGAGGTGATCCCCGGCGCCGGCCATTGGGTCGCCTACGAAGCCGCCGACCAATTCAACCCGCTTTTGGCCGACATGGTGCGCTACCGGTCGGGGAACGCAGCTTCGGCCTAAGCGAGCCGGGCCAACGCCGCAACGACCGCCGACGGCTGCTCGAGAGTCACCATGTGACCGGCGGCCCGGACGGTGACGAGCTCGGCGCCGGCGATCGCATGGCAAAACGCCTCGCCATGAGCCGGCGGGATCATCCGGTCGTCCTCACCCCAGACGACCACGGTCTTGGCGCGGATGCGGTACAGCCGCTCGTCGAGCCCGCGGTCCGGGACCGGGAACAGAAGCTTGCCGGCCATCGCCAATTGGCGGGTGTTGCGGATGACGAACCCCTCGAGGATTTTCGGGTCGTTTAGATCGCCGCCCGCGGCCAGCATCCGCTCGCCGAGCTCAGGGTCGTGGAACAGCAAGGCGGGCAATTCGCGCGGCAATTTCGAGAACAGGTCCGACACCGGATAGGTGTCGAGCCACAGCCCCGCCGGCGCGACAAGGCCGAGGCGCTCAACCTCGCGCGGCGCCACCGCTGCCATCTCGGCGGCGATCATGCCGCCCAGCGAATGACCGACCAGGATCGGGCGATCGAGGCCGAGCGCATCGATCACGTCGAAAGAATGGAGGGTGACCGCGAGCATGTCGCGCAGGCTCTCGGCCCCTTCGGAATCACCATAGCCCGGCAGCAGCGGCGCGAAGACGTGCCAATGCCGTGCGAGGGCGGCAAGAAACGGACTATCCTCGGAGAGGCCATCGACACCGTGCAGAAAGACGAGGGGCGGGCCGGCTCCGGCCTCGAAGACACGAACCTTGCGCTGCCCGGCCGCCACGTCGAGAAGGTGCGAGCGCGCAGTCATGCCGGCACACTCCGCGCCGCCGAGCCCGGAACCGCCCGCTTTTCCAGAGGACGGATCCAGAAACGTTCGTCCCCTTCGTATTCCTTCCAGATGCCCTTCAGCTGCGGCATCACCTTGCGGGCGAAGAGCTCGGTCGAGTGGCGCGTTTTGTCGGGCGGCATGTCGCCGACATGGATGCCGCAGATGAGGTTGCCGACGCGCAAGGTCTTGATCAGCTCCTCCAGCCGCTGGCGCACGGTTTCGGGGCTCCCTGCGACGATGTAGCCGAGCTCGATCAGCTCCCGCCATGACAGCTTCGCGCCCTCGCCGAGGCTGGGCCGGGCCAATTGCCGCAAGAACTCCGCCTGGATTGTCTTGACCGTGCGGTAGCCGGGCGCTTCCGCAAAGCCCGGAAAGACGTGCAGGCAGCGGTTAAAGAAATAGGAGACATGCGGGCCGTAAAGCCGCTCGGCCTCGGCGTCGGTCTCGGCGACGCAGATGATCTGCGCAAAGGTCGCGCGGTAGGGCGAGTCGTCGGCGCCCAGCTCGGCGACGCGCTGCCAGTAGCCCTCCATCAGCTTGCGCGCCCGCAGATAGCCGAAGAAGCTCAGATAGGAATAGTTGTAGGTGTTCTCGACGCAGAAATCCCAGGTCTCCACCGAGCCGCCGCCGGGGATGAAGATCGGCGGATGCGGCTTTTGGATCGGCTTGGGCCAGCAATTGGCATAGCGCAATTTGGTGTAGCGGCCGTTGAAGACGAACGGCGCGTCCTCGGCCCAAGCCCGGCGGATCAGCTCGTGCGCCTCGGCGTAACGCTCACGCAGGAGATCCGGCACCCGGCCATAGGCAAAGTTCGTATCCATCGAGGTGCCGACCGGGAAACCGGCCACCAGCCGGCCGCCCGAGATCACATCGAGCATTGCGAATTCCTCGGCGACGCGGATCGGCGGCTCGTACAGTGCGATCGAGCTGCCGAGCACTACGAGCGCGGCCCGCGAGGTGCGCCGCGCCAGTGCCGCCGCCATCAGGCAGGGCGACGGCATCAGCCCGTAGGCGTTGGCGTGGTGCTCGTTGACGCCGAGCCCGTCAAAGCCGACCGTTTCGGCGAATTCGAGCTGGTCGAGATAGGTGTTGTAGACCTCGTGTCCGCGCGCCGGGTCATAAAGTGCACTCGGGATATCGACCCAGACCGAACGATATTTTTCGCGGAAATCCTCCGGCAGATCGGGCCAGGGCATCAGATTGAACCAGATGAACCGCATGTCCGCCTCCGGCAAATCCCGCACCGAGCCCGGATTTGCGTCCCCGGACGCGAAGACGGCAGGCGAGCTCAAAATCCTTACGTGAAACTTAACACACGATCGCGCCGACGAACATCTCTGCCGCGGGCTATTCGGCGGCGGCGCGGGCGCCGAGAGCGGCGAGGCGACGCTGGGCATCGAGCATGTCGGGAGTGTCGGCGGCGGCGGGCTTGAGGCGGAACTCGAAGCGCGCCGCGTAGTAGGGCGGATCGATGCCGAGACGGCGGGCTTCGGGGTCGGCCGTCTCATGGCGGACAAAGTCGCAGATCAGCGAATCCTTGACGGCGAAGACCGCGTCGCTGCCGAGATATTCGTCGGTGCGGTCGAAGATGTGCGTCGTCACCGGCTCGTAGCCCGCCGCCGAAACGACAAAATGGATATGCGCCGGGCGCCAGGGATGACGGCCGGTGGCGCGCAGCATGGCACCAACCGGACCGTCGGACGGGATCGGGTAATTGACCGGGCGCACCGTGCGCACCAGAAAGCGGCCCTCGGCATCGGTGCGGAATTTGCCGCGCATATGCAGTCCGTCGAGTGCCGCGTCTTGCGAGTCGTAAAGCCCGCTCGACTGCGCTTGCCACACATCGAGAAGCGCCCCGGCGATCGGCCGGTCGTCGAGGTCGAGCACCCTGCCGGCGACCAAGGCCGGCGGACCCTTCTTATCGAGATGGGCGATATTGCCGCCGGGCGGCATTTCCGGCGCGCCCTGCCGATGGAACGGACCGAACACCGTCGATTCGGTGGCGCCATCGGGCTTGCGGTGGTTCAACAGGTCGACCACCATCGAAACGCCGAGCGTGTCCGAGAACAGGATGAACTCCTGACGCTTGTCGCTGCACAGGCGGCCGGCCTCGGTCAGGATCTCGATCGCCCGGAACCACTCGGATTCGGTCAGGTTGACCTCTTTGACAAAGGCGTGCAGGTGGCCGATCAGGCTCAGCATGATCTCCCTGAGCCGCGGGTCCGGCGTCTGCGCGAAGCGTTCCAGCACCTCGGCGGTGATGTCGTCCTCGGTCTTGTTGCGTGGCGCCGGCATCGCTTGCCTCCCTCTCTACACTTTCTCCCGACAATTATAATGGAAAAGGCCGCGCCCGCCATTAGCGCGGCCGGTTCGCTGTGAGGCGCCGGCGCCGATGGCTGCGGGCGGCGGGAGGGGCCGCCGCGATCTCGGCCATGGCGGCTGTGGCGTGGCTCGCCGTCGCGGCGCTCGGACCCCGGCCCGCCGCGGCGGTTGCGATCTTTGTTGCGACCTATGCCGTGATCGCGATCGGCAGATTGCCGGGCTTCTATCTCGACAGGGCAGGGGCCGCGCTGCTCGGCGCGAGCCTGATGATCGCGACGGGCGTCCTGCCGCTCGACGCGGCGCTGCATGCGATCGATTTCGACACGATCGCATTGTTGCTCGGCGTCATGATCGTCGTCGCCAATCTGCGGTTTTCCGGGCTGTTCCGCTGGATCGCCAATCGGGCGGCGACGCGCGCCCGCCATCCGCTGGTCCTGCTCGCCGCGGTGATCCTGGTCGCGGGCTCTTTTTCGGCGTTTCTGGTCAACGACACGATTTGCCTGGCGCTCGCCCCGCTGATCCTCGACCTCGTGCTGCGCCTGCGCCGCGACCCGGTCCCTTATCTTTTGGCACTGGCGATGGCGTCCAATATCGGCGGTGCGGCGACGATCACCGGCAACCCACAAAACATGATAATCGGCAGCCTGTCGGGGATTTCCTACGGCCGCTTTGCCGCGGCGCTGTCGCCGGTCGCCGCGACCGGGCTCGTGCTGTTGTTTGTCTTGCTTGCGCTTTTGCACCCGAGCGAATTTCGGACCCGCGAGCGGCTGTTCGCGCGGCCGGCGCCGGCTCATCTCCATCGGCCGCTGGCGGCGAAATCGGCGCTGGTCGCGGCGGCGATGACGGTCGGCTTCTTTGCCGGCTGGGCGCCAGCCGAATTGGCGCTGCTTGCGGGGGCGGTCCTGTTGCTGACGCGCACGGTCAAAAGCCAGAAGATCTACCGCGAGATCGACTGGCCGCTGCTGTTGATGTTCGCCGGGCTCTTTATCGTCGTCGCCGGCCTCGAAAAATCACTGTTGTCGCCGGCGGCCGTTGCCGCAATCGGGCGGCAGCATCTCGATAGCACGCCGGTATTGGCATTGGTGACGGCGGCATTGTCGAACCTGGTCAGCAACGTGCCGGCGGTGCTGGTTTTGAAACCCGTTGTCGCGGCGCTTGGCGATCCGCGCCGCGCCTGGCTCGTCGTCGCCATGGCGGCGACTCTGGCCGGTAATCTGACAATCCTCGGCTCGGTCGCGAACCTGATCGTGGTCCAGCACGCCGCGGCGCGCGGGGTCGCGATCGGCTTTTGGGCCTATTTTCGGGTCGGCGCGCCGCTGACGGTGCTGACGATTGGCGCCGGCCTGTTTTGGCTTTAAGGATGCCGCGCGACGGCGGCGCAATTTGACGAGGATGCCATGAGCGAGCATCGCAACCACCTCGGTCAGCCGATCGGGCCGCCGCTGCCGGGCTGGTCGCCGCGCCCCTTGCCGTCGCGGAACCCCCTCGTCGGCCGGTTTTGCCGGGTCGAGACGCTCGACCCCGAACGTCACGCCGCCGATCTCTTTGCCGCCAACAGCGAAGACAGAGAGGGGCGCAACTGGACCTATCTGCCGCAAGGGCCGTTCGCCACGCTCGAAGAATATCGACGCTCGCTGGTGGCGGCGACCGAACGCCCGAACGCGCTTGCGCACGCGATCGTCGCGGGTGACACCGACCGCCCGGTCGGGGTCGCGAGCTACCTCAATATCGACCGACCGGTCGGAACCATCGAAGTCGGCGCGATCAATTACAGCCCGCTCCTGCAAAAGAAGCCGGCGGCCACCGAGGCGATGTACCTGATGATGCGGCGGGTGTTCGACGAGCTCGGCTACCGCCGCTACGAGTGGAAATGCGATTCGCTCAACGCGGCCTCGCGCGCTGCGGCATTGCGTCTCGGTTTTCGCTATGAGGGGCTGTTCCGCCAGGCCACGGTCTATAAGAGGCGAAGCCGCGATACCGCCTGGTTCTCGATCATCGACGGTGAATGGCCGGCGCTGCGCACCGCTTTCGAGCGCTGGCTCGATCCCGGCAATTTCGACGCCGCCGGACGGCAGCGTGTCGCGCTGGCGCAATTGAGGGACTGATCCCGGACAAGCGACGTCATGAGCGTGATCAGGCATTCGACCGCGATGACCGGCATGGTCATGCGGCTCGCACCGGGGCGGTAACGGTCGAAAGGATCGGTGCGATGGGTCCCGCGGCTGCGACGCGACACTGAGGGAGGTCTCGGCATGGCCCGCGACACACCCGGTGAGACCCCGAGCGGCGGCGCATCTTCCGCGCCGAGCAGCTCGCCGCGCTTTATGCTCGCGGCGGCGGGGCTTGCGGTCGTGGTGATCCTCGGCAGCGGCATCCTGGTCGGGCTCGAGCTGCACAACAGCGACCACGGGCTGGCCGGCACCGTGCTCGGCCGCGCCGTCGGCGGCCCGTTCCGGCTGACCGACCAGAACGGCCACACGGTCACCGACCAGAGCCTCCATGGAAAATGGCTGCTCGTCTATTTCGGCTATACCCATTGCCCGGACGCCTGCCCGACCGCGCTGAACAACATCGCCTTGGCGCTCGACAAGCTCGGACCGAAAAGCCGCCAGTTCCGCCCGGTCTTTATTACGCTCGACCCGGCGCGCGACACGCCGCAGGCGCTCAAGGATTATGTCGCGGCCTTTGGCGCGCCGATCATGGCCCTGACCGGCAGCGACGCCGAAATCGCCCAGGCGGCGAAGGACTACCGCGTCTATTACGCCAAGCACGCAGAGCCGGGCGGCGACTATTCGGTCGACCATACCTCGGTCATCTATGTCATGGACCCGCAAGGCCGCTTCGCCGCGGGCATCAACAGCGAAACCCCACCCGAAAACATGGCCGAGAAGCTGAAGAAGCTGCTGGGCTGACCATGACGCCGAAGTCGTCCGCCGCCACCGCTCGGCAAGGCGGGGCGTCACCTGTTCCACCTGTTTTATCAGGTCGAGATCAGG
>DASXAM010000129.1:0-7679 GCA_036404275.1 Allostellaceae bacterium
ATCGGATGCCCAAGCTCAAAACCAAGAGCGGCGCCAAAAAGCGTTTCGGCCGCACTGCCACCGGCAAAGTCAAGCGCAACTGGGGCCACAAGCGCCATCGGCTGATCAGCAAATCGACCCAGGGGAAGCGCCTGCGGCGCGGCACGACGACAATGGAGCCGGGCGATTCGAAGCTGGTGCTGACCTATATGCCGTATATGCGAGGCTGAACCGATGGCGCGCGTCAAACGCGGGGTGACGACCCACGCTCGCCACAAGAAAATCCTCGGCCTCGCCAAGGGCTATCGCGGACGCGGCGGCACCGCCTATCGAATCGCGATCGAAAAGGTCGAGAAGGCGCTGCGCTATGCCTATCGCGACCGCCGCAACAAAAAGCGCGATTTTCGTGCTTTGTGGATCCAGCGGATCAACGCCGGCGCGCGCGAGCACGGGCTCACCTATTCGCAATTCATGCACGGCGTAAAGCTCGCCGGCCTCGACCTCGACCGCAAGGTGTTGTCCGACCTCGCGGTGCGCGAGCCCGAGGCCTTCCAGGCGATCGCCGCAACCGTGCAAGGGGCGCTTGCGGCAGCGCCGCCCGTCGCGACTTGAGCATGAGATCCCAGGCTGCGGCCATGGCTATACGATTTACCGCCGGGCACGCCTCGTAGGCCCCACGCGCAACCGCCTTTGAGGATAGAGGGGCCGCCTCGCTCGGCCCCTTTTGATTTGTGCATTCGGAATTTCCACCATGGACGACAATCTGGCGCTCGAAGACCCGACCCAGCTATTCCAATCCGCGACCGGCGAGATTGCGGTTGCGGCGGCGCCCGAAGCGCTCGAAGACGTTCGCGTCAAATATCTCGGGCGACGCGGATTGCTGACCCTGGCGATGCGGCGTCTCGGCGAGCTGGCGCCGGAAGCGCGGCGCGCCTACGGCCTCGAGCTGAACCGTGTCAAGGACCGGCTGACCGAGGCGATCGGCACCCGCGCCGCCGAGCTCGGCCGCGCAGCACTCGCCGAAAGGCTTGCCGGCGAACGCGCCGATGTGACCTTGCCGGTGCCGTTTGCCGCCGAGGGCCGGGTGCATCCGATCAGCCAGACGATCGACGAGATTGTCGCGATTTTTGGCGAGATGGGGTTCGCGGTCGCCGAGGGGCCCCATATCGAGGAGGATTTCTACAACTTTACCGCGCTCAACATCCCGCCCGAGCACCCGGCGCGGCAGGAGCACGATACCTTCTACCTGCCCGAGCGCCCCGATGGCACGCGGCTGGTGCTGCGCACCCATACCTCGCCGGTGCAAATCCGCACGATGCTCGCCGAGCCCCCGCCGCTCCGCATCATCGTGCCGGGGCGTACCTTTCGCTGCGACCATGACGCTACGCATTCGCCGATGTTTCACCAGGTCGAGGGGCTGGTCATCGACCGGGCAACCCATATGGGCCACCTCAAAGGCTGCCTCATTGAATTCTGCCGCGCCTTTTTCGGCCTCGACGACCTGCCGGTGCGATTTCGCCCGAGCTATTTCCCGTTTACCGAGCCCTCGGCCGAGGTCGATATCGGCTGCTCACGCACGCGCGGCGAATTGAAGATCGGCACCGGCGGCGACTGGCTCGAAATCCTCGGCAGCGGCATGGTCCACCCGAAGGTGCTGACCAATTGCGGCATCGATCCCGCGATCTATCAGGGATTTGCCTTTGGCATGGGGATCGAGCGGGTGGCGATGCTGAAATACGGCATCCCCGATTTGCGCGCCTTTTACGAAGCGGACCTGCGCTGGCTGCGCCACTACGGCTTTGTCCCGCTCGACATTCCCTCGCTCGTCCGCGGGGCCATGGCATGAAGACCACCCTCGGCTGGCTCAAGGAGCATTTGGACACCGAGGCCCCGCTCGATGCGATTGTCGAGCAGCTCGTCATGCTCGGCCATGACGTCGATGCGGTCGAGGACCGCGGCAAGGAGCTGAAGCCGTTCACGATCGCCGATGTCGTCTCGGCCGAGCCGCACCCGAACGCCGATCGGCTCCGGGTCTGTGTTGTCGATACCGGCAGCGCGCGCGTGCAGGTCGTGTGCGGCGCGCCGAACGCGCGTGTCGGGATGAAAGGCGTGTTCGCACCCGCGGGCACGGTGATCCCGCGATCCGGCGCGGTCTTGAAGGAGACCGTGATACGCGGCGTCGCCTCAAGCGGCATGCTGTGCTCGGCCGCCGAGCTCGGCCTCGGCGATGACCATGACGGCATCATCGAAGCGCCCGCGGACGCACCCGTCGGGACGCGCTATGCCGACCTCCTCGGGCTCGGCGATCCGGTCATCGATATCAAGGTCACGCCGAACCGCGCCGATTGCCTCGGCGTGCGCGGCATCGCGCGTGATCTCGCCGCCGCCGGCATCGGGCATCTGAAACCGCTCGATGCCACGACTGTTCCCGGCCGCTTCCGCTCGCCGATCGGCATCGCGATCGAGGACCGCAAGGCCTGCCCGCTGTTTCTCGGCCGCCATCTGCGCGGCGTGAAGAACGGGACGAGTCCCGAATGGTTGCGCTCCCGGCTCGAGGCGATCGGGTTGCGGCCGATCTCGGCGCTTGTCGACATCACCAATTTCATGACCTTTGACCTCGACCGGCCCTTGCACGTCTTCGATGCCGGTCGGCTTGCCGGCGGACTGACCGTGCGCTTCGCGCGCGCGGGCGAGACTTTGTCGGCGCTCGACGGCCGCGAATATGCGCTAGACCCGGAAGTCACCGTCATCGCCGACGCGCGCGGCGTGCAGAGCCTCGGCGGGGTCATCGGCGGTGAGGCCACCGGCTGCACTGCGGCGACGACCGAGGTGTTTATCGAGGCCGCACTCTTCGATCCGGTGCGCACGGCGGCGACCGGCCGGCGGCTCAATATATCGAGCGATGCGCGCTACCGCTTTGAGCGCGGGCTCGACCCGGCGTTTGTCCGCGATGGGCTCGAAATCGCGACTCGGCTGATGCTCGAATTTTGCGGCGGAGAGGCGTCCGAGGTCGTGACTGCGGGTGCGGTGCCGGACTGGCGGCGGCACTATGTGCTGCGCGCCGAACGCCCGCAGAGTCTCGGCGGGCTCGCGGTGCCGGCCGAGAGGTCGGCGGCGATCCTCGAAAGCCTGGGATTTGCGGTCGAGACCAAAGCAGGCGACGATCTTCGGGTCACGCCGCCGTCGTGGCGCGGCGACATCGAGGGCGAGGCCGATCTCGTCGAGGAGGTGCTGCGGATCGAGGGGTATGACCATATCCCGGCGGTGCCGCTCGCCCGCGTCGGCGCGTTGCCGCGCCCGGCGCTCGCGCCAAAGATGCGACGGGTCGAGCAGGTGCGCCGCACCCTGGTCGAAAGAGGGCTGATCGAAACCGTCGCCTTCTCGTTTATTTCCGCCCGCGAGGCCGAATTGTTCGGCGGCGCCAAGCCGGAGCTGCGTCTTGCCAACCCGATCAGCGCCGATCTCGACCAGATGCGCCCGTCACTGCTGCCCGGGCTCGTCGCCGCAGCGCGCCGCAACGCCGACCGCGGCTTCGGCGACGCCGCCTTGTTCGAGCTCGGGCCGGCCTATCGCGATGACACGCCCAGGGGCCAGGCCCTCGTCGCCGCCGGGTTGCGCGCCGGCGAGACCGGTCCGCGCCATTGGCGCCTGCGGCCGCGCCACGCCGATCTCTACGACGCCAAAGCCGACGCGCTCGCCACGCTCGCCGCGATGGGGGCATCGGCCGAAAATGTGCAGGCCGCCGCCGATCCGCCCCCTTGGTATCATCCGGGCCAAGCCGGGAGCTTGCGGCTCGGGCCCAAGCTCCTCGGCCATTTCGGTCAATTGCACCCGAGTGTGCTGGAAGCGCTCGAGGCGCGGGGGCCGATCGTCGCCTTCGAAACATTTCTCGACGACGTGCCCGAGCCGCGCGCCGGCCGCGCCAAGCCGCCGTTGCAGCTTTCGGTGTTCCAGCCGATCGAACGCGACTTCGCGTTTGTCGTCGATCGCGATCTTCCGGCCGAGAGCCTGCTGCGCGCCGCCCGCGGTGTCGATCGGAAGCTCGTCGCCGACATCCGCCTGTTCGACGTCTACGAGGGCGCGGGCCTCCCGCCCGGCAAAAAGTCGCTGGCAATCACAGCGGTCTTGCAGCCGCTGGAGCGAACGCTGACCGATGCCGAGATAGAGGGTTTCTCGCAGCGGCTCATTGCACAGGTCGAAAAAGCGACCGGTGGCAAGTTGCGCGGGTGAAACAAATCAGCCTTCTGCTGCAGCGATCCCGAGGATGTTGGCGATCGCGACGGGTCGGCTGAAGCCCTTCAGAGTTACTTCGCCCAGGGCCTCGCACTCCCCGACGCCGTCGAGGGCCGCGGCGACGCGCTCGGTCACCAGGATCTGGCCGTCGCCGGCCTCGGCGCAGAGGCGGGCGGCGAGGTTCGAGACGGTGCCGATCGCGGTATAGTCGATGCGGTCGTCAAAGCCGATCCGCCCCAGCGTCGCATAGCCTTGCGCGATGCCGACGCCAAAGCCGAGCTGGCGGCCCTGGCGGCGCCAGCGTGCGATGAGCTCTACCGCGGCCTCGCGCATTTCGAGCGCCATGCGCACCGCGCGCCGGGCCGGGTCGGGGCAGGGCAGGGGGTCGTTGAAAAACACCATCAGCCCATCGCCGAAAAACCGGTCGAGCGTGCCTTCGAAGCGGCCGACCAACGGCCCGAGTGCCGCATGGTAATCGCGCAGCAGTGCGATCACCTCCTCGGGCTCGGCGGTTTCGGCAAAGGCGGTAAAGCCGCGCAGATCACAAAATACGACGACGATGTCGCGACGGTGCAGGTCGAGAATGCTCTCCTCGCCTTTGGCGACGACAAGCTCGGCGAGCTGCGGCGCCAAAAACCGCTTTAGCCGGCTGACCCGCTCGATCTCGCCCAATTGCGCGGCGACGCGCTCTTCGAGGGTGCGGTTCCATCCTTCGAGCTCGGCCGCCTGCGCTTCGAGCTGCTGCTTTTGCTGCAGCACGGTGTCCTGCAGCGCTTTGATCCGCAGCATCGCCCGTACCCGCGCCATCAGCGCGGCATGGTCCACCGGCTTGGTCAAATAATCGTCGCCGCCGGCTTCGAGCCCGGCGATCACGTCCTTGGCGTCGGCTTGCGCGGTCACCAGGATAATCGGGATGAACGGTAATGACGCGTCCGACTTGAGCTGCTTGACCGCCTCGATCCCGTCCATGTTGGGCATCATCACGTCGAGCAGCACGAGGTCGGGCAGCAGCTTGCGGACTTTGTCGAGCGCTTCGATCCCGTCCCTCGCGGTCGCGACGCCGTAGCCCTGGCTCGCGAGCCGCATCTCCAGGATCTCGACATTGTCCGGCACATCGTCGACGACGAGGATCAGCGGCGGCTCGTGCATAGCGGGGTACCGGCTTGCTCCCCACCCTAACCCTCTCCCGCTTGCGGGGGAGGGAGGGGAGGGGGAGCCTCGGGCAGAAATTCGCGGATTTTGGCGAGGAGCTGGCGCGGACTGAAGGGTTTGGCGACATAGCCGTCGCAGCCGGCGGCACGGGTCTTGGCCTCGTCGCCCGAAAGCGCATAGGAAGTGACCGCGATGATCGGCACCCTCGCCAATTCCGGGACGGTGCGGATCTGCCGCGTCGCCTCATAGCCGTCCATCACCGGCAATTGGATGTCCATCAGAATGAGGTCGGGCTGCTCTTTTTGCGCCAACGCCACACCTTCGGCGCCGTCCACCGCCTCGATCAGCTCGTAGCCGACACTCGATAGCAGGTCGCGAATGATGCGCCGGTTGTCCTCGGTATCCTCGACCACCAGGATGCGTTGCGTCATACCGTGGCTCCAAGCAATGGAACACCGAGAGCGCGGCCCGCCGCGCGCAGTTCCTCGTCGAGTGTTGCAAGCGGCAGCGAGCACCGACGGGCGAGCTCCAGGTAGGCCGCATCGTAGAGCGTCAAATGGAAGTGGTCGGCATATTCCAGCGTCGTCGTCCGTGCGTAAGCATCAGTCAGCGGATCGGTGGTAATGTTGAGCAAGGCGAGATCGGAAAGCGCTGCGAAACGCCACATCAATGCGGCTCCGGCGGATTGCGGCCGTCAGGCTGTTTGCGACTTCGAGACGCCATAGAGCGGGAACCACCGCGCCGTCTTCCGCGACGATCTCAAACACCTCACGTATCGCTTGCGTGATCTCATCGGCATAGATCCAGGCAAGCGTCGCCGAACTGTCGAGCACCAAGCTCACGGTCGACTTTCATCGCGATACAACTTCCACTCGGCCCATTCGAAGCGCCCGAACCAGGTCCAGCAATTGGCCGAACTTGTTCTTGGCTTCGAGCGCACCGACCTCACGCATCGTCTGCCCCCCGAGCAACCGCTCAACCAGCTCGATTATAAACGAAGATCAACATTGCCCGTATCGTCACTCGGCCGCCGCCTCCAACGCCGGCTCGACCTCGACCGGGAGGACGACGCGAAAGGTCGAGCCCCGGCCCAGCTCCGATTCGACCGTGATCATGCCGCCCTGCATCTCGACCATCCGCTTCGAGATCGCGAGGCCGAGCCCGGTGCCGCCCTTTTTGCGGGTGTCGGCGTTGTCGATCTGCTGGAACTCGCCAAAGATCCGGTCCTGGTCGGCGTCCGCAATGCCGGGGCCGGTGTCGCGCACACTGAGCACGAACTGGCCGCGCTCGGCCATGGCACGGATCTCGACTTCGCCTTCGTCGGTGAATTTGATCGCATTGCCGACGAGGTTCAAAAGCACTTGAGCGAGCCGGCGGGCGTCGCCGCGGCCGGTCGGCAGCGGCTCCTCGATCGAGACGGCGAATTTGAGCCCCTTGGCCGAGGCGAGCGGCTCGGTCGCGGTCACGACTGAACGCACCACGTCGGGAAGGTTGTAGGCTTCGAGCGTCAGCGTCAGCTGGCCGGCCTCGATCTTGGAAAGATCGAGCACGTCGTTGATCAATGCCAACAGGTGCTTGCCGTTGTTCTGCACCCGCTCCAGCACCCCTTGCGCCTTTTCCGGCAGGGCGCCGTAGATGCCGTCCACCAGCAATTCGGCGTAGCCGAGGATCGCGTTCAACGGTGTGCGCAATTCGTGGCTCATATTGGCGAGGAATTGCGATTTGTGCTGGCTCGCCAACGCCAATTCCTCGCTCTTTTCGGCAATCTCGCGGAACAGGCGCGCATTCTGGATCGCAAGCACCGACTGGCTCGCCAAGGTCTGCATCAGCCGAACCGTCTCGGGCGGGAACTCGCCGGCGCTGCGCCGCTGCAAGACCAGCGCGCCCAAGGTGCGCTCTTGGCCGACCAGCGGCACGATCAGGGCCGAGCGCAATCCCGCGGCGAGGCTCGCCTCGACCAGCGGCGTCCTCGGCCGTAGCGCCAGATCGGCGAGCTGGACCGGGGCGCGGCGGGCGGCCGCCTCGCTCATCGCGGTTTCGGCCTCGGCAATGCTGACATCGTGCACCGCGCGGGCAAAGCCGTCGTCGAGCCCCGCCGCTTCGACCAGGCGAAAGGCGCGCTCGGCGCGGTTGTAACGGAACACCGCCCCGGCATCGGCGCCGGTCAGCGCGACCGAGCGGATCAGGATCGTTGCCAACACCAAACGCAGGTCGAGGGTCGAGCTGACCGCTTGCCCCACTTCGGAGAGCATCGTCAGCTCGTCGACCGAGCGCCCCAATTCGGCGGTGCGCTGGCGCAATTCGCCCAACAGCCG
>DASXAM010000130.1:0-33531 GCA_036404275.1 Allostellaceae bacterium
TACCGGCCACCGCCAAACCCTCGGCCTCATCTTCCACGACGCCGCCTGAGCGGCGGCGGTGAGACAAGGTAAGCGGAGAGCTTGTCGAGCTTCCCAAGCCCGGCCGGGTCAGCGGTTGCGGAAGGCCGGGGGGCGCTTTTCTATAAAGGCGTCCATGCCCTCTTTGCGGTCTTCGGTAGCGAAGGTCGCGTGGAAGACGCGGCGCTCGAAGCGCACCCCTTCGGCGAGGGTGGTCTCGTAAGCGCGGTTAACCGATTCCTTGACCATCATCGCGATCGGCCCCGACATCGCGGCGATCTCTTCGCCGATTTTGACGGCTGTGGACAAGAGCTCGGCCGCCGGCACGATGCGGCTGACGAGCCCGGCGCGCTCGGCTTCGGCGGCGTCCATCATCCGCCCGGTCAGGCACAGATCCATCGCCTTTGCCTTGCCGACAAAGCGCGGCAGGCGCTGGGTTCCACCAGCGCCCGGCATCGTGCCGAGCTTGATCTCGGGTTGGCCGAAGCGCGCCGTATCGGCGGCGACGACGATGTCGCACAACATCGCGATCTCGCAGCCGCCGCCGAGCGCGAACCCGGCCACCGCCGCGATCACCGGCTTGCGGCATCGCCCGACCCGCTCCCAGCCGCGGGTGATGAAGTCTTCGACATAGACTTCGGGATAGGTCTTGCCGACCATCTCCTTGACGTCGGCGCCGGCGGCAAACGCCTTGTCGTTGCCGGTGAGGACGATCGCGCCGACCGCGTCATCGGCTTCGAGCTCATCGAGGGCCGCAGTCAACTCGGCGATCAGCGCCGCGTTCAATGCATTCAATGCTTGCGGGCGGTTCAGCGTCACGACGCCGACGGCGCCCCGGCGCTCGACGAGGACGTTGGGGGTACCGGCTGATCTCTCACTCATACCATGCCTCGCTAACGCTGGCGTTTTGCGCAGAAAAAGGTGGAGCGGCCGGATTGCACGATGCGGCGCACCCCCTCGGCGCAGTCGCAGCCGGGGCAGGGCTCGCTTTCGTGGCCGTAGACCGCCCAGCGGTGCTGGAAATAGCCGAGCTCGCCATCGGCCTGGACATAGTTGCGCAAGGACGAGCCGCCGGCCTCGATCGCCTCGGTCAACACCGCACGGATCGCCTCGGCCAGACGCTCGGCCCGGCCCCGACCGACCGATGCGGCGAGCCGGCGCGGCGACAGCCGGGCACGGTAGAGCGCTTCGCAGACATAGATGTTGCCGAGACCGGCGACGACCCGCTGGTCGAGGAGTGCCGCTTTGAGCGGGGTCAGCTTGCCGGCGAGCCGGGCGGCGAGATAGGCGCCGTCGAAGCCGGGCTCCAGAGGCTCGGGCCCGAGCCCGGCGAGAAGCGGGTGGTGCCCTTCCTCGCCCCGTTTCAGATAGTCGAGCGTGCCGAACCGGCGCGCATCGTTGAACCGGACCACGGTGCCGTTGTCGAGCGTCAGCACGACGTGGTCGTGCGGCGCGGCGGGCTCTTGCCCGTTCCCGGCGGTGATCCGGCCCGACATGCCGAGATGGAGCAGCAGCAGACCGTCCGTGTCGAGCTCGATTAGGATGTATTTGCCGCGTCGGGCGAGGGCGCCGATCACGGCGCCGTCGAGCCGCCGCGCCAGATCGGGTGGGAACGGCCGCCGCAGATCCTGGCGGCGCAGCTCGGTCTTGACGATCCGCCTTCCGCCGATCTTCAAGGCGAGACCGCGCCGGACCGTCTCGACTTCGGGCAGCTCGGGCATGCGCGAGATGTCTTTCCGCTTGCCTCGGCCGCGACATGGCGCGCGCGGCCCTCGCTGGGGTATCTTCCTGCCCGATGAGCGGGGAAGAGACAAGCGCTCGCGCGGCGGGCGACCGGGCGTCGTTGGTGCGCGGCATCTTCGACAGCGTCGCGCCGCGCTATGATCTGATGAACGACCTGATGAGCGCTGGCATCCACCGCTGGTGGAAGGCCGAGATGGTGGCTTGGCTGAAGCCGCGCGCCGGCCAGCGGCTGATCGATGTCGCCGGCGGCACCGGCGATATCGCGATGCGCGCACTGCCGTATCTGATGCCGGAGGCGACGCCCGCGGCGGGCGGCGTTCTCGTCTGCGACGTCAACGAGCGGATGCTCGCTTTCGGGCGCGCGCGGGCGATCGACTGCGGGATCCTCGCCGGCATCGAATGGATCTGCGCCGATGCCGAAAAGCTGCCGGCGGCCGACCGCAGCGCCGACCTCTACACGGTCGCCTTCGGGCTGCGCAACGTGACCCATATCGAAGCCGCACTCGCCGAGGCGCGGCGGGTGCTGAAACCGGGCGGGCATTTTTTGTGCCTCGAATTCACCCCCGAAATCACGCCGCTGCTCCAGCCCTTCTACGACCTTTACAGCTTTCAGATCGTGCCGTTGCTCGGGCAGGTCGTCACCGGCGATCGCGAAGCTTATCAGTATCTTGTCGACAGCATTCGTGCCTTCCCGCGACAGGGGGAGCTGAGCCGCATGATCGCCGAAGCCGGGCTCGATCGGGTGAGGTACCGCAACCTCACAGGGGGCATCGCTGCGCTCCATTCGGCTTGGCGGCTCTGAGCCCGCGCGACCCGGCCTCGGGCTGTTGCGGGGTGCGAGGAACCTCGCGCGGCTTTTCGGCATCGCGCTGATCCTGGCACGCCACGACGCGCTCTTTCTGTTCTACGACATCCCGACGGTCGGGACTTATGTGCGCTTTGCCGGCCTCTTTGTCCGTCGTCGCCGCGGCATCGGCGCGCTGCGGCCGGGCCAGCGGCTCGCCGCAGCCTTTGCCGAGCTGGGGCCGAGCTGGATCAAGCTCGGCCAGCTGCTGTCGACTCGCACCGACCTTCTCGGCGAGGAGATCACCATCGACCTTGCCGCTTTGCAGGACCGTTTGCCGCCCTTCTCCGGAGCCGAGGCCCGGGCGCTGATCGAGGCCGAATTCGTGCGGCCGTTGATGGCGCTTTACGCGTCGTTCGATGAAGTCCCGGCCGCCGCCGCCTCGATCGCGCAAGTCCATTTCGCGCAGACCGCGGAGGGCCGCGAGGTCGCGGTCAAGGTATTGCGGCCGGGGATTGCCCGCGCTTTCGGCCGCGATCTCGACCTTTTTTTGTGGCTCGCCGGCTGGATCGAGCGGTTGCAGCCGGGGCTGCGGCGGCTGCGGCCGGTCGAGGTCGTCGAGACGCTGGCCGAAGTGGTCCGCTTCGAGATGGATTTGCGCTTTGAGGCCGCCGCCGCCTCCGAGCTTGCCGAGAATTTCGCCGGCGACCCCGGTTTTCGCGTGCCGCAGGTCGATTGGCTGCGCACCGGCCGCACCGTGCTCACGCTGGAGCGGATCAGCGGCATCCGGATCGACGACCGCGCCGCGATCCTCGAGGCCGGCCACCGGCTCGACACGATTCTCGCCAACGCTGCCGGCGCCTTTTTCAACCAGGTGTTCCGCGACGGCTTTTTCCACGCCGACCTGCATCCCGGCAATTTGTTTGTCGCCGGTGACGGCGCCATCGTCGTCGTCGATTTCGGCATCATGGGGCGGCTCGACCGGACGACCCGCTATTATTTGGCGGACATGCTGCTCGGCTTTTTGTCGGGCGATTACCGGCGGGTGGCCGAAGTGCATTTTGCCGCCGGCTATGTGCCGCCCCGGCTCTCGGTTGCGGCCTTTGCGCAGGCCTGCCGCTCGATCGGCGAGCCGATCCTCGGCCGGCCGTTGCAAGAGATCTCGATCGCCCGGCTTTTGGCCCAGCTCTTTCAGGTGACCGAGCAGTTCGAAATGGAGACGCAACCGCAATTGCTGTTGTTGCAAAAAACCATGGTGCTGGTCGAAGGGATCGGCCGGCGGCTCGATCCCGACGTCAACATCTGGTCGCTGGCGCAGCCGCTGATCGAAGCCTGGATGCACGACAACCGCGGTGTCGAGGCGAGGCTGCGCCAAGGGGCCGAGACCGTTGCCGAGATGGTCGAGCGGCTGCCGCGGCTGGTTCGCAGCCTCGACGCGCTGATCGGCGACATGTCGCGCGACGGCGTGGTGCTGCACGCCGAGACGATCGCCTCGCACGCCGCCGAGCAGGCCAAGCGCGCCTATCTCGCGGTGATCCCGCTCTGGCTCGCCGCGGCGGCGCTGGCGGCGATCGCACTCGCCTTGATCTTCGGCCGATAGCCGCTGGCGACGTCTCGCATTACGGTGCCGTTAACCCGTGCGGCATCGACTCGGATGCCGGCCGGGGCTCGGTCGTAGGGCGACATTCGACGGACCTCAAGAGGGGAACATTGCGCGGCATCTTGCGTCAGCTCGGACTAAAGCCTGAGGATGTCGAGGAATAATCGTATGCGCTACGCCTTTCCGTATGAGCTGCAGCCGCAACCCGAAGGCGGTTTCACGGTGACGTTTCCGGATGTGCCCGAAGCGATAACACAGGGCGAAACGCAGGCCGAAGCGACGGCTATGGCAGAGGATGCGCTCGTCACGGCGCTTTCCTTCTACACCGACAGGGCCGAACCGCTGCCTCGTCCTTCCGCGGCGCACGGCCGCCCGGTCGCTTACCTCCCCGCCCTAGTCGCGGCCAAGCTGGCGCTGCACGACGCCATGCTCGCATCCGGGATTTCAAACGTGGAGCTGGCGCTCCGGCTCGGTACCGATGAAAAGATGGTGCGCCGCCTTCGCAACCCGCTGCATCAAAGCAGGATCAATCAAGTAGACGCCGCGCTTCGGGTGCTCGGAAGGCGAACGGGAATCGTGATCGAAGCTGCGTGAAAGGCAAGCCCCAAGCCTGATTGCCTCTGGGGCTGGAGGATTTGCACGGCCGCAAATTCCGGCCCATATCAGCGTGATGACGACGTTGTTCGAAAAGCAGGCGCCGCAGCCGCTGGCCGACCGGTTGCGGCCGCGGCGCCTCGGCGAAATCGTCGGCCAGGACCACCTCCTCGGGCCGGACGGGCCGATCGGCCGGATGATGGCGCGACGGCGGCTCTCCTCGATGATCCTGTGGGGGCCGCCGGGCTCGGGCAAGACCACGATCGCGCGGCTTTTGGCGACCGGCACCGACCTTCATTTCGAGCCGCTCTCGGCTGTCTTTTCCGGGGTCGCCGATTTGCGCAAAGTGTTCGATGCCGCGAAAAAGCGGCGCGAGACCGGCCACGGCACCCTGCTCTTCGTCGACGAGATCCACCGCTTCAACCGGGCCCAGCAGGATGCGTTTTTGCCGGTGGTCGAGGACGGCACCGTCATTCTCGTCGGCGCCACCACCGAGAACCCGTCTTTCGAGCTGAACGGCGCCCTCCTTTCCCGCGCCCAGGTTTTTGTGCTGCACCGGCTCGGCGACGCCGATCTCGAGCTTCTGCTGCAACGCGCCGAAAAGCATCTCGGTCATTCGCTGCCGCTGACCGCCGAGGGGCGCGATGCGCTGAAGGCGATGGCCGACGGCGACGGACGGTTTCTGTTCAACCTGGTCGAGGAGATCGCGGCGCTTCCAGTCGAAGCCGCGCTCGGTCCGCAACAGCTTGCCGACATCGTGCAGCGCCGGGCGCCGCTTTACGACAAGGCGCAGGAGGGGCACTACAACCTGATCAGCGCATTGCACAAATCGCTGCGCGGCTCGGATACCGACGCCGCCCTCTACTGGCTCGCGCGGATGCTCGCCGGCGGCGAAGACCCGGTTTACATCCTGCGCCGGCTGACCCGCGCCGCGGTCGAGGATATCGGGCTCGCCGATCCGCAGGCCGTGGTCCAGGCGCTCGCCGCCTGGGACGCCTATGACCGGCTCGGCTCGCCCGAGGGCGAGCTGGCCGTCGCGCAATGCGTGATCTACCTGGCGAGTGCGCCCAAATCGAACGCTGCCTATACCGCCTTTGGCGAGGCCGGGCGAATGGCGCGCGAGACCGGTTCCCTGATGCCGCCAAAGCACATCCCGAACGCGCCCACCCGGCTGATGCGCCATCTCGGCTACGGCAAGGGCTATGTCTACGACCACGCGACGGAAGAAGGCTTTTCCGGCCAGAACTATTTCCCCGACGGGATCGCGCGGCGCAGCTTTTACCGGCCGAGCGAGCGCGGTTTCGAGCGCGAGGTCAAAAAGCGGCTCGATTACTGGGACCGGCTGCGCGAACGCGCCGCCGCCGTGCCATGACCAATTCGGCCGACACAGTGACCGTTGCCGCGGCGGAGGGTCCGCTGCGTCTCGACCGCTGGTTCCGGCGGCATTATCCAGCCCTTGCTCACGGTCGGCTCGAAAAGCTGCTGCGCACCGGGCAGGTGCGGGTCGACGGCAAGCGGGCGCAGGCCGGCGACCGGCTCCTTCCCGGCCAGCAGATCCGGGTCCCGCCGCTTCCCGCCACGCCGCCCGCAACACGGCATCCGATCCGGCCTGCGGACGAGGCGATGCTACGCGGCATGGTGCTGCACCGCGACGATAGCGTCATCGTGCTCGACAAGCCGCCAGGTCTCGCGGTCCAAGGTGGGACCCGGACCGAGCGGCACCTCGACGGCATGCTCGACGCGCTGCGTTTCGGCCACAGCGAGCGGCCGCGCCTCGTCCACCGGCTCGACAAGGAGACGAGCGGGACCCTGGTCATTGCCCGCAGCGCCGCCGCCGCGGCATCGCTGACCCGTGCGTTTCGCGACAAGAGGACGCGCAAAATCTATTGGGCGCTGGTTGTCGGGCGACCGCAGCCGGTCCGGGGCCGGATCGGCCTGGCCCTCGCCAAGAGCGCCGGGCAGGGCGGCGAACGGGTGCGGCCCGACCCGGCGGAGGGCAGGCACGCGGTGACCTATTATCGCGTCATCGACAGCGCCGGCGGCAAAGCGAGCTGGCTCGCATTGCTGCCGGTCACCGGCCGGACCCACCAATTACGCGCCCATTGCGCAGCGATCGGCACCCCGATCCTCGGCGACGCCAAATATGGCGGCAGGGCGCCGCAGCTGGCCGGCGTGCCGGCGGCGGATTGCCTCCACCTGCATGCGCGCAGCTTGTCGATCCCGCACCCGCAAGGCGGAAGACTGCAGATCACCGCACCCTTGCCGACGCATATGCGGCGGAGCTGGGAGTTTTTCGGCTTTGCGGGCGACACCGACGACCCGTTCGCCGAGCTGGAGCTGCCGTCGTGAGGCGAGTCTATCGCCGGGCCGAGCCGGTGCCGGCCGGTTCGGGCCATGGCGTGGCGCTCGACGGCCGACCGGTCAAGACCCCGGCGAAGAACGATCTCGTCGTGCCGAGCGCCGCGCTTGCGGCGGCGCTGGCGGCCGAATGGGACGCGCAGGAGACCGAGGTCCGGCCGGCCGAGATGCCGCTGATGCGTCTTGCCGCCAGCGCGATCGATCGGGTCGGGCCGCAACGCGCGGAGGTCGTGCGCCAGATCGCCGAATATGCCGGCACCGACCTGGTTTGCTATCGCGCAACGCATCCGCCGGCATTGACATTGCGCCAGCAGGCGGCGTGGCAACCGCTGATCGACTGGGCGGTGCTGCGCTATGACGCGCCGCTCGCGGTCACCGCCGGGGTGGTGCCGGCCGGCCAGCCGGAGGTGAGCCTGCGCGCGTTTGCGGCGGCGGTGGCCGAGCACGACGATTTTGCGCTTGCCGCGCTTCACGCCGCCACGACCGCCTGCGGCTCGCTCGTCATCGCGCTTGCCCTGAGCGAGGGCCGGCTCGATGCAGCCGAGGCATTCGCCGTCTCGCAGCTCGACGAAAGCTATCAGATCGAGGCCTGGGGCGAGGACGCGGAGCAGTCGCGCCGCCGTGAGCTGCTCGCCGCCGAGATCGCCGCGGCGGCCCGATTTCTGGCGCTGCTGCGGTCGGAGTGAGCCGCCGCCCGCGAGCACCAGGGTTGACCATGCTGCATCGGAGACCTGCGCCGATCGGCCTAGGCTATCGGCCTCGGGGGCACCTAGGATTGCCTGGGGAAAGCCTTGTCGCGGGGCCCCCAAACACAATGGAGGGTGCGCTATGCAGTACCGGCGAATCTCGGCCGATTGTCATCTCGACATGCTCTGGCTGCCGCCCGAGCTGTTCACCTCGAACGCATCGAGCAAGCTCAGGGACCTGATGCCCTATGTCGCTGAGAATGCGGACGGGGTGAAGCGCTGGACCGACAACAATGGTGCCGAGTACGGCCTGTGCGGCGGAGTGGGCGCCACCGGCACCCCCCATGTCCCGGGCAAGCAATTGCGCGCCGACAAGATGGCCGAGGCCGGCCTTTATCGGGACTATTTCGAAAAAGGCTTACGGCGGCCGGGCGACCCGCATCTGCGCGTCAAGGACATGGATCGCGATGGCGTCGACGCCGAGGTCATCTACGGCATCCTTGCCGCCTGTGCGAAGATGAAGGACCCCGAGGCGGCCGACGAGATGCTGCGCATCTATAACGACTTCATGCACGATTTCACCAGCTACTACCCCGACCGCATGATTGGGCTCGCCTGCCTGCCGTACAGCAACATCGAAGGCGCCGCCCGGGAAGTTCGCCGCGTCGCCAAGCTGGGCATGAAGGGCGTCGAGCTTTCGTGCTCTTGGCACATGACGCCGATGTGGCATCCGATGTGGGATCCCCTCTGGGAGGCGGTCAACGAGACGCAATTGCCGTTGCACTTCCACACCTTCCCGGCGACCGACCCCGAATTGCGCAAGCAGCTCGAGCCGACGATCGCGCGGCGCATGACCTATAGCGGGCTGTGCCGGTTCCAGATGACGCTGGCGACGATCCTCACCGACCTGATGGGGGCGGCGGTGTTCGAGCGCTTCCCGAACATCCGCGTCGTCTTTGGCGAGAGCGGCATCGGCTGGATCCCTTACGTCATCGACCGCATGGATTTCGAGTACCAGGACCTGAAGCTGAAGAAGCTGCCGAGCGAATACTGGCGTAACCAGTGCCGGGCGACTTTCCAATACGACCGGGTCGGCACCAAGTTGATTGAAGATATGGGCATCGAGACGTTGATGTGGGGTTCCGACTTTCCACATCCCGACGGCGTGTGGCCGGAATCGAAGAAGTACATCGAGGATCAATTCAGCCATCTGCCGGCCGAAGTCACCTACAAGATGACCTGCGAAAACGCCGGAAAATTCTACGGACTGATCAACTAGCGTAATCGGACTGCCATGGCCCTTCCCCGCACGCCAGCGGGGGAGGGAGCGGGAGCAAGCGCGTCTGCTGACGCGGATACGACGGCAGGAATGACGCCGGATTGACGCGTTTCAGATTTCGGAAAGAGAAGGGCCGGAACTCGAAAGTTCCGGCCAAGTTTGAACAGGGAGGCTTCACGTCTGGGAGACGTAAGGGTCCGTAGACCCTCTTCCCGGGCACAAGTCCCGGAAACCCGAGCCGATGGGATCAACCACCGGAAACCTTCGCGATGCAGCATCGCTCGACACCGAATATCGGTGATCCAAAGGATCGGCACCAGCCGGAATTTCTTCTGGCTCGTCTGCAAAAAGCGCAATGCTCTATCGGCGGAATGGTTTCATTTGACCCGCCGATGCGATGCTCAGCCGAGCCGGGTCTCCACCACCTTGTGCAGCAAAAAATCGCGGAACACGCTGATTCTTTTGGAAGAACGCAACTCTTCGGGATAAACGAAATAGGCCTCGACCGGCGGCCCGGTCAGCTCCGGCAGCACCCGCACCAGACTGGGATATTCGCTCGCCATAAAATCCGACAGTGCAGCGATGCCGAGGCCGCTATCGACCGCGCGCAGAATCGCATAGAAATTGTTGACGCTGAGGATCGGTTTGCGTTCGCGCCCGGGCTTCGCCCCGGCGTCGAGCAGCCAATTCACGTTTTGTACGGGAGGCCGCGAGTCTTCGCCGTAGACGATCAACCGATGATTGTCGAGATCCTCAGGCTTTTGCGGTGTCCCATGCTTTTTGAGGTAGTCGGGCGCGGCGTAGACATGACTGCGCACGCTGACGAGGTGGCGCTGAATCAGATCGGGCTGACGCGGCGGCGACATGCGGATCGCCACATCGGCCTCACGCATCGATAAATCGAGTTCGGTGTCATCGATCACCAAGCTGACCTGAATTTCCGGATAAAGGTCGAGAAATTCGCGAATGCGCGGGGTGAGCCAGGTCGAACCGAAGGCGACCGTAGTCGTAATCTTGAGCGGACCCTTGGGCCGGTCTTTAGATTCCGAGATCAGACCTTCCGCCATCGACAGCTTGGCAAAGACCTCGCGCGCGGTGCGAAACAGCAGTTCTCCTTGCTCGGTCAAGATCAGCCCGCGGGCATGACGGTGGAACAACGGGATGCTGAGACTTTCCTCGAGCGCGCTGATCTGGCGGCTGACTGCCGATTGGCTCAAATTCAACGACTCGCCGGCATGGGTAAAGCTGCCCGCCTCGGCGACCGCATGGAAAACCCGCAATTTATCCCAATCCATCCCCCGGTCCCCCGGCAGCGGCCCGGATCGCGGGCCGGCGCGCCCTTCAATCGGCGGCGCGCAGATTTACGGCTTCCCCCTCGGACGCCAGAAATTTTTCCGCTTCGAGCGCCGCCATGCAGCCCATGCCGGCGGCAGTCACCGCCTGGCGAAAGACCTTGTCTTTGACGTCGCCGGCGGCGAACACGCCGGGGATCGCGGTCTCGGTCGAATCCGGCCGGGTAACGACGTAGCCGTCCTTGTCGAGCTCGAGCTGGCCGGCGACCAGCTCGGTCACCGGCGTGTGGCCGATCGCGACAAAAACGCCGTCGCAGGCGTGCTCGCGCACAGCGCCGGTGTGCACATTGCGCAGCCGCACCCCGGTCACCACCGGGGGCTCGGGGACACCCAAAATCTCGTCCACGACATGGTCCCAGACGATGTCGATCGCCGGATGGCGGAACAGCCGGTCCTGCAGCATCTTTTCGGCGCGCAGCGTGTCGCGGCGATGCACCAAGGTGACCCGGCGGGCGTGGTTGGTCAGATAAAGCGCTTCCTCGACCGCGGTATTACCGCCGCCGACGACAACTACTTCTTTGCCACGGAAAAAGAACCCGTCGCAGGTGGCGCAAGCAGACACGCCAAAGCCGCGAAACAGCGCTTCGCTCGGCAGCCCGAGCCAGCGTGCCTGAGCGCCGGTCGCCAGGATCACGGTGTCGCCGACATAGCTGTCGCCCGAATCGCCGGTGGCGACAAGGGGCCGGCGACGGAGATCGACCGCGGTCACCAGATCGACAAACATGCGGGTGCCGACATGCTCGGCCTGGCGGCGCATCTCCTCCATCAGCCAAGGGCCCTGGATGATCTCGGCAAACCCGGGGTAGTTCTCGACATCGGTGGTGATTGTCATCTGGCCGCCCGGCTGCAAGCCAGTCACCAGCACCGGGTGGAGGTTGGCGCGCGCCGCATAGATCGCTGCGGTATAGCCGGCCGGTCCCGCACCAATGATCAGAACCTTGCTGTGGTGACGCTCGGGCATCGCGCAAACCCGTTCACATTTTCGTCAGCACTATATCATTCTTTTTGCCGCGTTGCGGAAGAGGCGGGGCTAAAAGCCGAACATGTGGTCGAGACTGAACGCGCCCCCCTCGCCGACCAAGCCGTGATAACCGAACAACCGGCAGGTCGCGTCGCGAATCACCGCATAAGCGCCCTCGCCGGCGCGGTCGCGGGCCGCAACGTCGAACAGTGCATGGTACGACCATAAGCGCGAGCCCGAGCAAGGAATCGCCAAGCCCGAGCGCGCCACCTCACGGCCGCCGCGATCGTAAAGAATGATTTCGGTCGTGCTTACTGGCAGCCAGGGGCGCGACGCCGGATAAATCAGCTGGCAGAGCGTGTCGCGGCCGGCGTCCCCGAGCCGCAAAAACAGGCGGGTCGATAGACCTGGCGGCCGCCCGGCATAGGATTGCGGCTCGCCGCGATAGGTTAAGAGGGTGTTGAACACATGCGCGCCAAAGCTCGTTTCGGACGCATGACCGCTGTCGCGGCGGCGATAGCGAAAGATTGCGTGCAGCCAACCATCGGCCTCGGCGCCCGCGGCAAAGTCGTAGACGAGCTCGACATGCCCATAGCTGCCGTGCAGCGCCTCGATCCCGGCGGCCGTGTCGAGATCGAGCGCCGCGCCATGATCGCGCGCCAGCGGACCAAAAGGATGGCGCAAAATTTCGCCGCCCTCGGCGTCGTAAACGACGGCGGCGATCGGCAGCATTTGCTGCCGCAGCGCCATCGGCGTCGGCAGCACGGTCGTCTGCCACTCGGCGCACGGCAGGACCGGCGCCGGCAACAGATAGCCCTTGCCCATCGCCGCGCCGAGCTTGGGCAGCTCCGGGTCGGGCGCTAAATCCTCGCGCTCGACATTGACATGGGCGATGCGGCGCCGGCCGCCTTCGATTACCTCGTAGCGCGGCCGCACCATGTGCTTGCCGGCACGAATCTCGATCTGGCGCGGCCAGGCAAGGTCCGGCAGTAACCTCGTGACATCGACAGCGAGGCTGGCAAAGGGAGCGATCGGCTGAACGAGGGGTGCGAGCCGCTCTTCGCCCATCGGGTTGAGCGTGATGGCACCCGGCGGAATCGGCACCGGATGGCTGTTCTGGACCCACAGCACGACCCGCTCGCCCGGCCCCGGCGCGGGCAGGCCAGCATAGCGGTTCGACGGCCAGGCATTGGCGTCGTGCGTCGCCGACAGCGACCCGCCATCGCCGAAAATGTCGAGCGCGTATTTGACGACGTCGTGGCCCGCCGCTCCGCCGACATGCAAAAACAGCTGGCCCGCAAACTCGCCGAGGCGAAAGCGGGCGCGAATTTCGCGGCTTTCGAAGACGATCGCGGCGCCCGGCGGACATCGCTCGACCCATTCGGCCAGGATTTCTCCGCCGCCGCTGAACAAAGTCAGCCAGCAGGCAACGGCATCCCCGCCATAGCCCGACCAGTAATTGATCGTGGTCAGCCGTGTGTGCAGCCCGTCGCCGTCGCGAAAGAACACGAAATTGGTGGCGAAGTTGAGCGGGTCGAGATAGTTGCGCGGGTTGGTCAGCCGCTTTGCCGGAATCCGCATCGCGTCGAGGCTGAAGACCGCCGCATCTTCAGGCAGATAGGGCCGCAATTGCGCGATTGTGCGCTCGGCGTCGAAGCGGGCGACAAAAACCGAGCGCGCGCAGGAGCCGGCGAGATCGGTCGCCGGTTGGGCCGGATGACCGAGAATCGGGCTGCCGATTCGGGCGATGTCCTGGACGTAGGCGCCGGCGATCTCGATCGCGTCGAGGCCGAAGATTTCGGCGAACCCGGCGGCGGCGCGATCCGGGTCGTAAATCGCCACCGGGGAATGGCGGGCGAGGGCTGCTGCCAGCTCTCGTTCTTTCTCCGCGGCGGCGGGATGCGTCAGCGCCTTGTAGAGCGTGTTGCCGCCGCTCGCATTGTCAAAGGTCTCGATGCGCAAGGCCATTGCCGGCGGCGATACTACACCCCGCGGCGCCGGCGCAAGCCGCGGCGCCGGCCGCGCAATGCCCACAGCGCGACTGCGCAGCGGCAGGGCCAGGGCGGGATTTCGGCCACCCTCACACGACCGGCCCGCAGGTCGATGCCGCCGCGCGCGAACAGCACGGCCACGCCGCCCGTGGCCGCCACCGCAACAAACGCGCCGGCCGCGATATCGCTCAAATAATGCGCGCCGACGACGACCCGGCTGCCCGCCACGATCGAGCCGACGAGGATGTAGAATAACAGATGCCGCGGCCACAGCACCCAGAGTGCCGCCATCAGCGCCGCGATCGTCGTCGCGTGGCCGGACGGAAACGACCATTGGTCGGCATGCCAGCCAAACCAGCCAAAGCCATAGAGGTCGGCGCCAAACAGCAGCTTGGGACGCAGCCGGCCGAAGACGATTTTCAACAGGTCGGCGGCGAGCCCCGAAACGGCGACCGTGGCGAACAGAAAGGCCGGCACCGCCGACCACCTGCGCATCGGGCGCGCCCAGGCTTGGAGGCGTGGAAAATCGCCGCCCCAGTGGAGCGCGGCAAAGGCCGCGCCGAATAAGAGGAGCCAACCCCAGGCCACGCCAAGCCGGCCGGTCCATTCGAACAGCGCATGCAGATCGGGTCCGCGGGCATGCAGAAACAGCGCCAGCGGGCGGTCGACCAGCACAAGCGAGATGAGGACGACGGCTGCGGTGGCGACGGCGGCAGCCACCCATCGGCCCGCCGGCGTCGCGCCGACGCGGCGGCAGAACGGTCCTGCGCTCGAAGGGACATGCGCGGCGACACGACAAAAACGCTGCACCATCGGTGCCGTGAGTCCGTCCCTTTCGATTATCCACCAATGGCAAAGTGCGGCGGTGCCATAGGAGACGAGGCCGGCAAAGACGACATCGGACAAAAAGTGGGCGCCCTGCGCGATGCGGTCGAGCCCGACGAGCGCACCAACGCCGAGCCCCGCGGCAATGCCGGCGCGGCGCCCGCGACCCGGCGGCAACAGAAAGGCAAAGGCGACCAGTGAAAACCCGAGAGCCGCGTGGCCGGAGACGAATGAGCAGTTGCGCTCGCACTCATTTGCCGGCAGCGGCGCCGCGGTGAATTGCTGCGAGCCGCCAAACGCCTCGATCTCGGCCGGCCGCGCGCGCCCCCAATGGTCCTTGAGAAGCGCATTGGCAAGGAGCCCCGGCCCGATTGTGAAGCTCGCCGCAAGAAAGACGAGCGCCTTGGCATCGAATCGCCACCATGGCCGGCCGGTCAGAAAGAGCCAAGCCGCGGCGGCGAAGACGATGCCGGCGACTCCCCAGGCGACCCATGGGACTGCGCGGAAGAGTAATTCGGCCGGCTCGCTGCCGCGCAGCGGAAAGCCGTGTCCCGGCGCGTAGAATAAACCGCTGGCCAGCAAATCGAGCTGCGGTACGGCGAGAAAGACCGCCACTGTGGCGGCAAAGATTCCAGCGTAGAGAGCCGCGCCCCTCACGCCGCGCCTCGCTTCCCGGTCCGCTGCAGCACCAGCGCGCGCAGGGCGGCGCCGGCGCGCCCGGTATCGTCGGGCACCCGGTAGGACCAGGTCTCGATCCGCCCGGCAAAGGGCCGGGTGATGCCGGCAGCGCGCATGGCCGTGTGAAAGCGGTCGAATTTGGCGTTGCCGCCATCGAGCTCGATGACGTGCACCGGCTTGCCGGTCGCCGCCGCCTCGCTGATCATCGATACCGAGTCGGCGGTCGCCAGCACGACGTCGGCGCATGCCAGATAGGCATAGTAAGGGTTTTCGCCGGGGCCATCCCAGATCGCCGCCGACAACCCGCAGAGCCGCTCGCGCAGCAAAGCGAGCCCTTCGGGGCCGGTGCGGCGCGACGGCGTCAGCAGCACCGAGCCGCCCTGTTGCCGCAGGATGCGGGCAAGTGCGTCGGCGATCTCGCCGAGGCGCCGCAGGGTCAGCCGATAGGCCCTATTGCTGCCGCCGATCAGCACCGTTACGACCGGCCGCGGCAAGGCTGCCAGCGCCGGAAAGCGGCGCCGTTCGGCGGCGAGCAGGCTCGGCGTCACCCGGTGCACCGCCCCCTTCGTCACGATCACCCGCGCTCCGCGCAGCCGGTCGTGCTCGGGCACCACCATCAGGTCGAACTCGCGATGACCGATTTCGGGGTCCTGGATTTGCGCCGCGATCGTGCGTCCTCGCGCGGCGCGCCGGATCGTCAATGCCGGTGCCGCCGTATTGCGTCCGCAGGCGATGACGAGATCGGGCCAGGGCGGCATCAATTGCGACCCCGCCTTGTCTACCGCCCGTAACGGCGTCGGCCATAGCCGCGGCGGCAGGTACGACCACGGCGCGCGGATCGCCAATCGCTTTTCGCAAAACGCAAAGCCGGTCGCTTCGGCCAGACCCACCGCCTGGCTCGCCATGCCGGCCTTGCCGTCGTGCAGCACCCAGACGAGCGGATCGCAGCCCATCGTCGCGGGTTTAGGGAAACTGCCCGATCGCGGCAAGCCGCAGCCGCAATAAAATTGCGCGGGCGCGCGCTGGCTTTTATGGTCCCCCCGCCGAGGGGAGGGAAGGATGCGCCGGGCCAGGCTCGACCATATCGACCGCCGCATCTTGAGCAGTTTGCAGGCCGACGGCCGGATCACCAATGTCGAGCTGGCGCGCCGAGCCGGCATTTCGGCGCCGCCCTGTCTGCGGCGGGTCCGTGCTCTCGAAAACGCCGGCGTCATCCGCGGCTACCATGCCGATCTTTCGCCCGAGGCGCTGGGCTGGGGCGTCACCGTCTTTGCCCAGGTCGGCCTGTCGAGCCAAGCCGAAGCCGACCTCAAAGCATTCGAAGCGCTGGTGCGGAGCTGGCCCGAGGTGCGCGAAGCGCACATGCTGGCTGGCGAAACCGATTTCCTGTTGAAGATCGTCGCTGCCGATTGGGACAGCTATCAGCGGTTTTTGAGCACCAGGCTGACCTCCGCGGCCAATGTCGCCCATGTCAAATCGGCGCTGACCCTGCGCGTCTCCAAGCACGAGGCGGGGGTCCCGATTGTCGAGCCGCCCGATGGCGGCGGCGCCGGCAGGGAGCCGCTTCGAGCCGGCCTTCGCGTCGACTGACCGCGTCCTATGCCGGCCAATCCGCCAGCCAGCTGGCTGCGCCAGTTCCTTGCCCTCGAAGCCGCCGGGGGGATCGTCCTTTTTATCGCCGCCTGCACCGCGCTGGGCTTGGCCAATTCGCCGGCCGCTCCGCTCTATACGGGACTGTTGAAGCTTCCCTTGTCGTTTCGGATCGGCGCGCTCGCGATCGACAAGCCATTGCTGTTGTGGGTCAACGATGGGTTGATGGCGATTTTCTTTTTGCTGGTTGGGCTCGAAGTGAAACGCGAGGTCTTCGAAGGCGAGCTGTCGAGCCTGTCGAGTGCGGCGTTGCCGACGATTGCCGCGTTCGGCGGCATGGCGGCGCCAACGCTCGTCTATATCGGCTGCAATTGGGGCGACGGCGAAGCGCTGCGCGGCTGGGCGATCCCGATCGCAACCGATATCGCGTTTTCGCTCGCCGTGCTCGCGCTGCTCGGGGCGCGGGCACCGCGGTCGCTCAAAATCTTTCTGCTGGCGCTGGCAATCATCGACGATCTCGGCGCCATCGTCATCATTGGCGCATTCTACACCGTGCAATTGGCGCCGCTGGCGCTGGCGCTGGCCGCGGTCTGCATCGCCGTTCTCGCCGCGCTCAATCTGGCCGGGATATCGCGCCGCGCCCCTTATCTGCTCGTCGGGATCGCGGTGTGGGTGTGCGTCCTCAAATCGGGGATTCATGCCACCCTCGCCGGTGTCGCCGTCGGGCTGGCGATCCCGTTGCGCGCCAAAGACGGGTCCTCGCCGCTGCGCGATCTCGAGCATGAGCTGCACCCGTGGGTAGCCTATGGCGTTTTGCCGGTCTTTGCGTTTGCCAATGCCGGCTTGCGGCTTGGCGATTTCGCCCTCGGCGATTTGCTGCACCCGGTCAATCTCGGGATCGTGCTGGGGCTCTTTCTCGGCAAGCAGCTCGGCGTCGTCGGCGCGGTCTGGGCCGCGGTCCGGCTCGGGCTCGGCACGCTCCCCGAAGGGGTCGATTGGCGACAGATGCACGGCCTCGCCTTGCTGACCGGCATCGGCTTTACAATGAGCCTCTTTATCGGGACGCTGGCTTTTCCCGGTGAAGGCTACAACGTCGAGGTCCGCCTCGCCGTGCTGCTCGGCTCGCTGGCCTCGGCGATCTGCGGCTGGCTCGTCCTGCGGCTGCGCGGCCGGCCGGCGCAGCCATTCACCAGAAGGGCCGCGCCTTCTTGAACCGGCGCATTCTTTTGCGGAGCTTCTGCTCGTGCTCGAAAAGACCGCGCTCGTGCCAGCCAAGCACGATGCCGGCAGCCCGCTCGACGCCGGGACCGTCCACCGGGCGGCTCAGCTCGCCGGCGAGATCTCCCGCCGTGCGCACGTCGTTGACATGCCCGAGCTCGTCCTGCAACGGCTTGAGCCGGCGCACAAAGGTGCCGACCTCGTCACTCTCGAAGAGCGATCCGAGCAAATCGGTCGCATAGCGCAGCTTTTTGACGGCGATGCGCACCCGATGGCGCTGCTTCAGGTCGAGTTCGTCGAACAACTTGGCGCGTTTTTTAAGCTTCCGGTCGCGGCGAGCAAGAAGCTCGGGCGCCAGCCGCCCGATCGGCGCCATCAGCAAGGCAGATCCTTCCGAAACCGGCTGGGCGCGCCAGCCACGCGAGGCGAGCCAGCGCGACAGCTCGAGCATCGAGCGGGTGTACCGCGGTGAGCGCAACATCGCCGCAGTGGCCGCATGAGCCTCTCTTCTCCGCTCCGCGGCGCGCTTGACGAGGGCTGTGTAATCGTCGCCGCCCATGATCTCGCTGTCGACCTGTGCCAGAATGCCGCTGGTGAACACATCCCAATTGCGCGCCGGCCCGAGCGTCCCGCCCAGCCATTTCAATTCCGTCACGACGTGCTCGTATTGGTCGGGCGGCAGCATGTGCTTGAACAATGTCAGCGCGGCGCGCAGCCGGCGCACCGCGACGCGCATCTGGTGCACCCCTTCGGCAATCCCGGCGAGCGCGGCCGCTTCGTTGCGCAGCACGGTCTCGAGGCAATCGCGTCCGAACTTCCGCATCACCTCCTCGACCCGCATCTCGGGGTCGAGCGCGACCGCGCGCGGAGAGACCGCCTGCGGCGCGCCGGCGCCGCCATCGACCAGCCGGTAGCCGCGCTCCGATTTGCTGCGGATTTCAATGCGCAGCCGCGCGATTTCGGCAAGCTGCAACCCGATATCGTAGATCGCGGTCGGGTCGCCGCGCTTCGCTTCGAGCTCGACCTCGCAGATCGGTTCGCTGCGGCCGGTCTCCGCCGACCTGATCTCGCCTTCGTCGAGGGCTCCTTCGATTTCGGTGCGCTCGTCCGGCGTGACCATGATCACCGCGCGGCGAACAATTGTCCTAAAAACCGGGCGCAGCGCAGCGCCGTCGAGCGCTCCCGGCAAATGCGCGCCGCTGTTCGGCGCGTCGCGGACCGGAGTGTCGCCGCCGATCGTATCTTCCCATTCGCCGCGCTCGAACATCATTGCCGCCGCCGCGTCTTCGGCTTTGACGGTCTGGATGTGCCGGTTGCCCTGTTTTCGGACCCGCAATGTCAGCCCCGAACGCTGCAGCAAGCGGTCGGCCGTGTCGAAGTAGGTGCTGGTCAGGTTGCGCAGCGCCGGCTTGTCCCGGCCGGCCATGCCCAGGAGCGCGCGTCTTACCGCCGCCAGATCGCCTGCCGCCGCCGCGAGCTTAAGCTCGATTTCAGGCATTGCTTCGGGCGCTCCGGCGATGGCGGAGTTTTTTGACTTTCTGCCTTTGGGACTCGAGCGGCATACGGACTCGGGCGAGGTCACTCATTGGCCTCGGCAAAACTCGGTCCGGACAATATCCTGACCGAGACGATTTGTGTCAATCCGGTGACGCTGTGCCGCGCGAACGGGGGTGCCGGCCGTGCTGAAAATTCTGGTGGCCAACGCCAAGGGCGGCTGCGGCAAAACCACGATCGCAACCCAGCTCGCCGCGGCGCTCGCCGCCGAGGGAGGCGGCACGCTCTTGGCCGACGCCGACCGTCAGCGCTCGGGGCTGGGCTGGCTCGCGCGCCGCCCGGCGAGTGCCGCGCCCATCGTTGGCCTCGATTGGAGCCGGGACCTCGGCAAACCCGACAAGCGCATGCGGCACCTGGTCATCGACGCCGCGCCGGCGTTGCGGCGCAAGCGCATCGCCGAGCTGGTCGGCCTCGCCGATCTGGTGGTCGTGCCGGTGCTGCCCTCCGCCTTCGACGAGGCCGGCGCGCAGCGATTTCTCCGCCGACTGGGCGCGCTGCGCTCGGTCGCCAACGGGCGCAAGCCCGTCGCCGTCGTCGGCAACCGCGTCCGCAGCGGGACCCGTGCCGCCGCTCACCTCGATAAATTCTTTGGCGGGCTCGGCTACCCGCTGGTGGCCCGATTGCGCGACAGCCGGCTCTACGCCGAAACCGCGGCCAAGGGTTCGAGCCTGTTCGACACGACCGGCAGGCGCGAGCGCGCGCTGCAAGCCGATTGGCGGCCGCTGCTCGACCTCGTCGCGAACGTTGCCGACGACCGGCCTCAGCCGAAAGCGACGGTGACGACCTCGTAGGATTTGGCGCCGCGCGGCGTGGTGACCTCGACGCTGTCGCCTTTTCCCTTGCCGATCAAGGCGCGTGCCAAGGGCGACGTGACCGATAGCCGGCCGCGGCTGATATCGGCCTCGTCTTCGCCGACGATCTGGAAGGTCTGCTCCTCGTCGGTTTCTTCGTCGGCCAAGGTGACGCGGGCGCCGAATTTGACGACCGAGCCGGACAGCTTGGAAACGTCGATGACCTCGGCCCGCGCGATCTTGTCCTCGAGCTCCATGACCCGGCCCTCGATAAAGCTCTGCCGGTCACGGGCGGCGTGGTATTCGGCGTTCTCCGCCAGATCGCCATGGTCGCGCGCTTCGGCGATCGCCCGGATGATGGCCGGCCGATCAACCGTTTTCAGCTGCTTCAGCTCCTCCCGGAGCCGATTGTACCCTTCGGCCGTCATCGGGATCTTGTTCATCGCGAACGGCTTGGCATCCTGTTGATCGAAATTGGCGGGAGCAGGGCTGCGGGGCAATCAAAGGTAAGATTGCAGCGGGGCCACTTCAAGACTCCCGGCGCGCAGCGCCGCGATCGCCTGGACCGCGGCGCGGGCGCCGGCGACCGTCGTGTAATAGGGGATGGCGTGGGTCAGCGCGGTGCGCCGCAGGCTGAAGCTGTCGGCGATCGCCTGAGCGCCCTCGGTGGTGTTGAACACCAGCTGGACGCCGCCGCTGAGCATATGGTCGACGATGTGCGGGCGGCCCTCGCGCACCTTGTTGATGGGTTTAGCGGGAAGGCCCGCGGCCGCGAGCGCGGCAGCGGTGCCGGTCGTGGCGACGAGGCTGAACCCCATCTCGACAAGCCGCCCGCAGGGCTCGATCAGCGCCGTCTTGTCGCGGTCGCGCACCGAGACGAAGACGCAGCCCGCAAGCGGCAGGTTGGTGCCGCTCGCAAGCTGCGATTTGGCAAAGGCGCGGCCGAAATCGATATCGATGCCCATGACCTCGCCGGTTGATTTCATCTCCGGGCCAAGGATCAGATCGACGCCCGGAAAGCGCGCGAACGGGAACACCGCCTCCTTGACCGCGACATGGTCGAGACATCGCCGCCGCCCCAATCCGCAATCGGCGAGGCGCACGCCGGTCATCAGCCGGGCGGCGATCTTGGCATAGGGCACACCGGTCGCCTTGGCCACAAACGGCACGGTGCGCGAGGCGCGCGGATTGACTTCGAGGACGTAAATCTCACCGTCCTTGACCGCGAACTGCACATTCATCAGGCCGACAACGCCGAGCGCTCGGGCGAGCGCCACCGTCTGGCGCTCGATCTCAGCCACCGTCGCCGGCGAAAGGCTGTAGGGCGGCAGCGAGCAGGCGCTGTCGCCCGAATGGATCCCGGCCTCCTCGATATGCTCCATGATACCGGCGATCTCGACCGCCTCGCCATCGGCGACGGCATCGACATCGATCTCGATCGCGTCCTGCAGATAGCGGTCGATCAACACCGGGCTGGTGCCCGAAGCATCGACCGCGTGGCGCATATAGCGGACGATGCCGGCTACGTCGTGCACGATCTCCATCGCCCGGCCGCCCAGCACGTAGGAAGGCCGGAGCAGCACCGGATAGCCGATGCGCTGCGCCACCGCCTCCGCCTCGTCGGCCGTGCGCGCGGTGCCGTTTTCCGGCTGGCGCAGGCCGAGCTGTTGCAGCAGACCCTGAAAGCGGCGGCGGTCCTCGGCCAAATCGATCGCGTCGGGCGAGGTGCCGAGGATCGGGATCTGCGCCCGCTCCAGCGCCGCGGCGAGCTTTAGCGGCGTCTGCCCGCCGAACTGGACGATGACGCCGAGCAGCGCGCCACGCTGCTCCTCGACATGGACGATCTCGACCACGTCCTCGTTGGTCAAAGGCTCGAAATAGAGGCGGTCCGACGTGTCGAAATCGGTCGAGACGGTTTCCGGATTGCAGTTGACCATGATCGTCTCGATGCCGGCCGCCGAGAGGCTGTAGGCGGCGTGCACGCAGCAATAATCGAACTCGATGCCCTGGCCGATGCGGTTCGGGCCGCCGCCGAGGATGATCACCTTGCGCCGTTCGCTCGGATCGGCCTCGCATTCCGGCTCGCCCGCGCCGTCGCCCTCCCAGCACGAATACATGTACGGGGTCAGCGACGCGAACTCGCCGGCGCAGGTGTCGATGCGCTTATAGACCGGCCGCAGCCCGAGCCCGTGGCGGCGCGCCGCCACGATGTACTCGTCGTGCCGGGCGAGGTTTCCCAGCCGGGCATCCGAAAAGCCCATCTGCTTCAGCCGCAGCAGCCCGAGGCGATCTTGCGGCAGCCCGTCGCAGCGGATCTGCTCCTCGGCAGCGACGATTTCGCGAATGCGCTCCAAAAACCACGGCTCGAAGCGGCAGGCGGCATGAATTTCCGGCGTCGTCAGTCCATGCCGGTAGGCTTGCGCGATCAGGAGCAGCCGGTCGGCCGCAGGCCGGGCGAGGGCCGCCTTGACCGCATCCTTGCCGGCGCTTTCGACGCCGTCGATTGCGATTTCGTCGAAACCGGAGAGCCCGGTTTCCATCGAACGCAGGGCTTTTTGCACCGATTCGGGCCAGCTGCGGCCGATCGCCATCGCCTCGCCGACCGACTTCATCGACGTGGTCAGCAACGGCTCGGTCCCCGGAAACTTCTCGAAGGTGAAGCGCGGCATCTTGGTGACGACGTAGTCGATCGTCGGCTCGAACGAGGCCGGGGTGACGCCGGTGATTTCGTTGGCGAGCTCGTCGAGCGTGTAGCCGACCGCGAGCTTGGCCGCGATCTTGGCGATCGGAAAACCGGTCGCCTTCGACGCAAGCGCCGAGGAGCGCGAGACCCGGGGGTTCATTTCGATGACGACCAGCCGGCCGTCCTCCGGGTTTACCGCGAACTGCACGTTCGAGCCGCCGGTATCGACGCCGATCTCGCGCAACACCGCGATCGCGGCGTTGCGCATCAGCTGGTATTCCTTGTCGGTCAAGGTCAATGCCGGCGCCACGCACACCGAATCGCCGGTATGCACGCCCATCGGGTCGATATTCTCGATCGAGCAGACGATGATGCAGTTGTCGGCGCGGTCGCGCACGACCTCCATCTCGTATTCCTTCCAGCCGAGCACCGACTCTTCGATCAAGACCTCATGCGCCGGCGAGGCCCGCAGCCCGCCGCGCACGATCTCCTCGAACTCCTCGGCGTTGTAGGCGATCCCGCCGCCGGCCCCGCCCAGGGTGAAGGACGGCCGGATGATCGCCGGCAGACCGACTTCGTCGAGCGCTTCGAACGCCTCCTCGATCGTGCGGACGAGACGGCTTTGCGGTGAAGCCAGCCCGATCCGGTCCATCGCCCGGCGGAACAAAAGCCGGTCTTCGGCCTTGGCAATCGCCTGTTCTTTGGCGCCGATCAGCTCGACGCCATAGCGCTCGAGCACGCCGGAGCGGGCGAGCGCCATCGCGACATTGAGCGCAGTCTGCCCGCCCATCGTCGGCAACAGCGCATCCGGCCGCTCGCGGGCGATGATCTTTTCGACCATCTCCGCCGTGATCGGCTCGATATAGGTGGCGTCGGCCAGTTCCGGGTCGGTCATGATCGTCGCCGGGTTCGAATTGACCAGCACGACCCGATAGCCCTCGGTCTTCAGCGCCTTCACTGCCTGCGCCCCCGAATAGTCGAACTCGCAAGCCTGCCCGATCACAATCGGCCCGGCCCCGATGATCAGGATGCTCGCGATGTCGGTGCGCTTAGGCACGGAGCACAACTCTTGTCCCGGCCTTCGCCGGGATGGCAACGTGAGGAGAGGGCCGGCCGATCACGAGTTATTCCGGGCCGCCGGATAGGGTCTGTCGCTAAGTTTCACTTCACGAATTCTTTTTCGACAGTATCCGCTTGATCGCGTCGAGCGCCACCACATAAGAATCGACGCCGAAACCGGCGATCACCCCATTGGCCTCTCCCGAAGTTACCGGATGAATGCCGCGTTTCTCCACATTCGTAATATGAATCTCCACATATGGAAGGCCGCGCACTGCCTTCAGACAATCGCGCAATGCGAAACCTGCTGTGCTGAACCCGGCGGGATTCATGAGCAACGCGTCAGCGCCACCGGAAGCCGCTTCGTATATCCAATTGATCGCTTCGCCTTCGACATTCGTGTAGCGGATCTCTACCTCAAGGTCGCGATCCTTTGCTTCCTTGAGCACAATCGCATCGAGCTCGGCGGCCGTTGTCGTGCCATAGAACTCGGGTTCTCGCTTGCCGAGCCATACCATGTTGGCTCCTTGGATCAAGAGAACCTTGTGCATCGTTCTGTTCCCGATTTCCCGCGTGTGCGGCGCGAGCATGAGGGTATCACGTTTGCGCCACCGGGGCGACGAACCGTTCGAAGAGGTAGTGGCTGTCCTGCGGGCCGGGGCTGGCTTCGGGGTGGTGCTGTACCGAGAAGATTGGCCGGCCTTCGACGCGCAGCCCCTCGTTCGAATTGTCGAACAGCGAGCGATGGATCGGCTCGACCCCGCGGCAGGCTGCCGGGATCGACGAGATGTCGCTACGCCTGGGCACGGGACCGCGTCCGAACTAACACTCAACCCGAGGGCGCCGCACCTCATCCGGTTGGGGATATCTCTTCAAGGGAGAAGAATCGGTCTTCCAAATATCCAATTCGAATAACTCGTCATTATTATCCAGATTCACCGCAGCGCTGACCGTGACCCCATCTTGATCGGTGAAAATCACTTCCCCGATTTCCTTACCGAAGCGTTGATCGCGGTCAGCCCTGGCCTTGAAGCGGAGACTGCCCATTCCGCCATCCGGCATGTCTTTTACGAATGGCAGGAGCAGCGACCGCATCACCTGTTCCGCCCAAGGACTGTCCCGGACGATCGCGGCAATTAGGTCCGCCTCTTCTTTCCGCAGCTTGCGCCAGCCGCTCATCTCAAGCACCTGTGATCCGCCCGATATTGATCGTGTCGTTCCGACCGCTCCCATCCATCATCGCGACAAACCGTTCGAAGAGGTAATGGCTGTCTTGCGGGCCTGGGCTGGCTTCGGGGTGGTGCTGCACCGAGAAGATCGGCCGGCCCTGGACGCGCAGCCCTTCGTTCGAATGGTCGAAGAGCGAGCGGTGGGTCGGCTCGACACCGCCGGGCAGGCTGTCGGGGTCGACGACAAAGCCGTGGTTCTGGCTGGTGATCTCGACTTGGCCGGTCGCCAGATCCTTGACCGGGTGGTTGGCGCCGCGATGGCCGCGCGCCATCTTGGCGGTCCGCGCCCCGAGCGCCAGGGCCAGCAGCTGGTGGCCGAGGCAGATGCCGAAGATCGGGGTCTGCGTGGCGATCAATTCGCGTAACACCGGCACCGCGTAATCGGCGGTGGCGGCCGGGTCGCCCGGTCCGTTCGACAGAAAAATGCCGTCCGGGCGATGGCGCAGCACGTCCTCGGCCGAGGCGGTCGCCGGCACCACGGTCACCCGGCAGCCATGGCCGGCGAGCATGCGCAGGATGTTGCGCTTGGCGCCGTAATCGATCGCGACGACATGGTGGCGCGGCTCGCAGAGGCGACCATAGCCGCGCTCGCGCTCCCAGACCGTCTCGGTCCATTCATAGGTCTGCCGGCAGGTCACCTCCTTCGCCAAATCCATGCCTTCGAGACCGGGCCAGGCGCGCGCCTGCGCCTGCAGTCGCGCAATGTCGATCCGGCCCTGCGGGTCATGCGCGACGACCCCGTTCGGCGGCCCCTGGTCGCGGATCAGCCGGGTGAGGCGGCGGGTGTCGACGCCGGCAATTCCGACCAGCCCGTGCGCTTTGAGCCATTCGTCGAGCGGCCGGGTCGCGCGCCAATTCGCCGGTCCGGTCGGCGCCAAATGCACGACGAGCCCGCGCGCCGCCGGCGTCCCAGTCTCGACATCCTCGGCATTGGCGCCGACATTGCCGATATGCGGAAAGGTGAAGGTGATGATCTGCGCGGCGTAGGAAGGATCGGTCAGGATCTCCTGATAGCCGGTCATCGCGGTGTTGAAGCACACTTCGCCGACGGCGGTGCCGGTGGCGCCGAAGCCGCGACCCCAAAACACCGTGCCGTCGCCGAGCACGAGGGCGGCGTTGCAGTCGGATGGTCGCGGCCTCGGGTCGCGCATCGGGAGCCGGTCCTGTTGGCAGGCCGCGTGCCGCACACGGGAAATCGGAAAGGCGAGCAGCCGAGCCTTGTAGGAATAGCTTTTTCTCGCCGTCGTTTCAAACACCGGCGCGCCGCGGGTCAAATTTGTCGCGGCAGCGACCGCAAACGAGCTTAAACTCGCGCCCGGAGGGGGAACGCGCCGATGCTGCGTCAGAGCTTCGCCGAGCGCCTGAAGCAGGCGATGAAAGAACGTGATGCGCGCACCGTCTCGGCCGTGCGGCTGATCCTGGCAGCACTCAAGGAGCGCGACGTCGCCGCCCGCGGATCGGGCAAGGCCGAGAGCATCTCCGATGCCGAGATCGGGGCGATGCTGCAAGGCATGGTCAAGCAGGGCCGCGAATCGATCGCGCTTTACGAGCAGGGCAACCGGCTCGACCTTGCGCAAAAGGAGCTCGACGAGATCGCGGTCATCGAGGGCTTTCTGCCGCGCCAGATGAGCGACGACGAAATCGAGATGGCGGCACGGGCGGTGATCAGCGAAACCGGCGCCGCGGGGATCAGGGATATGGGCAAGGTTATGGCGGCGCTGCGCCGGCATCATGCCGCCGCCATCGATCTCGGCCGTGCCGGCCCGATCGTCAAACGGCTTCTGGGATAGAGGCGGCACCGCAATGGCCTTTCCGCCCGGGTTTCTCGACGAATTGCGCGACCGGGTTTCGCTGGCCGGGCTGATCAGCCGCAATGTCAAGCTCACCCGGCGCGGCCGCGAATATGCCGGGCTCTGCCCGTTTCACCACGAAAAGACGCCGTCCTTTTACGTGGTCGAGGACAAGTCGTTCTTTCACTGCTTCGGCTGCGGCGCGCATGGCGACGCGGTCGGCTATCTGATGCGCGCCCAGCATCTCGATTTTCTCGAAGCGGTCGAGCGGCTGGCGAACGAGGCCGGGATCGCGATCCCCGAGACGACGCCGGAAGAGCGGCAACGGGCGCAACGGCAAAAGACCTTGCTCGAAGCGCTCGAAGCCGCCGCCGCCTTCTACGAGGAGCGGCTGTGGTCGCCGGCCGGCGGCCGTGCCCGCGATTATCTCGTCGGCCGCGGGCTCGACGACGACACGATCCGGCGCTTTCGCCTCGGCTGGGCGCCGGACGAGCGCCAGGCCTTGCGCCGCGGCCTCGGCAGCGGCGTGCCGGAGGGGCTGCTTGTCGAAGCCGGACTTTTGCACCGGCCGGAAAACGGCGAGCCGTTCGATTTTCTGCGCGGCCGGGTCGTCTTTCCGATCGGCGACCGGGCCGGCCGGATCATCGCCTTTGGCGGCCGGACGCTCGGCGACGGCCAGCCCAAATATCTGAATTCGCCCGAGCATCCGCTGTTTGAGAAGGGCCGCGTGCTCTATGGCTGGTCGGCGGCCCGCGCGGCCAAGGGGGACACCCCCGACCCGATCGTCACCGAAGGCTATATGGACGTGATCGCGCTTCATCGCGCCGGCTTTCAGACCGCGGTGGCGCCGCTCGGCACTGCCTTGACCGAGCACCAGCTACGCGAATTGTGGCGGCTCGGGCCGGAGCCGGTCCTGTGCTTCGACGGCGACGCCGCCGGCCAACGCGCCGCCCTGCGCGCGCTGCACCGCGCTCTGCCGCTGCTGCAGCCGGGGCTCAGCCTGCATTTTGCTGCATTGCCACCGGGCGAAGACCCGGATTCATTGATCCGCGCCGGCGGCGCCCCGGCACTCGAACGCGTCCTGGCCGCGGCCCGGCCGCTCGCCGACATGCTGTGGGAATCCGAGGTCGGCGGTGCCCGGCGCGACACGCCGGAACGGCTCGCCAAGATCCAGGCGCGGCTCTTGGAGCACACGGGCACAATCGCCGACCGGACGGTGCGGTTCGAGTTCGAAACCTTGTTCAAAGCGCGTTGCAATCCTTGGGAGATGCGCCGCCGTGGCAAACGGACGGCGGCCGGGACCGCGGTGCGCGAGGGACCGCCACCGCCGCCGCGCGCCTCGGGCCGGGTCCAGCGCGAAATCCTGTTCCGCATCCTTATCGATTACCCCGAGCTGATCGACGAGGTCGCCGAATCGTTTGCGGCGCTCGAAATTCCCGAGCAGGGACTTGACAAGCTGCGGCGCGAGCTTTTAGGGGTCACCGCTTTGCGGCCGGGGCTTGACGCTCCGGCGCTGCGGCAACACCTAGTCCAAAATGGGTTCGCGGCGGCCGTGGATGCACTCTTTTCGCCGTCGGTCGATACCGGGTTTCTGGCGCGGCGCTCCGACCCCAACTCCGCGCGCGGCGAATGGACCCATGTGGTCGGCATGCTGACCCGAGAGGAGCCGTCCGTCGTCGCCATATCCGGCAACGACCCGATCGGCGAAATGGCGCCGGCCCCGGACGGTGCGCAGGCGGCCATGGCAGCGGGCTCCGGGCGATGATGGGCGGCGAGGCCGCGGCGCGATCGGCGCCCGGCGACAATGAATTGGCGTTTGGTCCGATTGGGGCCGTAGTAGAACTCTTCTAGGGATGGTGGCATGGCGAGCAAGGCGGCAGGCACGGCCGAAGTGACCGAAACCCGGGAGGAAGCAGCCGAAGCGCCGCTGCTCGACACACTCGCGGCGGCGATCAAAAAGATGCTCGTGCGCGGTCGGGAGCGGGGCTACCTGACCTATGACGAGTTCAACGCCGCGTTGCCGCAAGACCAAGTGTCCTCGGAGCAGATCGAGGACACGATGACGATGCTCTCGGAAATGGGGATCAACCTGATCGAGAGCGAGGAGAGCGAGGAGCCGGCTGCGGCCGAGACCGAGGAGGGTGACGGCGAGGTCCGCGGCAATCTCGATGACGACGATGTCGGCCGCACCGATGACCCGGTGCGCATGTATCTGCGCGAGATGGGCTCGGTCGAGCTGCTGTCGCGCGAAGGCGAGATCGCGATCGCCAAGCGCATCGAGGCCGGCCGCGAGATGATGATCGGCGGGATCTGCGAGAACCCGATGACGATCCGCGCCATCATCCTTTGGCGCGACGCCTTGAACGAAGGCAAGATGCTGTTGCGCGACATCATCGATCTCGACGCCACCTACGGCAGCGGCGGGTTCGAGCAGGCGGCGGCCGAGACGCCGACGGCGGCCGAGGCGGAAGCCGACGCGGATGCCACCGGGGAGAGCGGCGAGGCGATTGCAGCCGAGGACGGCGCGATCGAGGGCGAGCTCGTCGCCGAGGAGGCGGAGGTCGAAGAGAGCTCGATCTCGCTGGCGACGATGGAAGCCCAGCTGAAGCCCGGCGTGCTTGCCAGCTTTGACGCGATCGCCGAATTCCACAAAAAGCTGCACAAGCTCCAGGACCAGCGCATCGCCGCGCTGCAAAAGGGCGAGGCGCTGCCGCGCGTCACCGAGCGCCGTTATGAAAAGCTCAAGACCCAGGTGATCGAGCACGTCAAGCGCATCCGGCTCAACAACGCCCGCATCGAGCATCTGGTCGAGCAGCTCTACGATTTGAACCGCCGGCTGGTCAGCGACGAAGGCCGGCTGCTGCGGCTGGCCGAAAGCGTCGGAGTACGGCGCAGCGAGTTTCTCGAGCAGCATTACGGCAATGAGCTCGCCGGCGATTGGCTCGTCCGCGTCTCGATGCTGCCCGGCCGCGGCTGGGCACGGCTGCCCGAGCGGCATGCCGCCGAAATTCTGAAATTGCGCGCGCAAATCGCTGAGATCGCCCTGGAAGCGAAATTGCCGATTTCCGAGCTGCGCCGCGTCGTGCAGACCGTGCAGCGCGGCGAGCGCGAGGCGAGCCGGGCAAAAAAGGAGATGGTCGAGGCCAATCTGCGCCTCGTCATCTCGATCGCCAAGAAATACACCAACCGCGGGCTGCAATTCCTCGACCTGATCCAGGAAGGCAATATCGGGCTGATGAAGGCGGTCGACAAATTCGAGTATCGCCGCGGCTACAAATTCTCGACCTATGCCACCTGGTGGATCCGTCAGGCGATCACCCGCTCAATCGCCGATCAGGCGCGCACGATCCGCATCCCCGTGCACATGATCGAGACGATCAACAAGCTGGTGCGCACCTCGCGCCAGATGCTGCACGAGATCGGCCGCGAGCCGACCCCGGAGGAGCTCGCCGAAAAGCTCGCGATGCCTTTGGAAAAGGTGCGCAAGGTGTTGAAGATCGCCAAGGAGCCGATCAGCCTCGAAACACCGATCGGCGACGAGGAGGATTCGCATCTCGGCGACTTTATCGAGGACAAGAACGCGGTCTTGCCGTTGGATGCCGCGATCCACGCCAATCTGCGCGAGACGACGACGCGGGTCCTGGCCTCGCTGACCGCGCGCGAGGAGCGCGTGCTGCGCATGCGCTTTGGCATCGGCATGAACACCGACCACACGCTCGAAGAGGTCGGCCAGCAATTCTCGGTGACCCGCGAGCGCATCCGCCAGATCGAAGCCAAGGCTTTGCGCAAGTTGAAGCACCCGAGCCGCTCGCGCAAATTGCGCAGCTTTCTCGACACCTGAGAGCTCTATCCAGGCTCGGCGGGAGGGAATATAAACCTTGCTGGGGAGTCGGCATGACACTCCTGCGAAGGGAAGAGGTCGAGCGCTTGTTGCGCGCTCGCCCTTCGCTAATCGACGGCTTTGATGTCAGTCGACTAGGGGCCCGGACCTCGCCAGTGCGAGGAGCAAGCCTCGACCTTACGATAGGCGGTATTTTTCTTCCCGGCGCCACGGATGGGAAGCTCGGCAGTTCTAATCGCGGGAAGGAACGTCACCAACTGAAGACTGGTGAGACAGCTGTCGTCCGTACTGCTGAGAGGCTGCAATTGCCAACAGATGTAGCTGCGATTGGATTTCCGCCGTCAACAAGAGTATCTCTGGCTGGCCTGCTCACGACCAACCCAGGTCATGTTGATCCAGGTTATCAGGGCCCCTTGCATCTGACAGTTATAAATATGGCGAGAGAAACCTTCGCCCTTGAGCGCGGCCAGCGCATTATGCGCTTGATGTTGTTCCGCCTGTCAGGGGCGGAGCCCGGTCTTGGAGCGCCTGACTCGCCGATCGGGGAGGAATTGTTGGGGGCACTGTCGGGAGATTTTCTAGACGTTCGTAACCGCGTCGATACGGCGGTCGAGCGCGCGGGCTGGCGCATCCAGTCTAGAAGTGCCTTGATCCCATTGGGAACCGCTATCGCTGGCGGCGTTTTGGCCTATTTTCTCAATTATTTGATCAGCATACAGCAGGTAAAGCTTGAAGTCGGTGCCCTCCAGGCAAAAGTCGACGCCATAGGATCGAAGATTGACCTTGGTACAATCGAGCAACGATTGCAAAAGCTGGAAGCCCAATTTCCATCGGGTCCACCCCCAGGTACAAAGCAGTGATCGCGACCCTATATCTCTTGGCGCGCCCGCAGTTCACGACCGCTTATCGAGATTTTTTGGCGGCGCGCAACGAAACCTGGCATGAAGGCCCGGTCAGCGACGCCGAGCGTTTGGTCGAGTTTGCAGGGCGCATTTGTTACATGTCCTTTGGCGCACGCCAGTCGCCCCGCGATAACGCCGCTTATATCGCAAATCTAATTGACCAAGGGCACGACAGCGTCCTCGAACATGCCAGCTGGTCATTTCTGCTGGATGGTGTTTCGCGATCCTTTACGCATCAGTTGGTGCGTCATCGGATCGGTTTCTCGTTCAGCCAGTTGTCGCAACAATATCATGACCACTCCAGGGCAGAATTCCTGCCGCCGGCGGGTTTAGAACGGATCCCCGAAGCCTTAGCGGCTTGGAACACCGCGGTCGAGGCGGCGCAGGTCGCGTACCACACGATCCAATCGCTGCTCGGATCCGAAAACGAGCCCGGCCTTGAGGGCAAGGAACAGCTGCGGGCCATTCGCTCGGCCTCGCGTAGCGTATTGCCTAACGCTACAGAGACCAGAATCGTAGTCACCGCAAATGCCCGCTCCTTACGCCATTTTCTGTCTTTACGCGGTGCCACTGAAGGTGATTTCGAGATGCGTCACGTCTCTGGTTTAATTTATAAAATGCTTCAAATGGAGGCACCCGCACTGGTCTCCGATTTCGAAAATTCTGCGGTTGGAGACGATGCCCCGTTAATCACGCGCCGGTTACGCGACGTATAGCGTGCTAAACTGCGGCCTCTCATCCCGGGAAACATTTCCTCGACACCTGACTCAGCGTGCCGGGGCGCGGCCGCTGACTTCCGCGCCGGCGTCGGGGGAGATCGTCAAAAACAACGGCACCGATAACAGCGAGATCACCGCGACGCCGATAAAGACCGGGTAGAAATCGGCCGCGGCCAAGGCGGTGCCGCCGCGCAGCACCAGCACCGTATGGAGCAGCAATGCGGCGGTTGCGACACCCGCGGTTTGCGACAGCTGCTGGGCCATGCTCGACAGGCTCGTCGCCCGGCTCAGCAGCGCCGGCGGCACATCGGCATAGCCCAAGGTGTTGATGCTGGTCATTTGCAGCGAGCGAAAAAACCCGCCGGCGAGCAGTGCGGCAAAAATCACAAAATGCGGCGTCGACGGGCGGAACAGGCTGTAGCAGACCAGAAACGCAGCACTCAGCACCGCATCGCCGACCAGCACGGTGCGAAAGCCGAAGGCGCGCAGAATGCGCACCGCGCTCGTCTTCATCAGCATTGCCCCCGCAGCGCTGGCGAATGTCAGCAGGCCCGAATGCAGCGCATCGAGGCCGAAACCGATTTGCAGCATCAGCGGCAGCAGAAACGGCAAGGCGCCGAGCCCGGTGCGAAACAAAAAACCGCCGGCCGAGGCCGCGGCGTAGGTCGGAATTTTGAACAACGCAAGGTCGATGATCGGATGCTCGACCCGGTAGGCGTGGCGAATATAAAAGAGGAGGCACAGCACCCCGACCGCCACCAGACCGACGACGACCGAGGTCGGCAAGGCGCCCCGGCCGACATTTTCGAAGCCGAAGGCAAGGGTCGCTAGCCCGACCCCGGTCAGCGCGAACCCGGCAAAATCGAATGGCCGGCGCCCGACCTCCTTGACATCGCCGATCAGCAAATTGACGAGGACGACGCCCAGCACGCCGATCGGAATATTGATAAAGAATATCCAGCGCCACGAAGCGTAGGTGACGATAAAGCCGCCGACCGGCGGTCCCATGACCGGGCCGATCAGCGCCGGCACGCTGACAAACGACATCGCCCGCACCAGCCCGGATTTGGGCACGGTGCGCAGCAGCACGAGGCGCCCGACCGGGACCATCAGCGCGCCGCCCATCCCCTGGAGGATGCGCGCGGCGACCAAGGCGGCAAGCGAGTTCGACATGCCGCAGCCGACCGAGCCCAGGGTAAAGACGACGATCGCCAGGCTGAACACTCGGCGGGCGCCGAACCGGTCCGCGGTCCAGCCGCTGATCGGAATAAAAACCGCCAGGCTCA
>DASXAM010000131.1:0-3909 GCA_036404275.1 Allostellaceae bacterium
GTGAAACACCGCACCGCCGCGCGGCAAGCCACGGTCGGCGCTGGTCAACAGGTTGATGCCGATCCCCTCCTCGAACGCCCGGTTCGGCCAAATCCCCTCGACGACAACGACGCGCGGCTGCAAGCCGTCGAACGCCTTGACGTGGAGAACGACGCTGCCTTTGGCGTTGCCGAGCCGCACCCGGTTGCCGTCGGCGAGGCCGAGCCGGGCGAGTGCCACAGGATGGACGAGCGCGGCCGGCCGGCCCTCGCGCGCAATGCCCGAGGGGGTGTTATTGAAGCTCGTGTTCAAGAACGAGCGCGACGGCGGCGCGACGAGGCGGAACGGCCGCTCGGGGTCGCCGTCGTCGGTGATCGCGGCATGGTCGGGAAACGCCGATAGCCGTGTGTGGTCATGACCGAGGGCGGCCCAATCGGCGCGGAAATGGAATTTCTTGTCGGCATGGCCAAAGCCGTCGAGGAAATGGCCGGTCGCAAAAGGCGGGCGGCAATCGAGCCAGCCATCCGCCGGATATTCGGCGACCGACGGCAAGCCGCTCGCACGCAAGGTGTGGTCGATCACCTCGATCGCGCTCATCTCGAAGCCCGGATGGCGGGCGCCCAGGCGCTTTGCCAAGGCGCAGATCACATCGTGGTTCGAGCGGCACTCGGCATGGGGCGGCACGACCGCGCGGCCGATCTGCAAGTAGGTGTGGCCGCCCGCGGTATAAAAATCGTCGTGCTCGAGAAAGGTCGTCGCCGGCAGCACGATATCGGCCATCGCCGCGGTCTCGGTCAGGAACTGCTCGTGCACGCAAATAAAGAGATCATCGCGGGCAAAGCCTTTGGCAACGAGGCCCGATTCGGGCGCCACGACCATCGGATTGGTGTTCTGGACGAAGAGGGCGGTGACCGGCGGTCCGTCGCCGAGGTCGTCGGGGTCGCCGGCCAGGACCGGACCGATGCGCGACTGGTCGAGGATGCGGGTTGAAGGGTCGAGGACATCGAGCCCCTCGGCGAGTGTGCGGTCGAGCGGAACGAGGCCGTGGTTCGAATAGAGGGCGCCACCGCCTTCGTATTGCCAGGCACCCGTCACCGAGGGCAGGCAGGTCACCGCGAAAAGCTGCGCCGCCCCGTTGCGCGAGCGCGAAAATCCGTAGCCGACGCGGATATAGCTCTTCCGGGTGCGGCCATAGAGCCGGGCGAAATCGACGATCGCCGCTTCGGGGAGCCCGGTGATCGCCGCCGCCCAAGAGGGATCTCGGGTGGCGAGATGGGCTTCGAGCCCCGCGGGGTCGTCGGTATGGCGCGCCATATAGGCCCGGTCGGCATAGCCCTCCTTGAACAGCACATGCATGACCGCGCACGCGAGGGCGCCGTCGGTGCCGGGCAAGGGCGCCAGATGCAAATCGGCAGCCTCGGCGGAGCCGGTGCGGTAGGGGTCGATGACGACGAGCTTGGCGCCGCGCTCGCGGCGTGCCGTGGTGACATGGGTCATCACATTGATTTGGGTCGAGACCGGGTTCCCGCCCCAGACGACGATCAGGTCCGATTTCGCCATCTCGCGGCCGTCGACGCCGCGCTTGACCCCGACCCCGGCGCGCCAGCCGGTATCGGACAGCATGTTGCAGATCGACAAATCCTCGCGCGAATAGCGCATCGCATGCCGCAGCCGGTTGATGCCGTCGCGCTGCACCACACCCATGGTGCCGGCATAGTAATAGGGCCACACCGTCTCGGAGCCGTAGCGCTGCGCCGCACGGGTCAGCCGCTCGGCCACCTCGTCGAGCGCATCCTCCCACGAGATCGCCACGAATGAAGCAACGCCGCCACCCTTGTCGTCGACCCGGCGCAGCGGCCGGCTCAGCCGATCCGGATGGTGCTGGCGCTCGCCATAGCGCGCGACCTTGGCGCAGACAATCCCCGCCGTGTAGGTCTGCGCCGTCGCCCCGCGAATGCGCCCGATCCGGTTCCCGTCAACGCGCTCGACCTCTAGAGCGCAGGCGCTCGGGCAATCATGGGGGCAGACGCTGGGCAGAATGTCGAGCGGCAAGAGAACGCTCCTGAAGGACACACCCGGCAACTATAAGGCCGTCCGCCACCGATCGGGTAGGTGCTGCCGGCAGCGCTTTCCCCGTTCCTCGCGCGGGCCTAAGCTGCCGGCAGCGAAGTGTGGACGGGAGGCCGGAATGCCGGCGTATTTTGTCGTCGAGCTCGAAATCACCAACATGGATGCAATGGCGCCTTACCGGGAAGCGGTCGGCGCCACGCTGGCGCAATATGGCGGCCGCTTCCTTGTTAGAGGCGGCGCGACCGAGTTGATCGAAGGCACCATCGAGCCGAAACGTATCGTGATCCTGGAATTTGCCGACGCCGGTGCAATCAAGCGCTGGTACAACTCCCCGGAATACCAGAAGATATTGCCGAACCGGCTGGCCAATTCGAGCGCTCGCGCCTTTATTGTCGAAGGGACGGGCTGAGGGCGTATACGGCGAGCGAGCGCCTATCGCTCGGACGACGCTGGACCTCCGATACGCCGCATCGAAAAAGCCCCTCGGCTGAGGCTTGTCGGCGCGCCGCCAAGAGGCCGGCAACGCCCAGCGCCAAGGCCAAAAGCGGCGCGGCTGAAGGCTCCGGCACAGCGGGCGCTATGATATCGAGCGTAAAGCTGTCCGCATTCGGTCTGCTTCCCCAATGCCAAACATAAGTGCCGGGCGTTGCGCCGAGACTGGCAAAAGTCTGATTGTCATAGGTCGCGCTGTCCGACAGCGAATTGCCGGAGACGTAGCCCTGCGGCACGAGAAGCAGCGGGGCTTCCGCAGACATCCCGACGGCGTCGCCGCTGCCGCTATTTTCAGAGGTCTTGACCTCATCACCGAAGCTCGCCGGTCCGGAGAATCCGGTATAACTATCGGCGAATGTGAATGGTGCCGGCACGGTGACGATCAGGCCCCCAGCCGGGACGATTTCGCCGTTTATGATCAGAAGAGACGTTGAAAAGCTGAGGTCGGCCAAGTCGATTGTGCCGCTTCCGTTGACGACGACGTTGCCGCCTTGCTCGGTCAGCGTCATGACAAAGGCGGCCTGCGCCGATGTGACGGTGAGGCCGCCGCCGGTCAGCAGCGTCAGGCCCAGCGCCGCCATGCGTCCGGCGCGTTGCACGGATGTCATCCCGCACCTCCCTCGATCAAAAATGCCGCTCGCTCGCAGCGATGCGGGCTCACAATACGGAAGTAATCTGTCATGCAGATGAACTCACGATAATTTGATTTGTATTGTGTCTGATGCGTGCCGCCGAGCGCACCGACACCCAAACAATCGATCGGGTTCGAAGCTCGCCGCTCCGCAAAGCCATGGCCGAAGTCAGGTTCCGAGCCCTCGATCGGCTCTCGAATTCGCCGGCCGGTGCTGCTATATCTCGGCGATGGCGACGGGCGGCGGCTGGATGCGGCGAATTACCGGCCCGGTCCTCGATTGAGGATCGGGGCGCTTTCGCTTTTTCGCATCATTCGACCCGAGGCTTTGCCATGCCCAGGGACTATCGTCCGACTGTTTTTCTGCCCAAGACAAGCTTCCCGATGCGCGGCGACCTGCCCAAGCGCGAGCCGGGGCTGCTCGCGCGTTGGGAGGCGATGGGCCTTTACCAAAAGCTGCGCGACGCCTCGCGCGGTTGCGACAAATTCGTGCTGCATGACGGGCCGCCTTACGCCAATGGCGAAATCCATCTCGGCACCGCGCTCAACAAGATCCTGAAGGACGTCGTCAACCGCTCGCAGCAAATGCTGGGCAAGGACGCGCCCTATGTGCCGGGCTGGGATTGCCACGGGCTGCCGATCGAATGGCTCGTCGAGGAAAAGTACCGCGCCGCCGGCCAATCGAAGGACAGTGTGCCGATCGACCGGTTCCGCAAGGAATGCCGCGACTTTGCCGC